>JAYWDN010000063.1:0-15032 GCA_043780615.1 Bacteroidota bacterium | reverse complement strand
TTCTAAAAAAAAATTTGGCCATTCCCTTGATGTACGTGCGATGAGCATTGCCCTCGAGGCCATGCGAAATGACTATCAGTTTCTTTGAGTTCTGCTTTAGCCAATACAAATCCAGAAAATCATTGTCGGGCGTGGCAATACGCTCGCGTTGGTATTCTTGGAGTTTTACTTTTCTAAAAAGTGAGGGGTAAATGGTTTCAAAATGAGCGTTGAAAAGAAACCACGGTGATAAGTACATTTTTTTGGATGCGGGCTTTTCTATTGATAAATGTGATACCTCAAAGATAGGAATCAATTTATTATTTACCTTAACAAGGACATACTTCAAATTATCAAACATCATTTCTGGATTCGACAGACAAAGCCATCAAAAATTATAAAGCGATGATTTAAAATAAGGGCATCTCTAAAAACCTATCTTTTTATTACCTCAACCCTTCACCCTTCTCCAGAAGAGAAGGGTACAAGGAGTTTTTAGAGAGCCCCATAAAATATGGCGCAACAGATTTTATCCTACATGACCCAGCAATTGACTTTGGCTCAATTAGTGGGACTGGTCGGAGATCGCTCTTATGAAAGGTGGCTTTGAACCTGACAGCGAAAAAGAAATTATGAAAACCCTTGGCAAGTTGGGGCTTGGCGATGTGAATAATTTTGGATTGCTCTGGGAAGACTGCGAACAACGAATGAGCCAATTGGGTTATACGATGAAAAATGAAGCAGCTTTGGTAGCCTAATCAATGACAACACGAATCACCAATCCATCCGTCTCTTCAACGAATTGATGTGTGCCAAGTGGTGGTCGCCATGCCAAGCATACGTGTCGATCAACTGATTGATGCGAATGTGTTTTTGTGTTTCGGGATGAATGAATTCTTTGATAAGCTCGTCTGGCTTCAGCTCTTTCAGCATGCCCGTCCACTTCGTGTGCAGCGACTTCAACACACTAAGCGAAAGATCGACCGGCATTTTTGCATCGGGTGTCTCTGCCCAACTTTTCTGGTCGTAGGCTTTGATCAACGGTGTACTTTCGGTGAGTGCCCACTTCAGGCGAATGTAGGCGTTCATGTGACTGTCAGCGACATGGTGCACCACCTGCCGCACCGTCCAGCCACTATCGCGGTAAGGGGTATCTTTTTGCTTGTCAGACAAATTTTTTACCGCCTCTTCCAACTTTGCAGGCAACGCTTCGATGCGGGCAATCAAATTTTTAAGTTCATCCGTAGTGTAGGTTTCCTTTGCTTGAAATTTCCCGATCGGGTAGCTGAGGTCGCTGCTGTAGGTCATCGCATCAGCATCTTTAGCACCTACAAGGTCGTCTCCCGTAAAGGGCTTGTGCAGTTTCACGGGATCCGACTTTCGTTTCTTCACCACGCGTATGTTAGTGAGCTCGATCAACAACGAAAACGCCACCGCGAAATAAATGTACCCCTTGGGCACGGGGTAATGCAAGGCCTCGATGAACAACATAAACCCTATGAGAATCAGGAAGCCGAGTGCCAGCACTTCCATGGAAGGATGTTGCTGGATGAACTTGCTGATAGACCCTGAGAAAAACATCATCACACCAATGGAAACGATCACGGCCAAAATCATAATAATCACTTCGTTCACGATGCCCACCGCAGTGAGGATGGAATCAAACGAGAAAATAATATCGAGCAGGATAATCTGTAAAATGGTTGCGGTCATTGTGGGCACGGCCGATTTTTTGCTGCCATTTCTACTCTCCTCTCCCTCCATCTCATGGTTGATTTCCATGGTGCTTTTGGCGATGAGGAACAGCCCGCCAAACCCCAAGATCAAGTCGCGGCCGCTAAAGGCATGCTCGCCATGGAAGCCCATGAATTTTACGATCCATTGTGGCACGAAATCATTTACCGCAAACAGTGGCTCTTTAAACCCAATGATCCAGGTAATGCCGATCAGGAAACCAATGCGCACAAACATGGCCAAGAACAACCCCGTGTTGCGCGCCTTTTGCCGTTGCTCTTCGGGCAGCTTGTTGGAGACAATAGAAATGAAAATGATGTTGTCGATGCCGAGCACGATCTCGAGAAAACAAAGCGTGAGCAGCGCAAGCCAAGTATCTGCTTTGAGGAATATTTCCATACGGGGTTAGGCTCGGGTTTTGGGCAAAAATACCGTGTAAATTAATAAAAGTCTGAGGCTAAAAGCTAATGGCAAAAAATAAATGTTTTAACTAAAAAGCATAAAGCTCAAAGATAAAAGGAAGTCCTTTTGCTTTAAACTTTATGCTTTGACATGTTCATGTGAGCTTCACGTGATGGTTTTACCTTTTTGCAATACCTTGGCCTTGTGCATAGTGCCGATAAGCTGTGCCACCAGCTCCGCTTCGTGCTTGTTTTTAAATTCTGCTATCAATAATTCAGCCATGATATTCTTTTTTACAAAGGTAATGAACATATTGTGGTAGCCTAAAATGCCGATAAGGAATTCAATCATCATTACCTGTTATGAGCCCGATGTTTCAACTTTAGACCAATATTTTTAAAACAAAAAGAAGTAAGTTATGAAATGTGTAATCTGTAAAAACCGGAGATTGCCTCCTGGGGCCACTCAACGCCATCATAAATTAATATAAAGGCATCTCTAAAAACCTATCTTTTATTACCTCAACCCTTCACCCTTCTCCAGAAGAGAAGGGTACAAGGAGTTTTTAGAGATCCCCTAAAAGGCTATCGCATTACCTATCGAGCGAAATGAGTAGGGCTTCTTCCGATTAAGTCAAGCATCGAAGTGATCAAGGCACGATCAATCAGCGTTTACATTGAACCGATCATGGTACCGATTCTTATAAACGTAGGATTCTCAATTAAATTTATGTTGCAAGAGGTTTGTAGTACACAGTAACTTAGGTTTTAATATTTTTACGAAAAAACAACTCCCATGTCACGCAAGAAAAAATCACCACGCGAGTCTTTTGTGAGCATGACCGAGCTCGTGCTGCCCAACGATACCAACACACTCAACAACCTAATGGGCGGACGGCTGATGCACTGGATGGACGTGGTCTCGGCCATTGCCGGGCAGAAACATTGCAATAGCATTGTGGTGACTGCTTCGGTGGACAATATTTCTTTTCGGTCGCCCATTCAATTGGGCAACGTGGTCACGCTTCGTGCCAAGGCCACGCGGTCGTTCAATTCATCAGTGGAAATCCGCATAGATGTCGATGCCGAAAATATCCCGGAAGGAAAAAAAGTGGCCAGCAACTCGGCCTATTTTACTTTTGTGGCAGTCGATAAAAATGGAAACCCTGTGGAAGTGCCAGAAGTGGCGCCAGAGACAGACGAAGAAATTGAATTGTACAAAGGAGCGTTGCGCAGAAGACAGTTGCGCCTGATCTTGTCGGGCCGCATGAAGCCAGAAGAAGCCAACGAACTGAAGTCCATTTTTGATATTAAAGAAAATTGATCGGATGGAACTTCACCCCGTGCTGTCAGAAATAATTTTTACGGAAGAACTTTTCGAAATTGCCCCATCCCCTACCATCATTATAGATCAGCCGTGGAAAAAAATTGGCAGTGATGAAAAAACATTGCTCACAAAAATTTTAAAATCGATTGGCCATTCGTTGGATTCGGTCACGGTGAAATACCAACCTTCGTTTGATCTTTCGCAGTGGCCGCAAAAGCCACAGCAGGTAATCTACTTTGGCGAACCGATCAAAGGCATTTCATTTTATGAGCTGGTCCAGGCCGATGGCGTGAAGATTGTTGCTGCCGAAAAGTTGAGCGCGCTGCTGCAAAATGATGAAGCCAAGAAAAACCTTTGGCAAGCTTTGAAAAAACAATTTGCGGTTTGATCCACCTTCGCTAAAGCTTCGTTGGACAAGTGTTGATGTGCTGATGTAAAAGAACTACTTTGGCAAAAAATAGTAGAATAATGTTGAGAAGTATCCTGGCCGTATTCACAATTGTCAGCGTTCAGGCACAAGCACAAATCATTGGCAAATGGACAACGCTCGATGACACTTCGGGCGAGCCACGCTCGGTTATTGAGTTGACCGAGCGCAGTGGGAAGCTCTTTGGCAAGGTGGCGATGATCCACTCAAAGCCAGGCGAAGACCCTGACCCCGTCTGCGGCAAGTGCGCCAGCGATGACCCTCGGTTTCAAAAGAAAGTGATCGGCATGGAAATCTTACAAGAGTTGGCAAAAGACGGAAGTGCATTTGCTGGTGGCAGCATTCTTGATCCCGAAAACGGCAAGGTCTATCGGTGCAAAATATGGATGGAAGACAACGTTTTGAAAGTGCGTGGTTACTGGGGCCCGTTTTACCGTACCCAGTCGTGGGTGAGATTGGCAACTCGACCCTGATAAAAAGACACTGGCCTGATAATAATTCAAATTTTATAACTAAAGGTTACCAATCGTGGCGTTACGCGTATTCAAAATAAGTTCGCAGTTAGACGAGGTAGAGATCTTCGATCGTATCAAAAATGGTGACGAGAAAGCGCTTGAGATCGTTTACAAAAAGTACTACCGCATGATGACAAAGCTGGTAGTCACCAACAGTGGAACGGAGGATGAGGCGAGGGACGTGTACCAAGATGCGCTGGTTGTTTTTTGGCAGAAGGCACGATCGGGCAATTTGGTGCTCACTTCCAAAATGAGTACGTACATCTACAGCGTTTGTCAAAACCTGTGGAGAAAGGAATTAGACCGAAAGAAAAGATTGTCGAACGAAGAACGGGATACTCCGGTTATCGTGGATATGGATAAGCCAGAGCGCGAGAAGATAATAGCGCAGTGTATGGATCAACTGGGGGAAACATGCCGTAAAGTGTTGATGTATTATTACTTTGAGGAGATGTCGATGCAGGAGATTGCCGATAAGTTGGGGTTTGCCAACACCGATACTGCCAAGACTAAAAAATATAAGTGCAAAAAAAAATTAGATGAACTAGTGAAGGCTCAATATTCTGAGCAGGACTTTTTAGATTAACCAATGGAAAATTTCGAAATGATTGAAGGGTATGTTTCTGGAAAGCTCAACGCAGCCGAGAAGCAAGCGTTTGAACAAAAGTTGCAAGCTGACCCATCGCTACAAAATGATGTTGCTTTGCAAAAGCAGATCATTGAGGGTGTGAAGAAGGCGCGCATGACCGAGCTCAAAGCCATGCTCAACCAAGTGCCTGTGGGTGGGCTGATGCAAGCGGGCGCATCGGCAGGGCAAATTGCTGCTGGTGTGATCACTGCGGGTGTAATTATTACAGGAACTTTATTTTATTTCAAGCCTTGGAAAAAACCTGTGTCGAATGAAATAAAAACAGAGAAACCTATTTCAGAAAAGATAATTGAAAAGCCCACAGTAGCGGTCACAAAAATTGAAGGCAACGAAAAGAAAGAAGCGGCTTCCGTGAGCGAGCCAGCCAAAGAAAAGAAAAAAGTAGTGACCACCATTAAACCCAAGCAACAGCCCAAGATTGACGTGATGGACCCAACCGAAGAGCTAACTCAAGAAGAGCCCACCGATGTGCGTACTTCTAAAAGTCAGCCAGCAGTGGTGGCTTCGCGCGTAGCCGTTGAGACCAACGATACCAACAAGAAATATTTCTTCCACTATCAGTTCAGCCAAAACAAACTGATCCTGTACGGAACTTTTGATAAAGGTCTTTATGAAATTTTGGAAGTAACCGGGAGCACCCATTCATTGTTCCTATTCTACAAAGAGAATTATTACTTGCTCAACGAAAAGCAAACCAACATCGCACCGCTACAACTTATCAGGGATGCACAGTTGATCAGAAAACTGAGAGAGTTCCGAAGCCATTGAGAATCCCCTAAACAAAATAAGCCCTTCCCTACCGAAGGGCTTATTTTTTAAACCCATTTCAATTACTTTTACCATCATGAATAGTGAAGTGAAATTCAAGGCGCGCAAAAAGAAATTGGGCAGCTATCCTTCTTTCAGTGTGGTGGCCAGCATCACGTTGGCGCTCTTTGTTATTGGTGTGTTTGGAGCCTTGGTGATCTATTCAAAAGAACTTGAAAAATCGGTAAAGGAAAATATTAGAATTCAAGTTTACCTAAAAAGTCAACTCTCAAACGAGGCTCAGGTCAAAATCGAAAAAGAGTTGTCCGCTAAATATTTTGTCTCCAAGCAAAGCCCTTCCGTTCAATTTGTTTCAAAAGAAGAAGCGGCCAAGCAATTCATCAAAGAGACGGGTGAAGACTTCAAGAAATTTCTTGGCGAAAACCCATTGCACGATGCTTACCTCGTTCGCGTGGGCGAGGCATGGCAAAGCCAATTGAACCTTACCAAGATCAAAGATGAAGTGGGGAAGATGCCGGGCGTTTTTCAAGTTCACTACGAGGCAAACGTGATCGAATCAATCAATAAAAATATTACGCAAATCGGGTTGGCGTTGATGGGGCTTGTGGCCGTGCTGTTGCTCATCGTGGTGCTGCTCATCAACAACACGTTGCGCTTGGCATTGTTCTCGCAGCGCTTCCTTATCCGCAGTATGCAATTGGTGGGCGCCAAACGCTGGTTCATTCAACAACCGTTTTTGCTGCGTGCCTCTTTGCATGGGCTGCTTTCGGGAATTCTTGCTTCTTCACTTTTGATCGCATTGATTTCTTTTGCCTCGAAGCGAATCGAAGAACTAAAACTGATCCAAAATAACGACCGACTTCTCACCTTGATGGCCTCGCTCCTGCTGCTTGGTGTGTTGGTGGCGTTGGTCAGTTCTTACCGCGCGGTGAACAAATATTTAAAACTATCTTTAGACGAACTTTATTGAATCAAAAATGAACAAGCTCCCTTTCGGAAAAAAGAATTATCAATGGATGATCACTGGCGTGGTGGCCCTCATCGTTGGGTTTACCATCATGTCGTTAGACAAAGAGCCACACGGGTTTGGATTTTTGGGCATCACCCTTGGCCCCATCATTGTGCTCATGGGATTTGTCATTGGCATTTTTGCCATTTTACAGGCACCTGAAAAAGAAAGCAAGTAATGTCTATTGGTGAGGCGATCGTTTTGGCGGTGGTAGAAGGCCTCACGGAATTTCTGCCTGTGTCTTCTACAGGGCACATGATCATTGTGTCTTCCATGATGGGCATTGCCTCTGATTCGTTTGTGAAAACGTTTACAGTAGCTGTTCAGCTTGGCGCAATCGTCTCGGTGCTTGTTTTGTACTGGAAACGTTTTTTCCAATCCCTCAATTTTTATGTAAAACTTTTTGTGGCCTTTATCCCGTCCATGGTTTTTGGTTTTTTGTTGGGCGACTACATCGATCAAATGCTTGAACGTGTAGAAGTAGTGGCGATCATGCTGGTCCTTGGCGGGATTGTGTTCTTGTTCATCGATAGGTTTTTTAAAAATGCCAACGAAGAGCAAACAGAACCGTCAACATTGTCCGCACTAAAAATTGGTTTCTTCCAGTGCCTTGCCATCCTCTTGCCCGGTGTGTCGCGGTCGGCTGCCACGATCATTGGCGGGCTCACGCAAAAGCTTTCTAAAAAATCGGCCGCAGAGTTTTCATTTTTTTTGGCCGTGCCAACCCTATTTGCAGCCACTGCTTACAAACTTTTAAAATTTTATAAAACAGGAAATAATTTTGGCCAAGAAGAAATTACGTTGCTTGCCGTTGGCAATGTGGTGGCCTTCGTGGTGGCGTTGATCGCCATCAAATCGTTTATTCAATTGTTATCGAAGCACGGGTTTAAATGGTTTGGATATTACCGCATCGTACTGGGGCTGACCATTCTCATTTTGCTTTATTCCGGTATCAGTTTTTCAATTATTTAATGGAAGCCGCGGCAGGCCAAGTGCTGCTCATCAACAAACCACTTCGCTGGACTTCGTTTGATGTGGTGAACAAACTGCGTTACAAACTCAAAACAAAAAAGGTTGGCCATGCCGGCACCCTCGATCCGCTTGCTACGGGCCTGCTCATCATCTGCACCGGCAAAATGACCAAGCGCATCGATGAATTTATGGCGCAAGAAAAAGAATACACCGGGAAATTTGTGCTAGGACAAACCACACCTTCCTTCGATCTTGAAACCAAGGTGAGCGAGGCTACAGACATTTCGTTTATAACTACCGAAGCGATCCAATTGGCAGCCAAAAAATTTATAGGAAATATCCAGCAGGTTCCACCCATGCACTCCGCCATAAAAATAAATGGAAAGCGTGCTTATACGTTGGCGCGCAAGGGGCACGATGTCGAACTCAGGCCACGCGAAGTATTCATTAAAGAGTTTGAAATTGTTGCAGTCGAAAAACCAGTCGTTAGTTTTCGTGTGGTCTGCTCTAAGGGCACCTACATTCGCAGCCTGGCACGCGACTTTGGAAAAGAGTTGGACACCGTGGCGTACTTGGCGGAATTGTGCCGCACACGCATTGGAGATTTTAGATTGGAGGATGCATTGACAATAGACCAAGTTCCTGATTAAGTTTGCTCCACATAAAAATGAAAATCTACCACAGCCTCGAAGATTTTTCCCGTCTGAACAATGCGGTTGTCACCAGTGGCACGTTTGATGGCGTGCATGTCGGTCATCAGAAAATCCTGCATCGCCTCAAAGAGATTGCTGCAAAAAATTGCGGAGAGACGGTGGTGATTACTTTTTGGCCCCATCCGCAAATGGTCCTGCACCCCGAGAACACATCGCTCAAGCTTTTAAATACATTTGAAGAGAAAGCGGAATTGTTAAAAGCCGAAGGTATCCAACATTTATTGCGCCTTGCCTTTACAAAAGAATTTTCGCTGATCAGCTCGCAAGAGTTCATTCAAAAAATAATCGTAGAAACGATCGGCACAAAAAAATTGGTGATCGGCTACGACCACCGCTTTGGCCACAACCGTGAGGGAAGTTTTGAACAATTAAAAATCAATGCGCCCGGCTATGGGTTTGAGGTAGAAGAAATTTCACGGCAAGATGTGGACCACATCAGCGTGAGTTCGTCAAAGATCAGAAAGGCATTGGAAGAGGCGGATGTGCAAACGGCAACCCATTTGTTGGGCAGGCCATATTCGCTCACTGGCCAGGTAGTGAAAGGCGATAAACTGGGCCGCGTGCTCGGCTTCCCTACCGCCAACATTGAGGTGGACTCGCGCTACAAGCTCATCCCTGCCGATGGAATTTATGCGGTGACAGTCCAGCACGAAAATATTTTTTATAAAGGAATGCTTTACATTGGCCTGCGCCCAACCGTGAACGGAACACAGCGCGTGATTGAAGTGAATATCTTTAAGTTCTACAAGGAAATATATGGCGAAACCTTGAGTATATTTTTTCACCAGTTGCTGCGGGGTGATAAAAAATTCAATGACCTTGAAGCACTCAGGCAGCAACTTGAGTTGGATAAAACGGAAACAACAAAAATTTTAGAAACCATTACTTTTGCAACACCACATAGTACTGCGTAGCTTATGCTACAGATGATTGTTTAAGGGCATCTCTAAAAGCTCAAACGTCATTGCGAGCGATAGCGAAGCAATCTCCAAATCGGAGCAAAAAATGGGATTGCTCGGTCGTTCCTCCCTCGTAATGACGTTATTTTTAGGTTTTTAGAGATGCCCTTAAGTTATTGATTTCATAAAATGTAAGATAAAAGTTTTATTGTTCACGTAATAAGCCAAGTAGTATGATTGACAAAAGAGTAAAAGATGCCGATGAGGCCGTCCACGATATTCCCAATAATGCCACGCTCATGCTGGGTGGCTTTGGCCTGTGCGGAATCCCAGAAAATTGCATCGCAGCAATTTTGAAAAAGGGAGTGAAAGGCCTCACGTGCATTTCCAACAATGCCGGGGTCGATGACTTTGGCATCGGCTTGCTGTTGAAAACACGGCAAGTAAAAAAAATGATCTCCTCGTATGTCGGTGAGAATGCCGAGTTTGAACGGCAACTTTTATGTGGTGAACTGGAAGTGGAATTGATCCCGCAAGGAACACTTGCCGAACGATGCAGGGCTGGTGGCGCGGGCATCCCTGCTTTCTTCACTCCTGCCGGTGTGGGCACCGAGGTGGCGGAGGGAAAAGAAACGCGGGTGTTTGATGGCAAAACCTATTTGATGGAGCAGTGGCTCCGTGCCGATTTTGCGATTGTGAAAGCATGGAGGGGAGACACTTCGGGAAACTTGATTTACCGGGGCACTGCGCGCAACTTCAACCCCATGATGGCCACGGCCGGAAAAATCACCATTGCTGAAGTTGAAGAGCTTGTACCCGTTGGTGAACTGAACCCCAACGAAATCCACACGCCCGGGATTTTTGTGCATCGTATTTTTCAAGGGAAAGATTATGAGAAGAGGATTGAACAGCGCACAATTTCAATTTGAAAATTAACTAATTTGAAAATTTGATGATGAGAAATGATAAGGAAAATATAATCGTAGTGCTGACATTCAAATTCTCACTTCATCTCATTCAATACTGCGAGCAACTTGAGTTAAAAAAGAAGTTTATAATCTCTAGGCAACTTTTAAGATCGGGTACTTCAATTGGGGCGAATACCCGAGAAGCACAAAATGCCGAAAGCAAGGCAGACTTTATTCACAAATTTAAGATAGCTGCCAAGGAGGCTGATGAAACTCAGTATTGGCTAATGCTTTGTAAAGAATCAGATAATTATCCTTTACCAGATTCCTTGTTGCAAGAATTAGAAATAATTATTCGGGTTATGTCAAAAATCATTTCATCATCGAAAAAATAATTTTCAAATAATCTAATTTTCAAATTTTCAAATTAACGCATGTTAGACAAAATCGGGATCGCCAAACGTATCGCCCAAGAAGTACGCGATGGCATGTACATCAATTTAGGGATTGGCATACCTACGCTGGTGGCCAACTATATTCCTGCAACTATAAACGTAGTGTTGCAATCCGAGAATGGTTTGCTGGGCATCGGGCCGTTTCCAAAAGAAAGCGAAGTGGATGCTGACTTGATCAATGCCGGAAAGCAAACCATCACAATGATGCCCGGCAGTGCACTGTTTTCTTCTGCCGAAAGTTTTGGGATGATCCGCAGCGGCAAAGTAGATTTGACGATTTTAGGCGCGATGGAGGTGTCAGAAACGGGCGACATTGCCAATTGGAAAGTGCCCGGCAAAATGGTGAAGGGCATGGGCGGGGCGATGGACTTGGTGGCATCGGCCAAGCACATCATCGTGGCCATGCAGCATTGTAGCAAGGAAGGCGCATCAAAACTGTTAAAGAATTGTTCACTGCCGATCACTGGATTGCAATGCGTAAAAAAGATCGTGAGCGATATGGCTGTGCTCGATGTGGTGCCAGGCGTTGGCTTTAAGTTGATTGAACGCGCACCAGGCGTTTCTGTCGAGCAAATAAAAAATGCCACCGAAGGGAATCTTTTGGTAGAAGGCGAAATCCCAGAAATGGTTTTGAATTGATTGTTTAAATTTGTGCGATGATCAAAGTAGTGAAAACAACTTTTGAAGATGAGCAAAGAAAAAAAGATGAAGATTTTCTTGCCCTTAGTCCCAATGACCGATTAGACCGGATGCGCCAAGTGCGGGAACGAATGAAAAAACCCGGGGTAAAATACTCGTTCGAGGGCATGGAGGTGATCGTAAGAAAAATTCTATGAGACAATTCGACAAAGAGCATGTAGCTTTTTTAAAAGCGTTGAACAAATATTCAGTTAAGTATGTGATCATTGGGGGTCACGCATCCATTTATCACGGAGTACATAGAAATACGGGGGATTTAGACATATTCATTGAGCCATCGGTTGAAAATGGCCATCGCTTATTAAGTGCATTCAAAAACCTGAAGCTAAAAGTGCCTGACATTACTGATCCCGAGTGGACTTCTCAATTAGTCCTTTCATTTGGGTTTGAACCAGATGCTATCGACATCTTAAACTATGCACCAGGGCTAACTTTTAGCGATGTTTATAAAAACTCAATTAGGACGGAGCAAGAAGGAGTTGAGACCCACATTATTAATATCCGTGATTTGATTCGGAATAAGGAAGCACTTAATCGCACGGGCGAGAAATCCTATCTGGACAAGTACGATATAGCCGTGTTAAAAAAAATAATAGAAAAAGGAAAATGAAAAACTCAGAAATCAATTTTAAAATAAAGCTAGACGAAAAAAACGTGCCCGAAAAAATACTTTGGGACGCTACCGACAAACCCGAGACTGGCTTCTCGGAGTCAAAAGCGATCAGCCTTTCGCTGTGGGACCATCAGCAAAAAAATACGTTGCGCATCGACCTGTGGACAAAGGAGATGCCCGTAAACGAGATGAAACGTTTCTACATCGACTGCCTGGGTGGGCTCGCACAGAATATTCTTACCGCCACAGGAGATGAGCACATGGCCAACGAAATCAACAGTCTATGCGATAAGCTGGCGGTGCATATACGAAAGACCGAAGGGTAGTTTGCCACTATTTTATTCTAAAAAATACTCTGCACGCATTCTTTTATTTGGTTTTTCTTGTACATTTAGGAACTAAACTAATATTACCCATGAATAAATTTTACATGAAATTGTTGTTGCTTTTCCTGCTCTGCGCAGGGTCGGCACAACTTCTCGCACAGACCACTATTTCCGGAACTGTCAAAGATGGCAGCAATCAGGAAACCCTCTCCGGTGTAAACATCGTAGTGAAGGGCAAAGTAGTGGGCACCATCACCGACAGGGATGGGAAGTACAGCCTGAAAATAAATCAGGCACCGCCTTTCACCGTTACATTTTCTTTTATTGGTTTCCACACACAAGAAGTGGAAATCAAAGACGCCAACACCACCTTTGACCTGACCATGAACGAAGAGTCATTGTTAGGTCAGGAGATCGTGGTATCAGCGTCACGCGTGGAGGAGAACATCCTCAAGTCTCCTGTTACCATTGAAAAAATGGATCAGATTGCAATCAAGCAAGCTGCTACCCCTGACTTTTTCGATGCTTTGGCCAACATGAAAGGCGTTCAAGTAAACAATGGCAGCATGAACTTTACTGCGGTGAATACCCGTGGCTTTGCCACCATCGCCAACACCCGCTTTGTGCAATGGGTGGATGGGATGGACACGCAAGCCCCGTTGCTCAACTTCCCCACAGGCTCTATCATGGGACTAACTGAGTTAGACGCAGAAAGTATTGAATTGATCCCGGGCGCTGCATCTGCACTCTACGGCCCCAATGCTTTCAATGGAATTATGATCATGAAAAGCAAAAGCCCCTTTGAATACCAAGGCTTGAGTGCTCAGGTAAAACAAGGCATTACCAACTCCACTGCAGGCGGTTCAAATCCAATGGGGCAATATGCCATCCGTTACGCAAAAGTTTTCAACGACAAGCTGGCTTTCAAAGTGAACTTCTCTTACATGAAAGCAACCGACTGGACTGGCAACGATTACAAGACGGACAGAAATAATCCTTCTTCGACTACGAATTTGAGTAAGACTCCAAATTTTGATGGTTTGAATCTATATGGCGATGAAGGGCAAATTCCAACTGGTGTTCCTAGTCTTGGGCCCAATGGTTACATAACGAGAACCGGGATTCCGGAAAGCGTACTTTTGGATAATCGCGATGCAAAAACAATTAAAGGAGATATTGCATTGCACTATCGCATTAATGATAAAGTAGAATTGATCGGTGCCTATCGCTATGGAGGGGGAAATAGTCTCTACCAAGGTCAGTCTAAATATGCCTTAAGAGATTTTAATCAACAGTTCTACAAGCTAGAGTTAAAAGGAGATAATTTTTTCGTCCGCGGATACCTTTCTGCAACAGATGCAGGAAAATCATATAACATGGACGCTCTTGGTGGCTACGTAAACGAAGCCTATAGCAAAACTTCAGCAGCGGGTTGGGTTGGCGACTATGTATTGGCATCACAAGGCTACATCCCTGGGTATTCCGCTGGAAACCCAGCAGCGGCACGAGCGTATGCTGATCGCAAAATGATAAACTATGATGCAGCTTATAATTTCGTGTCATACGATACTCATTTTCAAGATACCATTAACAAAGTGCGGAGTAACTTCTTCCAAAAGTATCCAAAAGGCTCATCGTTCTATGACAACTCCAAACTATGGCACGGAGAATTCTATTACAACTTTAAACAAGTAAAGTGGGCTGAAATTATAGCTGGTGGCAACTTCCGTCAATACAGCCTATACTCCAATGCAACAATTTTTGATGAAGCTCCAGTAGATGCCACTAACCCCAAAAGGATATTCATCAATCAATACGGTGCCTATACCCAAATCTCTAAAACCTTAGCAGAAAAATTTAAACTGACAGCTTCAATCCGTTACGATAAGTCCGATAATTTTGATGGACACATCACGCCAAGGATTTCGGCTGTTTATACCATCAATCAAAACCACAATATCCGTGCAAGTTTCCAAACTGGTTTTAGAAACCCTGACACCCAAGCACAATATATTTTCTTTAATCAACCAACCGGGATAATTTTGGGAGGTGTGCCGCAGAACGCATCACGCTATGGAATTTATAATGATGGGTCTTACACCAAAGCATCTTATGATGCCTTTGTGAAATCAGGCGGTTCGATCAACGCAACGACTGGGGCACTTAATGGTGGAACACAAACTTTGTTGCAAAACGCCAACGTGGCTTATGTAAAACCTGAACAACTTTGGTCGTATGAAGTTGGTTATAAAGGCGTAATCGCCACCAAGCTTTTAGTTGACTTGAATTATTATTACTCGTCATACACTAATTTCTTGGGCGGTCAATATGTGGTGAGCAAAGCTGCAACTACACACCAAACCAGTACTATCGGTGCAGGTTCGTTGTGGTATCCATACACCAACTCACCCTACACCCTTACTTCGCAAGGCATTGGCTTAGGCTTAACTTATAATTTGCCAAAGAGCTTTGTGCTTTCTGGAAATTATAACTACTCTTCTTTTTCTGGGCAGACAACAAAAGATTTTCAGGCCAACTTTAATACGCCACAAAATCGTTACAGTGTAGGTGTAGGCAATAGAAAGATTGTTAAAAACCTTGGCTTTAATGTAAACTTCCGTTATCAAGATGCTTTCCT
>JAYWDN010000062.1:0-15044 GCA_043780615.1 Bacteroidota bacterium | reverse complement strand
TTCAATTTTATGGTTTGTGGTTGCGTCAAATAATTCTACATCGTCTTGAGGTGTGCTGTTGCACGGGTAAAAAGCAACCACGCCATTGGCTTGCAGGCTTTTGTCTTCGATGATTTGTGCGAGCATACTTTGTGCATCGGCAAAAAGTTTTTTTGCCTCGTGCCCTACCGTTTGATCTTCGAATATTTTTGGGTAGCGGCCTGCCAGCATCCATGTTTGAAAAAACGGAG
This sequence comes from Bacteroidota bacterium, assembly GCA_043780615.1. Lineage (GTDB taxonomy): Bacteria > Bacteroidota > Bacteroidia > Cytophagales > Cyclobacteriaceae > ELB16-189. The sequence goes on along the minus strand of JAYWDN010000062.1, from coordinate 14,814 downwards.
TCCAGTCAATGTACTTGGCGATTTCAGCCAATGAATAATTTTCAAAAACTTTCCTTCCTAAAAATGTTGGCTTCACAATCGAAGAGCTATCCCAATTGATCGCCACTTTATTTTTTCTTGCCTCAACCAACGGGATATAATTTTTTAACAACTGACGGGTTTCATGATCTTTGCGCATGGCCGCATATTCTTTCTTTGTTTTTTCTTGAAAGCCAATGCGCGACACCGGGTTGATCAACTCGCTCGCCACAGGCACCGAACGCGAAGCATCAAGCACATGCACTACTGGGCCACTATAAAACGGATCGATCTTCACAGCCGTGTGAATGCGCGAAGTGGTTGCTCCGCCAATCAGTAAAGGCACCACCATCTTCTCGTGTTCCATTTCTTTGGCTACGTGTACCATCTCATCAAGCGATGGCGTGATCAGTCCGCTAAGCCCTATCACATCTACCTTTTCGCGCTTGGCCGCTTCAATAATTTTTTCTGTGGGCACCATCACGCCTAAATCAATCACTTCATAATTATTGCATGCCAATACTACGCCAACAATATTTTTGCCGATGTCGTGTACATCACCTTTTACCGTAGCCAATAAAATCCGGGCATTCGGTTTTCCCACCGTCCCCGACTTTCTTTTTTCTTCCTCAAGGAATGGCGTTAAATAAGCCACCGACTTTTTCATCACCCGTGCGCTCTTCACCACTTGCGGCAAAAACATTTTTCCAGCGCCAAACAGATCTCCTACGATGTTCATCCCGTTCATGAGTGGCCCTTCGATCACGAGCAGCGCCCGTTCGTATTTCAGGCGCGCTTCCTCAGTATCAACATCTACAAAGTCAATGATGCCTTTTACCAATGCATGATTCAATCTTTCTTCTACTGTTCCATTTCGCCATTCGTTATCGGCTTCTTTTTTCTTGGCCGATCCTTTTACCGTCTCGGCAAAATCCAACAGTCGCTCGGTGGCATCTTCCCTCCTGTTCAGCAGCACATCTTCAACGCGTTCCAGCAGGTCTTTTGCTATCTCGTCATACACTTCAAGCATGGTGGGGTTTACAATGCCCATGTCCATACCATTTTTTATGGCATGAAAAAGAAATGCCGAGTGCATGGCTTCGCGCACCAATTGGTTTCCGCGAAAGCTGAACGAAATGTTGCTCACGCCTCCGCTCACGTGAGCATGCGGCAGGTTTTCCCTGATCCATTTTGCGGCCTTAAAAAAATCAAGTGCATAGTTTCGGTGTTCGTCAATGCCCGTGGCCACTGGAAATATGTTGGGGTCAAAGATGATGTCTTCGGGAGCGAATTTTATTTTTTGTGTGAGAAGGTCGTACGCCCTTTTGCAAATCGAAATCCTTCTTTCGTAGGTATCGGCTTGACCTTGTTCATCAAAGGCCATCACCACCGTAGCGGCACCGTAGCGCTTTACTAATTTAGCTTGGCGAATAAATTCTTCCTCACCGCCTTTCATGCTGATGGAGTTCACGATCCCTTTGCCCTGCAAGCATTTTAGTCCCGCTTCGATCACCTCCCACTTTGACGAATCGATCATCACGGGCACGGCAGCGATCTCAGGCTCCGAAGCCATCAGGTTCAAAAACCTCACCATCGCCTCTTTGGAGTCCAGCATGCCTTCGTCCATGTTCACGTCAATCACCTGCGCCCCTCCTCGCACTTGATCCAACGCTACTTCAAGTGCTTGGTCAAATTTATCTTCTTTGATGAGTTTCAAAAATTTGGCTGAACCCGTGACGTTGGTGCGCTCACCAATGTTTATAAAATTGGATGCAGGCGTGATCGTTACTGCTTCGAAGCCGCTCAGTTTTAAGGGGCGCGGGTTACTGTTTGGTGGCTGGGAAATATCAACTTGCTCTTCCATAAAAAAAGATTCTAATAACGTTAACTAGTAACTATTAACTCTTCAGCTACTCTCGGCTTATACTTCTTCGCGAGTTCCGCTATTTTTCTGATATGATCCGGTGTTGAACCACAGCATCCGCCAATAATATTGACCAATCCCTCTTTCAAAAATTCTTCGATCTGCGATGCCATGTCGTCTGGCCCTTGGTCGTATTGGCCAAACTCATTGGGCAAACCAGCATTCGGGTGGGCACTCACAAAGAAGGTTGACTTCTCATTGAGCACTTGCAAATATGGGCGAAGTGCCGATGCACCAAGTGCACAGTTCAAGCCAATACTTAAAAGTGGCGCATGAGAAACGGAGATCAAAAATGCTTCCGTAGTTTGCCCCGATAAAATTCTTCCACTGGCATCGGTGATCGTGCCCGACACCATGATGGGGATTTGTTTTCCCGTCTCGTCAAACAATTCTTGAATGGCGAACAAAGCCGCTTTTGCATTGAGCGTATCCGTGATGGTTTCGATCAGTAATAAATCAGCACCACCATCCATCAGCCCTTTGGCTTGCTCTTTGAATGCCACCACCAACTGATCGAACGTGATGGCGCGGTAGCCTGGATTATTTACATCGGGCGACATCGAGGCCAACTTTGTAGTTGGGCCCATAGAGCCAGCCACAAAGCGCGGCTTGTGCGGCTCGTTCTTTGTGAATTCATCAGCGACCTCTTTGGCAATTCTTGCTCCTGCAAAATTAATATCGTACACCAAATGCTCGAGGTGGTAATCGGCCTGCGCTACGGTGGTGCTGCCAAACGTGTTGGTCTCCACAATATCGGCACCGGCTTCAAAATATTGTCGATGTATTTCTTTGATAATGTCGGGGCGGGTAATCGACAACAGATCGTTGTTGCCTTTGAGCGAATGCGGGTGATCTTTCAATTGCTCGTTGCGAAAATCATTTTCATCCAGCTTGTGCCGTTGAATCATAGTGCCCATAGCGCCATCCAGCACCATGATACGCTCCGCTAAAATTTTTTCGATGTTCACTCTTTCTGTTGTTTAAATGACTTTCCAGAAAGAGCCTGATAGGATTGGCTTTACTCATCTTCTTCGCCCGATATTGTATCGGAGCGAAAGGGAGTTAGCACCAATCCCGCTGTTAGCGTTAAGGTTGCTAAGACTTCATCGGGCCCTGTCCCTCAGTCTTTCTGGATAAGCATTGCAAAGAAACAACAATAACTTCATAAAAAGAAAATCGAAATCTGTTATTTTGCAGGAAAGCAAACCGCCCTTGAAACTTGCCGCCATCGATATCGGATCCAACGCCATCCGCCTGCAAATCTCTACCATTTTAGAGCACGAAAAGAAAATCGTTTTTAAAAAATTAGAATACGTGCGCTTCCCGTTGCGCCTGGGCCACGATGTGTTTTCTACCAATCACATCAGCAAGCCCAGCATGGACAAGTTTAAAAAGCTGATGCGCGCCTACAAGCTGCTGCTCGAATTGTATGAAGTGGACGACTCCATGTTTTGCGCCACCAGTGCGATGCGCGAATCAGAAAATGGGGAAGAACTGGTGCATGAAGTGAAAGAAGAACTCGGCATCTCCATCCATATCATTGATGGACACTTTGAAGCCGAGCTAATCAATAAAGCAATCGCCTCGTATTTGCAAGACGAAACCTACTTGCACATCGATGTGGGCGGTGGTAGTACAGAGCTCAACTTGTTTGTGAACGGAAAGAAAACAAAAACGCGCTCGTTCAAGGTGGGCTCCGTGCGCATCCTTGAGCATCACGATTCGCCCGTGATGTGGACCGACATGGAAAAATGGGTACGCGACAATGTGAAAAAAGAATTCGGCAAAGTCACTGCCGTGGGCACGGGTGGAAACATCAGCAAGATATTTGAGCTGGCCAAAAAGAAACCCGGCCAGGCATTGTCGATCAAGAAAGTAAAAGAGATTAAAAAAATGATTGAGGGGCTTTCGATCGAGCAACGAATCTACGAACTGCAAATGAACCCCGACCGTGCCGATGTGATCATCCCCGCCAGTGATATTTACATCAAAGTGATGGAGTGGGCGCATTCGCAAAGTATCATCGTGCCCGATGTTGGACTGAAAGATGGAATCTTACTTCACTTGCTTGAAAAAAATGTGAAGCAAAAGAAGATAGAGTTTAAGCACAGTAGATTTTGATTTGAACTATGCCATTGCCTTTTTCTTCCGAACTGCCGTCACGCGAAGTTTTCGCGCAGCATTTTTTGCTTTCAAGCCAGCCATCAACTTTCTAAAGTCGCGAAGCTCTTCTTCTGTCCAAGGCTTTGACTGAACAGTAAAATCAACGTTTTTAGGTTCCCTGATTAAGCCCATTTTTTTATGATTTAAAATATTGAGAGATTAATCGAATTGCAGCATCTGTTTCAATAAACATGCGCAATCCGCGAAAGTGAGTTGCATAAAGTGATTCTTGATAATGTTTGATTAACGCTGATTTTGCGTCAAAAGCCAAAAAGCCTTGATAACCTTTGTCAACTGAAACCTTGCAGGCATAAGCAACAAGGTTTCCGGGAATGCCCAAATAAACCTTGTCTTTATTCTTGTTGAACTTAGCACTTTCAATGAGGTGCATGAAAATGTGATCCTGCTTATCCTCAATGCTAATGAGTCCTTGAATGATTGTGGGGTTGTTTACGGTAGTAAGTTTGTAAACTTCTTTAGTCCTGTCCTTAATTTCTTTTTTCCAGTCAAACTGCCAATCAGCATTACGGATTTGTTTTAAATCTCTAATAGTCAATTGCTCAACCGCTGTATCAAATACCTCACCTGTGGAAGTATTCTCGATAGAGTTGGTAAGCTTATCAATTACAAAGTCAAGAGGCTTGAATCTTGATTTTTTCATTGCTCAAAGTTCGAGAAAAAGTAATCATTAATACTTAAAATAAGCCTTAAATATTTGAGAAGAAATACATGCAATATTTTTGAAATAAGATGGTAGAAATCGAAACAATGAAATTGCCCGATGTAGGTTTGAAAGATGGAATCTTACTTCACTTGCTTGAAAAAAATGTGAAGCAAAAGAAGATAGAGTTTAAGAAGAGCAGGTTTTGAATCTACTGCGAAATATAATTCTCCAAATGTGCGATAATTGATTTCTGCTCCTGGATCACAAACGTGACCACATCACCTATCGAGATCATGCCCAACGTTTTGTCGCCTTCGGTCACGGGCAAGTGGCGGATGTGTTTGTCGATCATCATCTGCATACACTGCTCAATGGACGTATCGGGGGTAACGGTGAAGGGATTGGCGGTCATCAATTCTTTAATGGTTGTTTCCTTCGAAGATTTCCCTTTCAAGATTAATTTGCGGGCGTAGTCACGTTCAGTAAAAATCCCCAATAGGTTTCCGTTCTCCATAATCAACACACCACCGATGTTGCGGTCGCACATTTGCTCAATGGCCGCATAAACGGTAGCGTTGGGCTCAACGGAATAGACCACATAGCCTTTGCGGTCGAGGATGTCTTTTACTTTTCCCATGGTTAAATATTTTATTGAAGATAAAAGTTTTTAAAGCAAAAAACAATTACGGGTCAAAGGTGTTAATACACCTTGATTTAAAGTACCATAAAAAAATCAGGAAAAATACCGGCCAGCAAATTCAGCAGAATGAGGACGGTCAAAAGGATTTTTTGCGAAGTAGAAATTGCGATTACCTCTCCAGTCGATTGTGCCATTGCCACTATCGGTTTGAAATAATAGTACACTCCGATAAGCGAGGTGACCACCGCCACCACCGTGAGTGCCACAAAGCCTTTGCTGATCGACAACGTGAACACTAAATATTTTGCAAAGAAGCCTGCTAACGGGGGAATCCCCGCAAGGGAAAGCAGAGCCACTGTCATGGCTACGGCCAGCAGCGGATTGTTTTTTAAAAGCCCACCGAAGTTTTCAAGTGAAGCACTTCCTTTCTTGGTTTCAATGATATGCACTACCGTAAATGCCATGATCGAAGCGATCGCGTAAGCAGTGAGGTAATAAAAAATAATGCCGCCCGAATTCACATTGTCTGAACTGAATGCCAGTAAGAGATAACCCACCTGCCCAACACTTGAATACGCCAACATCCGCTTCACATTGTTTTGATACACTGCGGTGACGTTGGCCACCACGAGTGTGAGCACCATGAGGGCCTGCTCAAACACCTGCAACGTAAAGTTGAAATAGAGGAAGCATACCGAAAATATTTTAACAAAAGCGGTGAAGGCAGCAATCTTCACCACCGTGGACATGAAGGCTGCGATGGGTGTGGGCGAGCCGTGGTAAACATCGGGGGCCCAGAGATGGAATGGCACCGCAGAGATTTTAAATGCCAGCCCCACCATCATTAAAAGAATGCCAATGAACAAGTAGCGTGGCAAAACCGGGTGTGATGAAATGAGTGCGGCAATCGTGTTGATGTTGAACGAGCCCGTGGCGCCATACACCAAAGTCATACCGAAGAGCAGGAAGCCTGTGGCAAACGATCCCATTAAAAAATATTTGAAAGCCGCCTCGGTCGAGAATAGGTTTTCTTTGTTGCTGCCCGCCAGCACATACAACGAGATCGAGAGTATTTCTATTCCCAGAAAAAGCACCGCCATGTTGTTGAACGACACCATCATCACGGCACCTGCAATGGCAAAGAAAATCAGTGCCGACTTGTCGGTGCGATGCGCTTCACCTTTGAAGAAATCGGTGAACATCCAAAACCAAAAAAACGACACCACTAAGATGAGGCCTGTGAACGCCATTGCCAACCGATCGAACAACAGCATGCCATGATAGTGGTAGCTGATGGCGCCCCAATCATAGATCAGTAAACCAATCGCGGTAAGCAAGCCTAAAAATGAGACCACATTCACCCACTTCTTTAAATTAAAAATCTCTGCAAGCAGTGAGAAAACCCCGGTACCACAAATGACAAAAAGTGCGTTCATGTTATTTTACAGAAACTGATAGGTCAGAATACAAAGAAAGTAAATTAGATACAGCCGCCTCAGAAATTCCGAGGAGCGGCCCGGGATAAACACCAATAATAATAATCAAGAGCACCACAGGATAAAGGACCAATCGCTCGTGGTAATTAAGATCGGTGAGTAACGCAGTGACACTGTTCGGTTCACCTGACATTGATTTTTGAAATGTGCGCAGCATGTACACGGCACCAAGAATAATCGTAAGTCCCGCCACCGCACCGATCCAAATCTGGTATTGAACCAATGAATTGATCAACAAAAATTCGCCCACAAATCCGCTGGTAAGTGGTAGTGCCACGCTGCCCAACATCACCACCATAAAAACACTCGTTAATAATGGTGCTACATTTCGGATGCCGCCAAGCTGAGAAAGGTCGCGTGTTTTGGTTCGTTCAAAAATAATTTCAACAATATAAAACAACGCAAAAACAACAATACCGTGGCTGAGCATTTGTATCATCGCTCCTTGCATGCCAATAACTGAAAGTGTGAATAGTCCCGCTGAGATTAATCCAACGTGGGCGATGGATGAATAAGCAATCAATCGTTTAAAATCTTTTTGAACAATGGCAATGCACGAAGCATAAACAATCCCAATGACAGAAAGTATAATTGCAACCGGCCCCCATTGTTTAACAGCTATGGGAACAACAGGAATCAGCCAACGGATCACGCCATAAATTCCCATCTTCAGCATGATCGCGCTAAGCAGCATCGTTCCCTGCACAGGTGCAACGGTATAGGTGTCAGGCTGCCAAGTGTGAAAAGGAAACACGGGCATCTTAATCGCGAAAGCAAGAAACAACGCAACAAAAATAAAAGCCTGCTGAGTCTCTCCCAACGCACGACCTGCTTCATACAAAGATTGAATTGCAAAAGTGTGCGCGCCCGGAGTTTGAAAGTATAGATAGATCAACGCCACCAGCATGAACAGGCTTCCGGTGAGTGTATAAATAAAAAACTTCAAGGTAATTCTTCCCCTATTCTCTCCGCCCCACACCAAGCAGATAAAATAAACCGGGATGAGTGCGATCTCCCAAAAGAGATAAAAAAGAAATCCGTCTCTCGCGGTGAACACGCCAATCAATGCCGACTGCATTAATAAAATCAAACTATAAAATGACGAAGGCTTGGATTCATCTTTAAGTGACGATAGAATAATTCCCGGCATCAACAAAGTGGTAAGTAAAACCAGCAACATGCTGATGCCGTCAATGCCGACAGAGAAATTTATTCCGACTGAAGTTATCCACGGCCAATCAACAGCGAATTGTGGGGCCGTCCCATTTTTATCAAAATGAAATGCGGCAACAACTGAAATGACAAGCACCAAAAACGAAGTGGCAAAGGCGAGGAATTTCGCCATCGATGGCTTAAGCGCGATAATCGCCACTGAAACAAGCAAAGGAAGAAATATTAAAAGTGCAGTCAACATAAAGTCAAATCAGCGCGTGTAAGAAAAAGCAATAATCAAAATAACCCCAATCACCATTACAAAAATGTAATAGCCCAAACTCCCATTCTGCAATAGTCTGAATATTTTGCTCCAGTCGTAAACAGATTCACCTGCCAAGTTCACGAGCTTGTCAATCCCCGACTTTTCTATGACGATGTCAAATAATTTCGACAACCAATACAGAGGTTTTACAATCACAGCATCATAAATCTCATCGACATAATATTTATTATAAACAGTTTTGTGGATCACACTCAACGGCTCTCCTTCTGCAATCGGCACATGCGCCTTGCCTACATATCGCGAATACGCCAAGGCAATCATCAGCAAAGTAAAAACAACGATCGTTCCCATGAGTGCATATTCGGTAATATGGCTCAGATGAGGTTCTGTTTTCAGCGCAAGTGATTGTGAAAATACGGGGGATAAAAATCCACTCACCCAATTATTGCCGGAGAGGATTTCAGGCACTCCCATAAAACCTCCACCTGCACTGAGTACGGCAAGAATGATCAATGGTATGGTCATGCTTTTTGGCGATTCATGGATGTGGTGCATCTTCTCTTCGCTTGCTCTTTCTTTCCCATAGAATACAAGGAAGAATAGTCTAAACATATAAAATGCCGTGAGCAGCGATGCAAGCACAGCAATCGTCCAAGCCATTGGACTTTGCTCAAATGCATTGGCTAAAATTTCATCTTTGGAAAAGAATCCGGCAAAAGGTGGAATTCCAGAAATCGCCAACACGCCAATTAAAAAAGTGAGATAGGTAATTGAAATATATTTTCTCAATCCGCCCATCTTCCTGATGTCTTGCTCACCATGCAGCGCATGGATTACACTGCCTGCGCCCAAGAACAACAATGCTTTGAAGAACGCATGAGTGGCCATGTGAAAAACCCCCGAAGCATAAGCTCCAACACCAAGTGCCACAAACATAAGTCCGAGCTGACTTACAGTAGAGTAAGCTAATACCTTTTTAATGTCGTTTTGTGCCAGCGCAATTGTTGCTGCCAATAATGCTGTGGCTAATCCCACAACCAAAACCAATTCTTGAGCGATGGGTGAAAGCGAATACAAAATATTATTGCGAGCCACCATGTACACGCCAGCCGTCACCATGGTAGCAGCATGGATCAATGCCGACACCGGAGTTGGGCCGGCCATCGCATCAGGTAGCCAAGTGTAAAGAGGAATCTGCGCGCTTTTTCCCATCGCCCCGACAAAAAGTAAAATCGTAATCAACGTTAATTCGGAAGTTCCAACAGCCTCTGCTTTAGGGAATACATCTGCATAATTCACACTTCCGAAATGAACAAAAATCAAAACCACTCCGATGATCAACCCCAGATCGCCAATACGATTCATGATGAATGCTTTATTCGCGGCATCGTTGTAGTCTTGGTTTTTAAACCAGAAGCCGATCAATAAATAAGAACAAAGCCCCACTCCTTCCCAGCCGACAAACATCAAAAGGTAATTGTTGCCCATCACGAGCAACAACATGAAGAACACAAACAAATTCAGGTAAGAAAAAAAGCGATTGAAGCTTGCATCATCGTGCATGTAGCCAATCGAGTAAACATGAATGAGAAAACCAACACCTGTTATGATCAATAACATCAAAGAAGAAAGCGGGTCGATCAGAAAGCCGATGCTCGCACTGAAGTTTCCGGCACTGATCCAATTAAACAATGTTACTTGAAAAGGATCAGCACCATTCAATAATTTAATAAATAATGCCAGCGAAAAGCAGAATGAAACAAACACAGAGCCGCAGCCAATCAAAGAAGCAAACCCTCGCACTAATCTTCTGCGGCTGAGCGAAATGAAAACAAAACCCAGCAGGGGCAGAATTGGAATCAGCGTTATGATCAAACTATAACTCATCCCTTCAAACGGTTCAAAATATCAATATCCACCGACTTCGTGTTGCGATACATCATCACCAAAATTGCCAGGCCCACGGCCACCTCAGCGGCAGCCACGGCCATAATAAAAAATACAAACACTTGACCGTTGGCATCGTTAAGGAAACTTGAGAACGCCACCATCAACAGGTTCACGGCATTCAACATCAGCTCAATGCAGGCAAACATGATGATCGCATTTCTGCGGAACAGCACGCCCAGCACACCGATGGTGAAAAGTGCTGTGCTCAACCAGATATAGTGTTCAATGGTGATGTTCATTCTTCGTTATCCGTTATTCTTTGATCTTTTTTAATTCTATCCCTTGCCTACTGCCCCCGATAACTATCGGGGCTTAACTGCCTACTTTTATTTCTCTTCCTTCCCAATCATCACCACACCCACCATCGCTGCCAAAAGAAGAATAGAAGAAATCTCAAACGGAAATAAATAATCGGTAAATAAAACCTTTCCCAAATTTTTTACGAGGCCGACATCGCTATCCGATGGCATGGCCACCTTCGATGCGCCCCGCAGTGTGCCGATCAACACCACCAGCATCAACCCCGAAGAAAAAACGGCTGCCACTTTTATCCAATTGCTTTTATGGGGTTCGTCTTCTTTGTTCAGGTTGAGCATCATTAGCACGTACAAAAACAAAACCATGATAGCCCCGGCATAAACGATCACGTGCACGGCCGCAAGGAACTGCGCATTCAGCAATACATAGTGTCCCGCGATCGAAAAAAATGTAATGATAAGGTACAAGATACTGTACACCGGGTTTTTGGAGAACACCACCAGCAGCGCAGACACGATGGCAACGAAGGAGAGGAAATAAAAAGCGTAGGCTGTCACTATCGGTTATGGCTAAGTAGTTTATGTTTTTTAAATTCTTGCACGGCAGGCGTTTGCCGCACCGACACATCAATGCGTTGGTCAACTTCTTCTACCAACTTATCTTTTCCATAAATAAAACCATCGCGGGCAAAGTCGCTGCTCACAATGCGGTCGGTCAAAAATATGGCTTCCTTGGGGCAAGCCTCTTCGCACAATCCACAGAAAATGCACCGCAACATATTGATCTCATAAACGGCAGCATATTTCTCTTCGCGATACAATCCCTCTTCGCCTTTCTTTCTTTCGGCTGCGGTCATGGTGATCGCTTCGGCAGGGCAAGCTACCGCGCAAAGCCCGCAGGCCGTGCATCGCTCGGCACCGTTGTCATCGCGTTTCAATACATGTTGTCCACGCCATATTTCACTGATCTCTCTTTTCGTTTCGGGAAAACGAATGGTCGCTTTTTTGCGGAACAAATGTTTGATGGTGATCAGAATGCCGCTAAGGATTGCCGGAAGGTAAATCCTCTCCCAGAAACTCATTTCTTTTTTTACGACAACTTTCGAACGGGTGGTCAGCATCTTAATTCAACATTCAAAAATTAACATTCAACATTTAAAGTCTCTATCAACGATTAAAAAGCAAAGTAAAAAGCCCCGTCATCGCAATATTAAAAATGGCCAACGGTAGCAATATCTTCCAGCCGAGGTTCATCAACTGATCGTAGCGAAAGCGCGGGATAGTCCAGCGAATCCACATAAAAAAGAAAATGAAGAAAATAATTTTGGCGAAGAGTGCCACCGTGCCAAGTACGGTGATCCAATTTTGCGCAAGGCCCAGATCGTTCATGAACGGAAAATTGAAACCACCAAAATAAAGTGTGGCGATCACAGCCGATGAGATGAACATGTTGATGTACTCTGCAAACAAATAGAAGCCCAGCTTCATGCTGCTGTACTCGGTGTGGTAGCCGCCCACCAATTCGGTTTCGCACTCGGGCAGATCAAACGGAGTGCGGTTGCATTCTGCGAAAGCGCAAACGATAAAAATCAAAAAGCCGAGCGGTTGGTAAACCACGTTCCACATCGTCCAATGATTGCCGATGCCACCCGTTTGCTGCAAGCTGATCTCGCGAAGGCTGAGGGTGCCCGTCATTAATATCAATGCAATAAGTGCAAGCCCCATGGCAATTTCGTAGCTGATCATTTGTGCCGAGGCACGGATTGCGCCAAGCAACGAAAATTTATTGTTGGACGACCACCCTCCGATCATGATGCCGTACACACCAATGGAGACAACACCAAAAACATACAATATGCCAATGTTGAGATCGGTGATTTGCAAGGAATATTCTTTGCCACCAAGGGTGAGTGTGTTGCCCCACGGCACCACCACACCCGCCATCAGTGCCGTGAGCATAGCAATGCACGGACCTAAAATGAAAAGTGTTTTGTTGGAAACGTTGGGGATGATTTCTTCTTTGTAAATAAATTTCAAGCCATCGGCCAGTGGTTGAAAAATTCCGTAAGGGCCAGCGCGGTCTGGGCCAATGCGATCTTGCAAGAACGCAGCCACTTTTCGTTCGGCATACGTAGAGTAAGCAGCAATGGCCAACGTAATGGTGAAGATCACGATGATCAAAATTAATTTATAAGTTAAAAATGCAATCATTTTCTTTCGTTAAAAAGTTAATCGTTAATAAAGTTAATTGGAGCTCGTTCCTATTCAACTAATAACTATTAACTAATCTCTGGCAGTGGTCTTCCTTTTTGAAATTCCAATTGGCGTTCTACTTCTTTCTTCAGTTTTTGTAAATCAATTTTTTCGTAATGGTTTTGTGCAATCACCGAGCCTCTATCAATGTGGCGCGGGCCTTCTACTGTCCAGTCATTTTTAGTTTTGTGTTCGAAGCGGCACTCGTTGCAAATATATTCTTTTACCTCACCGTATTGATCTTTGCGAGCCGAAACGCGCAGCACTTCATCGCCCTTCATCCACAACACTACTTTGCCAGTACACTCTTGTCCGCCAGGCAGGCGGGTGGTGCAGTCGCGGTGCGCGTCTAATGGGTTGGTGAACCACACACGACTTTTGAAACGGAATGTTTTATCGGTCAATGCGCCTACCGGGCAAACGTCAATCATGTTGCCCGAGAAATCATTGTCAACTGCTTTTTGAATGTAGGTGCTGATCTCTGACTTATCGCCTCGGCCAAGGATTCCATGCACGCGATCGTTGGTCAATTGATCGGCAACATACGTGCAGCGATAGCAGAGGATGCAGCGCGTCATGTGCAACTGGATCTTATCGCCAATGTCAATTTTTTCAAAGGTCCTGCGATCTTCTTCGTAGCGTGTAGTTGAAGCCCCATGTTCGTAAGCCAAATTCTGCAAATCACATTCGCCTGCTTGATCGCACACCGGGCAATCGAGCGGATGGTTGAGCAACAGTAATTCTACTACGCCTTTGCGCGCTTCGAGAACTTCGGGTGACGTTAAATTCTGCACGACCATTCCTTCAGCAACAGGCGTGCGACAAGAGGCAACAAGCTTAGGCATCGGTCGCGGGTCTTTGGCAGAGCCTGCTGCAACTTTCACTAAACACACACGGCACTTGCCACCGGTTTCTTTCAAGGTAGAATAATAGCACATGGCAGGCGGCACTAGTTCTCCACCAATCTGCCGCGCTGCATTTAAGATCGTGGTGCCATCGGGCACTTCAACTTCTACTCCGTCTATGGTTAGTTTTGCCACTGCATTAAAGTTAATCGTTAAGAGTTAAATGTTAATAGGAGAACCATATTCTTCTGTTCATTCCTCTAACTTGTTCAGACTCTTCGCCTTTCCCAAATAATTTATATATCCGTTTAAGAGTGCTAAACAATTTTTTATATCACTTCTAAATTCTTCTAACTGCACATTTGAAATATAGTCACATTCAAATGCTGTGATTAGATGATCGACCAATTCATATAATGATCCTCTACCTTGTCGGCAATATTGAATATTCTCTTGATAATGAAATCTCCCATAGCCTTCAGCAATTTGTGCAGGTGCTGAGCGTGAATATCGGATCATTTGATCAACTAATCTATATTTTTCTTCCTGCGGAAAAGATTTTACCAATGCAAGAATTTTCCTGCGTATTTCAGCAGCTTTCTTCCAACATTCTAACTCTTCAAATGTTTTTAAACTTGCCACAATTAACTATTAACCAATAACTCTTGAACAGCCGCTTCCTCAAATTCTTTTCTAAAATGCCTCACTGCACTCGCCACGGGCCAGGCAGCTGCGTCACCCAGTGGACAGATTGTATTGCCTTCAATTTTTTTGGCTACGTCAACGAGAATATCAATGTCTTCTTTCTTGCCGTGACCGTGATGCAAACGGTGCAAAATCTTTTCCATCCAACCGGTGCCTTCACGACAAGGACTGCACTGCCCACATGACTCGTGGTGATAGAAGCGAGCAAACGTGTACAAATTTTTTACAATGTCGGTGGTTTCATCCATTACTATAAAACCGCCCGAGCCTAACATCGTGCCGGTAGCAAAGCCACCATCCGACAATGATTCATAAGTCATCAATCTCTGTTCCCCTTTGGCGGTGGTCAATATCAAATCAGCTGGTAGAATCGGTACGGAAGATCCACCTGCCACCACCGCTTTCATTTTTCTCCCTTTCCAAATGCCGCCACAATATTCTTCTGAGAAAATAAACTCTTC
>JAYWDN010000061.1:0-5698 GCA_043780615.1 Bacteroidota bacterium | reverse complement strand
AAATCCAACCGAACGGATTCTTTAAAAAGTTGCTTGGCTATCGGCACTTGGTGGATGAGGTCACTGACTTTTACTTCTGCGCGGTAAAACAGAAAATTGATAGGTGCAATTTCTTTTACGGTCGGGATGTGTTCTGGTTTGTTCATAGTTGTTAATTTTTATTCAAATCAACAAGCCGGCAGTGACAGCCCTATGTCAGTAGCAAAAAAAAATGCAAATTATTTTTGAAGGAGTGACAACCCTATGTCAGGACGATGGCAAAAATTCGATAAAAAATAATTCACGGTGTTGTCAAACAATTTATTTTAAATTTGTAACCATTGTATAAGGTTAACTAATTTGGTTATGAAGGAATATTTCACACTGGCGGAAGCATCGGAGTTCATTGGTAAAAGCAAAGAAACCCTCAGACGCTGGGATCGAGAGGGCAAACTTTCGGCTGTTCGCGAGCCGATGAGTAATTATCGAGTTTACAAAAGAGAACAAGTAGAAACTTTGTTTGCCGATTTTTTTAGCAGGGATATTCAAGATATAGTATCCAATCATGTGAAGCCTCGTCACAACTATTCTGTACTAGAGCTATTTGCAGGTGCTGGTGGTTTGGCCGTAGGGTTAGAAAAGGCAGGTTTGAAGTGTGTCGCACTCAATGAGATTGATAAATGGGCTTGTCAGACATTAAGAAAAAACCGCCCTCATTGGAAAGTGTTAGAAGGCGACATCAAATCGTTTGATTTTTCTGAGTACCATAATAAAGCGGATGTTGTAACGGGCGGGTTTCCTTGTCAAGCATTTAGCTATGCGGGGAAAAAATTAGGCTTGGCAGATGCACGCGGAACTCTTTTCTATGAATTTGCCCGAGTTGTGAAAGAAGTGAACCCACCCATTTGTATTGGCGAAAATGTGCGAGGCTTGCTAAGCCATGAACAAGGCAAAACACTTCAAGGGATGATTTCAATCTTAGATGAAATAGGTTACAATGTTGTGCCAGTACAAGTCTTAAAAGCGGTTAATTACAAAGTGCCTCAAAAAAGAGAGCGATTAATTTTAGTAGGGATCAGGAAAGATATTGATCTTCACTACGAGTATCCAACACCCTACAAGAAAATTTATAATCTAAGAGACGCTTTAAAAAAAGGAGAGCTATTTGAATCTGCCGTTCCCAAATCACCAGGGGCAAAGTACCCGCAAAGCAAAAAAGATGTATTGGATTTAATCCCTCAAAAAGGATATTGGCGCGATCTGCCAATAAAAATTCAAAAGCAATTTATGGGTGGCAGCTTTTATTTAGGCGGAGGGAAGACAGGGATTGCGAGAAGAATTGGTTGGGACGAGCCCTGTTTAACACTAACGTGTAGTCCTGCTCAAAAACAAACTGAGCGGTGTCACCCAGACGAGACACGACCATTTACGGTGCGTGAGTATGCTCGGATCCAAACATTTCCTGACGACTGGAAATTTGAAGGTTCATTAGCTCAGCAATACAAACAGATAGGAAATGCAGTCCCCGTAAATTTAGGAAGAGAAGTAGGTTATTCCATCATTAAATTTCTCAACCAATACTATAGTTTGTCGAAGCCTAAGTAATAGCCGTAGTTTTCAAAAGTAACTTGATCGAGGATGCTTCTTTTTGTTGATTTTGTCTCCGCTTTGATTTCATCTAGAGCTGAATTTTCAGCCATAACTTCTTTCTTGTCAAAGGTATTTAAGTAGTCTTTGATTACAAATGGCAAAGCCTTATACAATTTGAATAAAGCGTCTCCTTGTTTTGAAAGCAGGGCATAAAATTGATCACCCGAAATCTTGAAGACTCTACTGTGGCTGTATTCTTTACTGTTGATTTCTCCTTTCCACAATTCATAAAAACTTCCCTTTGCTAAAATCTGAACCCAATAACAATTCGCTTTTTTATAATCGTTGGCATACCGGGCTAACTTTTGAAAGAGTGCTTCGGCTGAGCTACTGTTCATGGTGTTGTGCTTATTTTTAATATCGGCAAACAACGTATTATCTTTTGCTTTTATATCAAAGCCGCTTAGCTTACCCATTTCAAAACCCGCTATGCCTCCCAAAATTTGTTCGTGAAATGTTCCGATAGAGTTATTGATCGACTTGTCTATTTGTCTTAAAATTTCCGCTTGAACAAGGCTCTCTTCGTCTATGTTATTGAATTTTGAATCGACCATGAGTTTGATCGTATCTACTTTATTGTTATAAAAATTTTCTTTCGTGATGTTTCTTTTTGCCTTGAGGTAAGCCTTGTGAAGAGTGCCAATACAACTAAGCAGATGGCTATCCGACACAAAATCAACATATTTATTTTTCATAGAATTCTAAATCAAAGCGCCACTTTCGAATAATGCTCTTGCAACTCTTCCACTAAGCTGTGTGCAATTTGCTTCAACTCCTCCGGGCTTTCAATTTCTGCACCGCGCCCGTAGGAGAGAAGCCAACGCGCCATCATTGACAGATCGGCTGTTAGGAATTTCATGCGCACTTGTCCTTCCATTTCTTCTTCGGATACAAATCCAAAATAATGACGGGAGTTACTAATGTACATCGCTTCTTTCTTATCAAAAAGAACCGTGGCCGTTTTTATTTCTGTGTTGGCTTGTTGCAAGCTGTTGAAATATTCCTGCATGGTAGAAATGCTTCGTGGCTCAAATGTTGTGCCTGTTGCTTTCAACTCTTTGATGCGGTCGCAGCGGAAGTCACGGAGCCCGTTGCGCAAGCGGCACCAAGCGATCAAATGCCAAGCGGCACTGTAATAAAACAAACCAATCGGTTCTACTTCGCGCAATGTAAGTTCGTTTTGGTTGTTGCTGAAATAGTGAAGGTGAACAACTTGTTTGACGGCCAATGCTTTTTGCAGATCGGTAAGGAAATTCCCAGACTGTGTGGGCAGGTTCATTTTAGGTTTTAGTACTTCAATGTGGTCTTGCAAACTTTCGAGATAATCTTTCTGCGCTTCGTTCAAAACGGATTTGATTTTGTAGAGAGCTCCATCAAAGGCTTTACGCACAGACTGATCGGTCATGCGCTCCACTAATTTTCCCGCCATCATCATCGCGCTTGCTTCCTCTTGACTGAACATGACAGGCGGCAGGTGATAGCCATCCACAATAAAATAACCCGTGCCCGCTTGCGAGCCAATCGGCACGCCAGCCTCCATCAACGCTTTAACATCGCGATAGATCGTGCGCAAGCTGAGCCCAAAGCGTTCGGCAATTTCTTCGGCCTTTACAATTTTTTTGGATTGCAGTTGAATGAGAATGGCCGTAAGTCGGTCGATGCGGTTCATTCTTCAAAAATATGAATTTACCGGGTGAATTATTTTTTGATTGAGGCTCAGCACAAAATGCAGAACCAAAAAACGTGTTAACTATGAACACGTGCAAAAAAGAAAAAGCCAGCAATAGTTACTTCTCCTTCTACTTTTCTTTGCCTTCTTTTAAGTGCTTGTGCTCTTTGTGTTCCTTGTGTTTCATTTTGTCTTTGTGTTTACGTTCATGTTTTTGCTCGCTCTTTGGTTTGCGTTTGTCTTTTTCTTGCGCATTGGCTATGCCGAATGTGCCGAGCAGCATGCTGCACACGAAGAGGTATTGAATGGTCTTTTTCATAAATAGAATATTTAGTAGTAATAATACTCTATCCAACGAAATTGGTTACGAGAAATCGGTAGAATTCGAGCGCAACTTTTAATTAACTTGTTGGCTCAAATCAAAACCATGAGTTTAAAATCTTCGTCCAACGAAAAAGAAATTGATGATTTTTTGCACCGAAAATCCGAACACACTCTTGCTTTGTTCCATCATTTTGTAAACGAGTACAAAAAAATAGGGAAGGTGTCGGTGCACCCGGCCAAAACGATGATCGGCATTGCCACCGCGCGCAAGCGCATTGCCTACATCACCCAGCTTGGCAAAAATTTTATCCATGTCGTTTTTCCGTTTGAAAAACCGTACCCCGATAATTTATGTTTTCAGAAAATTGTCCAAGTGCCCGTGCCTATCGGCAGGCAAGCTGGCAATGACCAGCAGCACAATCATCACTTGCGCATCCTTGCCAAAGAAGACATCAACAAAGAGGTGTTGGGCTTTATGAAACTGGCCTTTAAGTTAGGGGGGTGATTTTTTTCTTAAGTCCTGACACACTTTGAGTGGTGGCAGTACTTAACAACTCCGAGCAGTCAAAGCAATTTTTCTTTCCAATCACCCAGTGAAGTGTCCAGCCAGCTCAAATTATTTGCCGAGTACTTCTTCCAATTTTTTGTCGAGGGCTGAGCCGCGCAGGTTTTTGGCGAGGATGATTCCGTTCTTGTCGAGCAAGATTGAAAACGGAATGGCGTTGATGTTGTAATCGTGCGCAGCCTTGCTATCAAAATATTTTAGGTCGGAAACGTGCGTCCACACGAGGCCATCTTCTTTGATCGCCTGCAACCAGTCGGCCTTGTTGCGGTCGAGCGACACCGAATAAACTTCAAAGCCCTTGCCCCTAAAGCGATGGTAAGCCTTCACTACGTTGGGGTTTTCTCTACGGCAGGGCCCGCACCACTTGGCCCAAAAATCGATGAGCACATACTTGCCGCGCAGCGAAGAAAGTTTTATCGTGTCGCCTTGGGGGTTGGGCAAATTTATTTCGGGCGCTACTTGGCCAATGCCCGTCACTTTTATTTTGTTGACCAATTCAGAAAACTCTGAAGTGTAGTGATAGGTAGGCCAGGCTTTCTTGAATTTTTCGAGCGAGGTGATCAGCAATGAAATGTTTTTGTCTTTGTCGATCAGGTTGGGGTCTTGCAATAAATTGAGCAACGCCAGCGAGGCGGGCTGCTGCCTAAGGAATTCTACAATTTTATTCTGACCGATCTCCAACTCTTTCATGTAATCGCTGCGAAGTTCTTCTATTTTTTTTTCGTCTTTGGCTGTGGCCGCTTGCTGAAATTCTGCTTCGATGGCTTTTAACTGTGGAGCCGCTTGTAGCTCGCGAAACATAGTTTGCACTTTTTGATAAAGGTCGTGGTCGGGCGAGCCTTTGATTTCTACAAACTGACTTCCTCCTGCTTCACTACTGCTGTTGCCATCCACATTGAGTTCTATCGTGCCGTGGTCCACCATCAGGTTTACACCTTGCTTTCCATAAAAATTAATTTGATAAACGCCTGGCTCGGTGAGGTGCAATGTTTTAGAATAGGTATTGTCTTTTGCCAACGTGATGGTTTCTTGTTTGCCCTTTCCATCATTCCTCATCTCCTGGATTTGGATGACACCTTGCTGTGGAAAATTCACTTTGCCTTTGATGACAACGTCCCAACCGTTTTCGGTTTGTTTCTTTTCGGGGTTGCAGCCGATGGAGGCAACCACAAGTATGAAATTGATAAGGAGTCTCATTGATTTAAGATTTAAGATTTAAGATTTTAATTTAGTTCTGTTGGTGTTGCTGTGCTGCTCATTAATTTCACCAATCAATTTACCAGCCTTTGCCAAAACCGCATCGAGGCCATTTAAGTTTTTGCCACCAGCCGTAGCAAAGAACGGTTGCCCGCCTCCGCCTCCATCAATTTCTTTGGCGAGTTCTTTTATCATATTGCCTGCATGGAATTTTTTTGTCACTTCCAATTTTTCGCCCAGCATCACCGCCACTTGAGGTTTGCCTTCGATGTCGGCAGCCAG
Organism: Bacteroidota bacterium; assembly: GCA_043780615.1. Classification (GTDB taxonomy): domain Bacteria; phylum Bacteroidota; class Bacteroidia; order Cytophagales; family Cyclobacteriaceae; genus ELB16-189. Next base: position 32 of record JAYWDN010000061.1, on the reverse strand, counting down.
CACCAACAGCAAATCATCAAACTGGTTGCGCA
>JAYWDN010000060.1:0-15409 GCA_043780615.1 Bacteroidota bacterium | reverse complement strand
CTTAGTTTTTTATCTAAGGAAAAACGGGTAAGCGTTTATGGTTTCGTCATCATGTCGAACCATTTTCATTTGATATGGCAAATGATGGGAGACAATACCCGGCCTTTGTTGGTGTTGTGCGTGAGGCTGGGGGAGGTTCACCAACAACTAGATGAGTCAACAAGAGAGAGGAATAAGTTTCGTTGGTGAAGAACACCAACGAAGGCTGAGTTGGTGAAGAACACCAACGAAGGCTGAGAATTTAGAAATGACAGACAAACTCCTTACACTTCTCAAGACCCAGCCCGTGTTGGTCTTCTTGACCAACACTAACACCTTGGTCTGTGTCCCCACAGACCAAAATAAATCAACATGGAAATCCAATTGCGAAATAAAAGCCACGTAACCCTCTGTTTTCGTTGGTCGCCTGACCACGAACTAAAACTTACTCTGAAACCCGCACAGTCATCAAACAAAAATCACTAATTACACGTTAGCAATTTATTCCCCTGCCGATCAGGTACTTCAAAAAAAATAGTGGAAGTTTGCAACAGATATTAGAAGGCCATGGACGAAACCAAAAAACTCACCACCCAAGAAAAAGCATTGCGGATCAATCTAAGCAAAGACATTTACGGGTCGTTTGCCGAGGTGGGAGCGGGGCAGGAGACAGCCGCAAATTTTTTTAAAGTGGGCGGGGCCAGCGGCACTATCGCCAAAACCATGTCGGCCTACGACATGAAGTTCAGCGATGCCATCTACGGCCGCTGTGAGCGCTACGTGAGCGAAGACCGACTCATGAGTATGTTGGAGCATGAATATCAATTGCTGCCCGAGCGGCTGCCGCACCGAATTGAGACTTCTCGTTTTTTTGCTTTTGCCGATACCGTAGAAGCGTTGAATTTTGAGCGCACCAATCAAGGCAACGGTTGGATGGGCATTCGTTTTCAGACAAAGCCGAAAGGCGAATACAATGATTGCGTGATCCATTTGAAATTGCACGACAACGACCCGTTGCAACAGCAAGTGGCGCTGGGGATCCTTGGCGTGAATGTGTTGTACGGTTGCATGTTCATCGATGACCCTGAGGAATTCATGTTGGCGTTGCTCGATGGGCTGACCAATCGCAGGGTAGAAATTGACATGTTCCGTTTGGATGGCCCCAACCTAAGGCACGTTGACAATCGCCTGATGGCGCTCAAGCTGGTGAAAAATGGATTGACCAAAGCCGCCATGTTTGGCCCCGATGGCCAGGTGATGCAGCCCTCCGAATATTTGTACAAAAAAAATGTGTTGGTGCTGCGTGGCCGCTTTCGCCCGGTGACGCACGTCAACGTGGATATGCTCCTCACTTCGCGCAGGCATTTTCGGCAAGACTCGGAGGTGGACAAAAATAAAATAGAGATGCTCACCGAGCTCACACTCTCCGACTTGAGCCCCGATGGCAACATCGATGAAAAGGATTTTTTGTACCGCGCTGATATTATTTGTTCGCTGGGGCAGAAAGTGTTGGTCTCCAATTACTTTGAATACTTTCGCTTGGTGGATTACCTGTCCAAGATCACCAAAGGCCACAAGACGGGATTAGTGCTTGGCATCTATGCCTTGCAAAAAGTGTTTGACGAAAAAACCTACGCGAATTTGCGCGGTGGAATTTTAGAGTGCTTCGCTTCGCTCTTTGGCAGCAATATCAAACTGTACATCTATCCCGCTTTGCGAAAAGACAACACGCTCTTTACACTAAAAGATTTTGAAGCCGAGCTTCCCGCCAATGTTAAAAGCTTGTTCCGCTATTTGATGGACAACAACAAGATGGAAGACATTCATGATGCCAACATCAACAACTTGAATATTATCTCTGACAATGTACTGGCCATGATCCGAAAGGGCGAGCCGGGCTGGGAAAAATTTGTGCCACACAAAGTAGAAGAAGCCATCAAAGAACACGGCCTGTTCGACTTCCCGGTGGAAAACAAAGTTCTAAGTCCAAGTGCCTAATCCCCAAGTCCTAATCCCCAAGTGCCTAATCCCCAAGTCCTAATCCCCAAGTCCTAATCCCCAAGTCCTGATTCTACTTCACCTCAAACTGCCCACTGCCGATCTTGTAGCTGTCGGTGTAGATTTCTACAACGTATTTTCCAGAAGCATACGCTGATCCTTTCTCGTATAAGTAAGTGAGTCTTTGCTTCGTGTTATCAAATAGAATTTCTTGTGCAGCCGTATAAAATTCTTCTTTGCTGTTGACGATGAAAGTGCCCGAACCTTTGGCCACATCAAAGATCACCTGACCATTTTCGTCAATCACTCGAATGATTATTTTTTTTCCCTCGATGGGGGCTACTTTGTTTTCGGCAAGATTAAAGTCCACTTTTAGTTTTTGCAACTGCCTGTTTTTAAAGGGCGACTCGCGTTCTTTGCCTTTGTTGCTTACCGCCTTGACAAAGATATTCTCAGCCTTGAGTTGCGATGCAATAGCCACTTTGGTAGCCAGCTCGTCTTTGCCTTTTGCAAGGGTTACAATCGAGTCGCTGAGTTTATTTTGTTTGGTCTTCAGGTTTTTATTCTCACTGAACAGTTGGGTGTTCACATGTTTTAATTTATCGATCTCTTCGTCTTTCAGTTTCAGCAACTCTTGGTAGCCTTCCACTTTGTCTTTCAGTTCTTGCAAGGCTTTTGTGCTGCGCTTGCTGCTCCTCTTCAATTCCAGCGCTACTTCGGCTTTCGCCTTTTGCAGTTCTTTCACATCGCCACCCAGCTTTTGTATCTCGCCAATCTTTTGTTCTAATTCTTTTTGAATGTCGTTCAGTTTTTGCATCGTGCCCGCGAGGTCTTCTTCGGTGGTAGCCAACTGTTCTTTCACTTCTACCTTCTCTTTGTAATCAAGGTAGATTTTTACACTTTGAACAATGATCACGATCAGCAGCAGCGCAATGATCACAGCTACTTTGTTTCCTTTTTTGGGTGCTACGGTTTCTTCGGTCATAATTCAATTCAAGCTTTAAAATTAAAGATCACAAATTCAAAATTAAGTTTTTAAACGCATTAATACCTGATGTTATGAAGAGCAAGGCGTCAAGACACCGAGGAGGTGTCAGACGCCTAATTTGTTAATACGCCCACGTGAAATGTTGCTTGTTCAAGGCTAGGTCGAAAAATAAAATGCCACAGCAGAACAAGTCCACGCTACCATACACAAGGTCATGTTTTTTTAATTCGTTCCACGCGTGTGCCATTTCTTCCGAGTGATAAATATCATCGATCACCAGCACACCATTGTCGGCCATGCGCCTGGCCAACATATTAAAGTACCGAATGGTCGGCTCGTACCGATGGTTGGCATCCATCAGTGCAAAATCGATCTTTGCAGGGTCTTGCAAAAAGTCGGGAAGGGTATGATCGATGTTGCCTTCAATGACCTCAATATTTTTTTGCTCAAAATATTCAAAGTTGGTGAGCGCGATGTTTGCCATGGCAGTATTTCCTTCAAAGGTGGTCACGCTGCTTTCTTCTACCTTCGCAAGGTAAAGCGAGGTGATGCCCATGGAAGTGCCCAATTCTACCATGCGCTTTGCTTCTATGTAGTTGGCAATCTGGTAAAATAACGTGCATTGGTCTTCTTCGTTCAGACTGGTAGCAGCCACCCGCGCCACCTCCCGTTTTTCGTTTTTGAAATGAGGCGAAGGTGCGCCCAAGTCTTTCACACTCACGGTAGCGTGGTTGCTCAGCAATCGGCCTCTTGTCTTTTCGATTTCATAAAAAAGCATCGGGTCTGTTTTTCCCTGGATCACTTTATTGTAAAAATCAAAGAAGAAGGGCGAGTGAATCGAGTGCTCGTCCACGGCATCTAGCCAATGGTTGAAATAAGATTTTATGCGAAAGAAATTGGACACGGATAGCGGTTGGCCAAAGATAGAATTTTGCACAAATATTAGTAATAAAAATTCGACAGGAAGAGGGAACGTGGGTGAGGTTTTTAGAGCGGCTCTCAGTTCAACTTCATTGGAGTTACCATGGTGAACGCAGGGATCGTCACCTCAAACTTGGCACCGTCCATCACGCGCTCCATCTGGTAGGTGCCGTGCATTTTGCCAATCCCCGATTTCAAATTGCAGCCCGAAACATATTGGTGCGCTTGGCCCGGCTCCAGCACCGGCTGCTGGCCCACCACACCTTCGCCTTCCACCTCGCGTACTTCAAAGCCCGCATCGCTGATGTGCCAATGCCTGCGCTGCAACTGCACCGTGAATCCACTTTGGTTTTCGATGGTAATACGATAGGTAAACACAAAATGAAATTGATCAGGGTTCGAATACGCAGGTTGGTATTCCGTCTCCACGCTCACTTTTACTCCTTGTGTTATTTCTGCAATCATTGCTTCAAAAGTATTAATTTTTTCTAATTTTCAACCGCGAACAAAAATCCTTTTAAAAAACTTTACTATCGCATGCCTTCCGAAATAAAAATTGCGCCCTCGTGGAAAGAAAAACTCACCCCCGAATTTGAAAGGGAATATTTCACCAACCTCACCCAATTTCTCAAGATCGAGTACCAAACGCAAACGGTCTATCCTCCCGGCAAGGAAATCTTCCGTGCGTTTGATTGTTGTGCGTTCGAAGATGTAAAAATTGTGATCATCGGCCAAGACCCCTACCACGGTGCGGACCAAGCCAACGGACTTTGCTTTTCGGTGCGCGATGGAATAAGACAGCCACCCTCGTTGCAAAATATTTTTAAGGAAATAAGAAATGATTTAGGGAAACCTATCCCCACCTCGGGCAACTTAGAACGTTGGGCAACACAAGGCGTGCTGTTGCTCAATGCCACGCTCACCGTGCGTGCTTCATCGCCCGGCTCGCACCAAAACAAAGGCTGGGAGACGTTCACCGATGCGGCCATCAAAATTATTTCTGAAACCAAAGCGAACGTAGTGTTTTTGTTGTGGGGGGCTTACGCTCAAAAGAAAGGGGAGGTGATTGACCGCTCGAAACATTTGGTGCTGATGAGTGCGCACCCTTCGCCCTTCTCTGCCGACCGCGGTTTCTTTGGCTGCAAACATTTCAGCAAAGCAAATGAGTATTTGAGAAGCAAAGGCTTGAAAGAAATTGGATGGTAACTCAAACTCCTAAGCCCTAAGTCCCTAGTGTCATGTCAACTTGATATTGTCTAATCCTTCAAGGGTTCAAATGCTTAGTTTATAGAGCATCTACCCTATTCAACCCTTGAAGGATTAACGACAGTTTTTCGTCCTAATTAATCAACTTAAAAAACCTACGCCACCTGATCTTGTGCACGAAGTCGCCATACTTATCCAGCGAAAGCCAAATAAAAAACCCTTTGCCTACAATGTGGTCTTCGGGCACAAAGCCCCAGTAGCGCGAGTCGAGCGAGTTGTCGCGGTTGTCGCCCATCATGAAATAATAATTTTGCTTGAAGGTGTACTGCGTCACCTCTTTTCCATCGAGCAGCAATTTTCCGTTTTCGATTTTCACGTCTTTGTTCAAATCAAAGTCGCGGATGGTTCCACCATACATAGAAAGTGTGGAATCGTTGATGGCAATCGTCATCCCCTTTTTAGGGAGGGTGAGCGGCCCAAAGTTGTCACCGTTCCAAGGCGCATATTTCGAGCCTGGAAAAACCCGCGCATCGGCAGTGGTGGTTGACGGCTGCAACTCCACCAACTTGATGTACGGCAGTGCTTTTAATTCTTCTAATTTTTTGCTGGTGAGCAGCATCATGTACTCTACTTGATCGGGAGCCGTGCGGCCATAGCTTTGGTAATCTTCGGGGTCGAGGCCGAGCTTCTCAAGGTTGCGCTCATTGATCTCGTCTTTGGCGATCACATGGTAGCGGTACTGCATGTTCTCAGGGTTTTTCAACGGCTGCCCGTTGATGAACAACTGTCGATCTTTCACTTGCAGCACATCGCCCGCCACGCCCACACAGCGTTTGATGTAGTTGGTTTTTAAATCGACTGGATAGCTCTTCCATTCATTGCGAGGCAGTCCATAATTATTTTCGGAATAACCGGGAACATTAAATACGACAACATCTTCGCGCTTCACATGGCTGATGCCCGGCAAGCGGTACGTTGGCAATTGAACCCAATCCACATAAGACGGGATTTCGGTAAACCAGATTTTTTGGTGAGTGAGCGGGATTTGTATCGGAGTGCGCGGAGTGCGCGTGCCGTAATGGAACTTGCTCACAAAAAGAAAGTCGCCTACAAGCAAAGAATTTTCCATCGATGGAGTAGGGATAGTGTAGGCTTCCATGATCATCCAGCGGATAAGTGTGGCAGCCACAACGGCAAAGACGATGGCATCGGCCCACTCCTGAAAAATTGTTTTCTGTTTGACTGGAATTTGATCCAGTGTTCCTAAGTACTGAACTTTTTTATCAAAAGAAATGATCGGTAAATAAATGAATCCAAAAAAAACTACTGCTCCTTGATGGACAAGTTTATCTTTCCCAAAACATTTGATGAAATCAAAAACCAACACATATACAGCAAAGATGCCAACGACAGGTATGAATAGGTAAAGTATCCACCACTTAGGTTTACCTATCAATTTTATCATTATTAACCAGGAGTAAATAGGAATAAGAGATTTCCACCCTTCTACTCCCGCTTTCTCAAATAGCTTCCACATGCCGATGGCACTACCTAACACAAATACTAAAAAAAAGATAGCAATTAAATTCATAGAATGTTATTTCAAAACGGTTGCAAAGAAAACCAAAATATCCGGAAGTCAGAATTTTAAAAAATCGTCCATCGAATAAACCCCTGTCTTTCCCGCCAGCCACTCGGCCACCATCACCGCACCCAGTGCAAAGCCCTCGCGCGAGTGGGCGGTGTGCGTGATCGAAAGTTCATCAACACCTGATTGAAACTTTACCGTGTGCGTTCCGGGCGTGGGGTCAACCCGAAATGAGTTTATAACGAGTGCCTCTGGGTTTTTGGTTTCGTTCAGTGCCCATTCTTTTTTGGAGGGGAAATTTTTGATGATGCCCTCAGCCAGTATGATGGCCGTGCCGCTCGGTGCATCTTTCTTTTGAGTATGATGTGTTTCGTCAATCGAGACTTCATAGCGGTGGCCGCTCATCAACTTGGCGAGTTGCTCGTTCAGTTTAAAAAAGATATTTACACCCAAACTAAAATTGGAAGCATAAAAAAAAGTGCCACCTTTTTGCTTGCACAACATTTCAATTTCATTTCGTTTTTCCAGCCATCCTGTGGTGCCGCATACTACGGGTATTTTTTTCTCGAAACAGAATTTCAAATTTTTAATCACGGCATCGGGCTGCGAAAATTCGATGGCCACATCGGCTGGAAAATTGAATTGAAGTAGCTCAGCTTGGTTGTCAATCGTGCCGACAATGTTGTGGCCATGTGCTACTGCAATCGCTTCAATAGCTTTGCCCATTTTTCCATAGCCGATGAGAAGAAGCTTCATTTCGTTGATTTATAAAATTAATTACACTAAGGCACGAAATCACAAAGTTTTGTTGTGCATGATTGCTTACTTCCTACTGCTCCCGATAGCTATCGTGCCTACTTTTTTCAAAACCTAATAGTAATCCCCATTCCCACACTTTGCCCAGGCCCCATGCTCGGCTCAATGCGTACATGCATCTGCGGGTTGAGGTCAAACTCTTTCAAGTGTGCATCCACGTGTGCATCCACCATTTGCAAAATGTAAAACAATCCAGTGAAGATCACAAAATAATCGCGCTGCCTGCGCGCAAGATCTACGGTAATGCGCAACTGATCGATCGTGCGCGTGCCACCGGGGGCGTACGTGAGCGTAGGGTTGTTGATCAAAAAGTACAATTGGTTTTTATATTTCACCTCGGCACTGTTATAAAAATTAACAACGGCCAAAAGACCAGCGAGGCCGCCATATACCAACGGGATTTTCCAATACTTTTTGTTGTAGGCCTGGCCTGCGCCCGGAAGTATGGCCGCATAAAACATGGCTTTGCGCGGATCAAATCGTTTGGCGTACGATTCGATGTTGATCACTTTTTTTCCGCCAATCGTTTTTGTGCTGTCGCCAATAAGCGTGGTGGTATCTTTTTTGACCACCGATGCCCTGTCTTTTTTATCTTCCTGTGCGCGTGCAGCGAGGCCGCACAACAGCAAAATCAGAAAGAGGCAGACAGGGCGCATGTCAAAGTTTTAAAATATCAAGAATACGGTTGAGGTCTTCCACCGACAAAAAAGGAATGCGGATGTCGCCCTTTTTGCCATCGCTCTTCACCGTAATTTTCGTGCCAAAGTGTGACGACAGCCGCGCTTGCAGTTGATGAATCTCTTTGGGCACATTGGCCGTCTTGGTTTCTTTCGGCTCTCTTGCACCGCTGGCCAACTCACGCACCAACGACTCTACAGCGCGCACGGAAAGGTCGTCAGAAATTATTTTTTTGAAAATGAAAAGTTGCGATGACAGGTCTTCAATGTTGATGATGGCGCGGGCATGGCCCATCGAAATTTTATTGTCGCGCAGCGCAATCTGAATATCGGGCGGCAGCTTGAGCAGGCGCAGATAATTGGTAACGGTGGTCCTGTTTTTCCCCACACGGTCGCCCAACTCTTCCTGTTTCAAATTACATTCCGAGATCAACCGCTGGTAGCTCAACGAAATTTCTATCGGGTTTAAATTTTCACGTTGAATATTTTCGATCAGTGCCATCTCCAGCATCTGCTGGTCGTTGGCCGTGCGCACATAGGCGGGCAAACTTTTGAGCCCGGCAATCTTCGAAGCCTGAAAACGTCTTTCGCCCGAGATCAGCTGATATTGGTTGCGCGCAAGTTTGCGCACCGTGATGGGCTGAATGATGCCATGTACTTTGATCGACTCGGCCAGTTCGTTCAGCGTCTCCTTATCAAAATGCTGGCGTGGCTGGAACGGGTTGGTTTCAATTTCTTCTACCGAAATTTCATTGAGGTTGCTGGTGGGCACTACTGTCGAAGCAGCAGGAGAGGTGATGTCCATTTCTGAGCGTTCGTTTGCCGAGTCGCTGAGCAATGCGCTCAACCCACGGCCCAGGGCTTTCTTCTTCATTTGTGCATTCCGTTTTTGTTCAACACTTCATGCGCCAGGTTCAAGTAACTGATGGCACCTTTGCTCTCGGCATCGTGCACGATCACCGGCAACCCAAAGCTTGGTGCCTCGCTCAACTTTACATTTCGTGGGATGATCGTCTTAAAGGCAATGCTCTTGAAATGCGTGCGCACTTCTTCTACCACTTGGTTGCCTAGCGAGGTGCGCGAATCGTAGAGCGTCAATAAAATCCCTTCGATTTCTAATTTCGGGTTGAGGCGCGTTTGAATAATTTTTATGGTGTTGAGCAACTTGCCCAAGCCTTCCAATGCAAAATATTCGCACTGCACCGGGATGATCACCGAGTCGGCAGCCGTGAGCGAGTTGATCGTGATCAGGCCGAGCGAGGGCGAGCAGTCGATCAATACAAAATCATATTGGTCTTTTACTTTGGCGAGTGCGTTGCGCATTTTTTCTTCGCGGTGCTCGATGTTCACCATCTCCACTTCCGCGCCCACCAAGTCGATGTGCGAAGGCAGCACATCCAAAAATTTAAGTTCGTTTTTGATGATGGCATCTTTTGGGTGAACGCCATCCACCATGCACTCGTAGATGCTTTTCTTGATGTCTTTGGGGTTCATGCCCAGCCCTGAAGTGGAGTTGGCTTGCGGGTCGGCATCCACCAAAAGTGTTTTGTATTCCAGCACCGCCAAGCTCGCGGCCAAGTTGATGGCCGAAGTGGTTTTGCCCACGCCTCCTTTTTGATTTGCTATCGCAATGATTTTACCCATAATTGATTTGAAGATTATACAATTTGAAAATTTGAAGATTGGTTAGGCATTAGCACTAAACGGTAAATCTTAAATTCTCAATTGTCTGGACAAATATAGAGTAATGGTGCACTCGTGGAACATCGTGGAACGTGATGTTATCCACGTACTTTCAACAATGCGATGTTGATGGAATCAATTCGTTGATGTGTTGATTCATTAATTCGAATGATTCGAGAATTTTTTACAGCACTGACTTCACCGAATCAACACATTAACGAATTATTTCTTCTTCTTCCTCGCTTCTTCACTCGCCTTCATCGCATCCTCGATCTTGGACATGAACTTCGATTTCTTGCTGGTGCCGGTGACGGCCTTCTTGCGGTTCTCATCCATCAATGCTTTGATCTTGTCTTCGTCCACAAAGCGTTTGATGATGGCTTGCTGCGCGAACGTGATCAGGTTCGATACGAAATAATAAAAACTCAACCCTGCCGAAAACGAGTTGAGCACGAACAAAAAGATCACCGGCATGATGTACGACATTGACTTCATGGGGCCTTGCACCGAACTGATCTGGTTGTTTTGCCACGTATAAACCAATTGCGAAGCCGTCATCAGCAACACAAACAAACTCACGTGAGCACCGTAGTATGGAATCGTAAACGGCAAGTCAAGGATCGAATCATACGTGGATAAATCCTCGGCCCACAAAAAATGTTGTTGGCGCAAATCAATGGAAGTGGGGAACAAGTAAAACATGGCCAACAAAATCGGCATCTGCAACAGTAACGGAATGCAACCGCTGAAAGGGTTTACGCCCGCTTGCTGGTACAGCTTCATCTGGTCTTGCTGTGCTTGCGTCATGTTGTCGCCATTTTTCTCTTTGATCAGGTCGAGCTCGGGCTTGAGCAATTTCATTTTGGCCATGCCCATGTATGATTTGTACGAGAGCGGAGCAAGCAACAACTTCATCAGCAACACCAGCAAAATGATGATCACTCCATAGTTGCCAATAAAACGCTGCAAGAAAGTGAACACCGGCACCAGCACAAATTTGTTGATCCAAATCATGGGCGGAATGCCGAGGTACAAATTGCGAGAAAAACTATCGGGCATTTCTTTCGTGACCTTATAATCGTTTGGCCCGAAGTAGTAAGAGAATTTTGCTTGCTTCGAAGTGATGGCGGCTGAAGGAAAACTCAAATTCACTTCTGCTTTTTTTACAAAAGAAGAATCGCTGGCGTTGAATGAGGTGGCGATAGAGCCGGCAGTGAACTGACCTTTTGCGAAAATGGCGCTGATGAAAAACTTTTGACGGATGGCCACCCATTTCGTTGGCTCGCTTAGCGTTCTTCCTTCAGTCGATGTTTCGGTGATGCCATCGTATTCGCCTTTCGACAGGAAATAATTGATCGTGGTTTTGTTGCGGCTATCGGTGATGTCTTTTTCTACCAATGGAATAAAATCGACCCAGGCGAAATTGATATTTTTATCGGCAAGCGAAATGCCTTGTGCTTGGATGCGGTAGCCGATCTGAAATCCTTTTTCAGGAACGGAATAAATATGTTTTAAGTAGGCACTTTCTGAAACCCTTGCGGTGAAAATAATCTCAGTAGTGTCCCCTTTTTTAGAAATTTCGGGTTGGTAGTTTAATTGATACAGGTCAATGTTGCGGCCTTCATAAATAGCGTTGAGTGCGAATGAGTTGTTGCCATCTTTGGCAAGGAACAACGGCTCTTGTCCGTAGGTCTTATAATTCTTGAGGTTCACCTCGCGCAGCGTGGCGTGGCTGCTGAACGTCAGCTTCAGTTCATTGTTCTCAACGGTGTTAAACGATTCTTTTCCCGAAAGGAAAGAAGAGAGATTTCCGTATTGTTTCGCGGTAGTACTGTCAACACGTGCTTCCAGTTTTTTTACAACGCTATCTTTTTTTGGCACAGTGATTTCAGTAAGCGTAGGTTTACTTTCTGGCGGCACGGGTGGTGACGAGAAAAAATAAAAATAAGCCAACAATAAAAAGGCAATCAATGTGAGGCCAATGGCCGAGTTCTTATCCATGAGAAATCAATTTGAAAATTAGTCGATTTGAAAATTGTATTTTGCCTACTGCCTACTGCCTACTTTTTTTTGATGCTCCATGGCTGCGGCCACAAATTTTACAAAGAGCGGGTGCGGGTTCAGTGCGGTGCTTCGCAGTTCGGGATGGTACTGCACGCCAATAAACCACGGATGATCTTTGAGTTCCACCACTTCCACCAAACCCGAGTCGGGGTTGATGCCCACGGCCTTCATTCCGGCTTCTTCGATTTGTTCAAGATATTTATTGTTGAACTCGTAGCGGTGGCGATGACGTTCGTGAATCAGTGTGTCGCCATAGATGTGGCTGGCCTTCGATCCTTTTTTTAGTTTGCAAGCATACGAGCCGAGGCGCATCGTGCCGCCTTTGGTAGTGATTTTTTTCTGCTCCTCCATCATGTCGATGACGGGGTGCTTTGATTTCGGATTGAGCTCGGTCGAGCTGGCATCCAACCCTAAAACATTCCGGGCAAATTCAATGACCGCGCACTGCATGCCTAAGCAAATGCCTAGGAACGGGATTTTATTTTCGCGCACATAGCGGATGCCTTCAATCTTTCCTTCCATGCCGCGCTCACCAAAACCGGGCGCCACCAGCACGGCATCAAGCCCCGATATAATTGACTCCACCGATTCTTTGCTGATCTCTTCCGAAGAGATCCAGGTCACATTTACTTTGCAATCATTTTGAGAGCCTGCGTGGATGAACGCTTCGGCTATGGACTTGTAGGCATCGGGCAACGAAACGTATTTGCCCACCAGTCCAATGGTCACTTCGTTCACCGGGTTTTTCAGCTTTCCCAAAAATGCTTTCCATTGTTCCAGTTCGGGCTCGTGCTTCGAGGTCATTTTAAATTTCGTCAGCACGCGCTCGTCTAATTTCTCTTTCTTCATCAGCAACGGCACATCATAGATCGTGTCGGCATCAATGGCCTCGATCACCGAGTTCACGTTCACGTTGCAGAAGAGTGCTATTTTTTTTCTGATCTCCATCGACAGCGGCAGTTCGGTGCGGCATACTAAAATATCGGGTTGGATTCCGTAGGATAGAAGTTCTTTCACCGAGTGTTGGGTCGGTTTGGTCTTCAGTTCTTTGGCCGCTTTTAAATAGGGAATGAGTGTGAGGTGGATCACCATCGAATGGTTGGCGCCCAAGTCCCAGCGTACCTGGCGAACGGCTTCTACAAACGGCAACGATTCAATATCGCCCACGGAGCCTCCAATTTCGGTGATGATAAAATCGTATTGGCCCGTTTCGCCCAGCAAAAAGATGTTGCGTTTTATTTCATCGGTGATGTGCGGCACTACTTGCACAGTTTTGCCGAGGTATTCGCCCTTGCGTTCTTTGGTGATGACATTATTATAGATGCGCCCGGTGGTCACATTGTTGGCTTGCGAAGTGCGCACATCAAGGAAACGCTCGTAATGCCCAAGGTCCAGATCGGTCTCTGCCCCGTCATCGGTGACATAGCACTCGCCATGTTCGTAGGGGTTGAGCGTGCCCGGGTCGATGTTGATGTAAGGGTCAAACTTTTGAATGGTGACCGAAAACCCACGGGCTTGAAGGAGTTTGCCCAGCGAAGCCGAGATGATGCCCTTGCCCAACGAAGAGGTAACGCCACCGGTAACGAAGATGTATTTTGTAGAAGACATGAGGTGCCAAAAAAATTCGGTGGCAAAGGTAGGCTATTTGACTACTTGACCATTCGCTCACCGTAAAATATTTCGTTTTTGAAGAATTTATCAATAAGTTTGACTTTAAAGCAAGTGTGAACAATAGGTTACACTTAAGTTATTTTTTGAATAGATAACCTGAACCACTATACCTCCATTTATGCGCAAAGGTTTTTCGTCTTCCGTCAAGTTAGCTTTAGTTTTTATTTTAATTTTTGTTGCTGCGAAAGGAGTCTATTCGCAGGCAACGTTTTCTGCTGCGAATCACATTACACTGACACAGCAAGATATTGATGTGACGTTTAATCAAGCGGTCACAGTTTCGGGGGTTACACCCACATTGGGTTGGAAAGTACTGTTAAATCCCGGAGCGATTGTGGTACCCATAACCAGTGTTGTTCAGCTATCTGCGAAAGTCGTAAGGGTAACTTTTAATGCGTCCTCTTTGGGCGCGCACACAGCTTCTCAACCTTATTTAAAGCCCACAGAATCACTTCAGATTAGTTATAATGCCTTAGGCACGCTAACATCTGCTGGGGGCGTTACTGCTTTTGTTAATCAGGCCTCGGTGAACAACACCGTATTTGATTGCTCACTGGATATTGAATTTTTTCAGCAAGGAAGTTATGCTGCGGTTGACATTTGCTCGCCTGTTGTCATGAACTTCCGCCAATGGCAGTTTAGGATCAGCTTACATTATATCAACAGTACAACATGGCTTGGCGGGGCTAATCTATTTTACACAGTCATTTGGGGCGATGCAGGGGTTAACAACTACAACCCTTTCCAGTCAGATAATACAGGTGTTGCAAGTACCACTTACTTTGAAACTTTATTAGGAGGGACTAATCCCGATGCCATTTACACTATTCGACCTACTCACAATTATCCTGCCGCCAACCCAGGAGATTGCACTTTTGATGTAAGTGTAACGCCTTTTGTAAATGCGGTATCAACCTGCTCAAGCATTGTGCAAAATAGTTTATTTCCGACCTATGATACAGATGCTGCCAACTCAGGTTCTTTAGTACTACCTCCATTAGTCGCAGGCACTGATAACGTATGTCTTCACACCAATGTGAGCATGCAGTTTAATGATGCAACGTTGCTTAACTGTAGGGTAGCGATTGAGCCGTTGGCGCCAAATACATTTACTCGTTTTGTGCGCATTGTTTACGGCAGCATCATTGACCCCGGAGTAGGAAACATTCCAGATGCTACGGTAACTCTCCCCGCAGCACTTGGTGGAGGGACTATTTCTCTTACAAATTCTGCAGGTGTTATAGCTCCAGTGGGTGGCTATTATCCAACGGGGGCAGGTGGAGCTAATGTGCCCGATGGAAATGGGGCGATACAGATTCCAAGTGCAGTAATTGCACCTACTGGAACAATGTTTATGGGCACTATTAAGACCACTTCGTTTGCCAATCAGGTGTTGAACCAGAAGCTTTGGGTGAGGATGGACTATTGGGATGTGTGTAACCGCTACAATGGTTGTGGCCTTCCGCCTTGTAATCCACCCGTAAGTATTCAAGTGCCAATAACTATTATTGCCAATAACTTAGCCCCTACTGCAAGCCCACTTACATTTTGCGCAAATCAAGCAAATGGTACTTATAAAATGACCCCATCAAGCAATGGGCCATCGGCTGGTGGCACATTCAAATGGTATAGCGATGTTGCGTTAACCTTGCAAATAGTTGCCGGCCCAGCCATCTCGGGGAGCACACTAAACCCAGTTTTGGCTCCGGTAAATGTTAATAAAAACCCAGCAGTACTAACCACTACAAACTTTTATTTAACAGAGACCATTGGCAACGGTTGCGTAAGCCCCGCAGGAACAATCCCATTTACTGTCGT
>JAYWDN010000059.1:0-15432 GCA_043780615.1 Bacteroidota bacterium | reverse complement strand
GCACGGTAAGCAATTCGCCTTCAAAATCTGGGACCAAAACTTTAAAGCCTGATTTTTCCAGCACCTCTTGGATAGGTGCCACTTCGGTAAGGTCGATGCGGTCGTGCACTAAGTAGATGGATTTCGTATTGGTGGTTTCTGCATCGCCTCGCTCTTGCACCTCCATCAGTTCTTCGCGCATAATATTTTTGAAGTCTTCCAATGGGTTTTGCAGTATCTCTGCACCTTCTTGTGCTTCCGTGTCGCGTCTGATGGTTTCGATGAATGCCTTCTGGCGGTCGCTCGCGTTCTTGAGATTTTGTGCAATCCAAATCAATCGAGAGAAGTCTTCTTTGCTTTGCCGCTTGGCCACTGCCACCTCGGCCGCAATTTTATTTTGAATGTCCACGATGGACCGCTCTGCACCTTCCGGGATTTCACCATACGCGCTGCCGATCAAGTGCACGGACATCGAACATGTTTCCAAATCTTTGCGGACTTCTCTTTCCAACTCATCGGCACGCGATGGCAAGGTGTGGTTGGGCAACACAATGAAACCATGGCGCATCAGCTCGCGCTTGATAATGTTGCGCTGCACCGAAAGATCGTGGCCGGATTCTGCGAGGTAGATGGTCTTGCGCCTGTAAATATTTTTAACGCTGCCGCTTTTGCCCTCGCCTTCTTTTAAGATAATCAACGACTCGTGAATGTCATAGGCAAGGTCCACCATCTTCATCCAATATTGTTTCTCTGCCTCTTGGCTAAAGAAATCTGAATACTCTTTCATCTGCCCTGTCTCTATATCGAGCTGGTACATATCGTAGCCAATGGAATCGCGCAGGCGGGGTGGCATTTCTTGCACCGTCAATGGCGACTTCAGTACTTTAAACACGCGGTTGACTGCGGGCGAGCTTGACGTGTTTTTATAAAACGTCTCCACCAAATCAAGACACCGGCCCGACTGCACAAAATCTTTGGTGAGCACGGCCACCAAAATAGAAGCATTGTCCATGGCAGGTGCAGTGGCGGTATCAAATTCTGATTTGATCACAATCACGGGCTTTGTGCCCAGCACTTGAAAGAGCATCAGTTCCAAAAATTTCTTGAACTGCGTGATCCAACCTTGGTCGCTCTTTTTGGCAGTCTCGTTGTCTTTCTCGGCAAACGTGATGAGTACGTCAATATCAGTCATGGCAAAGTAGTTATGCTAATTGTTTTTTCTTTTTGGTCGCATTATAAATCAGGCCTTGTGCCAAATCATGGTGGCTGGCCAGCACAAAATAAAAATCAGTCAATTCAATTTTGAAGAACACCGTGCGCTCACTGGCTTCTACTTCGGTGATTTTTGACACCTGCCCTTCTTGAAAGAGGTCGCCAAACACTTCTTCTTTTTTTAACACCGAAACTACCTCTTGGTCTTTTTTTAATTTCAATTCGCCCGAAGCCACAATCAATATTGGAGTGTCGGTAGAACTGATCGTAAATTTTTCGTGGGCGTTGAGTGTGATCGGCATGATCTTGTCAGAGAGGTCGCTCAAGACTTTGCCGGTGATGCGGTTGAAGGCTGGCAATTTTTTAATCAGCATGACCATTTCTATAAAGAGAAAAAATCCATCATCCAACCCATCCAACAACTGGTTGTTTTCGATGGCTGAGTCGAGGAATTTTTTATCACGGTAAGGAAGACGTTCAGAAACAGTGTGGTACGCTTGCTTGTCTTTATTATAAACTACCCATGCCGTTGTCTCTTGCAGCAACTTATCTTGGTTGAACATCTGGCTGATCAGCCCACGGCTCACGCGGAAGTTGTCGATGTAAGCACAGGTATGCACGGCACAGGCTTTGGTCCATCGGTTGTTGTAATTGAAGTCGCGGTTGAGAATGTAGTTGATCGTCTGCACGGGGTTGTAGTTCTCGCGTGGAAAAAAAATCTGAAGTTTTTCCAATTTGTCGGCTGTGCTCGAGTCATCCAACAGCGGAATCAGTTTTGGCTTTAAATCTTTATCGACAAACAAATCGAGTAGCTCCAGTGCATATTGAATGCTGTCGGGTGTTGCTGCTTCTACGTTTTCTCTTACCAACTGTACCGATTCAGGATCGTACAACAACGAAAGCAACAAGGTGATGTGGTCGTAATTGTCGCGGATCTCTTCTTGTAGCGCTTCGCGCAAAAAACTGTAGATTGGTTCATCGGGCAGTTCATCAAGTGCGGCAAGGTTCCAGAGTGTTTTGCTCATCTCGCCATCGAGCAAGTCTTTTACAGCATTGGCTTCGCGGCCTTTCGCTTGATAGTTGATGAAGCGAAGTGCGTACAAAATTTGTTTTACAATTCGCTTGTCTGGGTAATCGATTTTTTTCCACAGCAATTGTAATCCTTCGTTGCCACCAATGTGGCCCATGATCTGGATCAACTTCACCATCACCAACTCGCCTTGTCCTGATTTATGAAAAGCAGTTTCGAGATGGTTGAGGGCTTGAGGCCCTGCTTCTTTCAATGCCGATGCGGCCTGATGTGAATACACGGGTGACGAGAGCATCTCGATGAGCACGTTCCAAGTCTCTGGCCTTTTCACTTTGCGTGCCGTGAGAATGGCTTCGCTGCGCACGCGCGGGTCAGCGTCACGCATGAGTTCCAACAAAATAAAAATAGTCTTGTTGTTGGTGAGTTTCCGCATAAACTTGGCGGCCAACATGCGGTCGGTTTGCTTCACCGACTTACTGAGTTTCATTAGTTTATCTGGCGAGATCGACAATAAGTCGCTGTCTTCGGCCGAGCCTGCGGCCTGCGTGGCCAGGCCTTTGATCTCGTTCGTATCTTCGGGCACAAGGCCAAGTTCTTGAATCTTGTCGAGTGCAAATTGGCGCACACGTTTGATCTTGCTTTCAGAAAGTTGCACGATGGAGGACTCAAACAAAGCAGGCTCTAACTTCTCCATCAATTTCAGACCGTAAATCACTTTGCTTTCGGCATCGCTCTTTACTTCTTTATCAAGCACACTATCCATCGTGTACTCTTTTACCACATCTTTTTCAATGGCTCCTTTATTTTTTACCAACGAAGACTGAAGTGTATCGCGATAGCCAATGTACATGCGGTTGGCAACAAAGTACCAAATCACCAACAGGCCAATCGTGAAAGCCGTAACCGAAAGCAGACTGAAAATATGGAATTGATTGATCAGCACGATCAACCCCCCGCCAATGGCACTCGACAATGCAAACACAAAACCTTCTATCTTGGTCTGCACATCAATTTTGATCGACTTATCGATGGGCACATAATAGAATTTAAAGATTGGGGTGTCGAGTGCATCGCGCAAGGAGTTGATGAAAAGTTTGCTCATCGCGATGGCAATAAAAAAGTAAACCACATTGTTCTTGCCCGATATGGTAGGGTCATACCCAAAGAAGGATCCTAACGCAAAAGCGGAGACTGTAAAAAGTACCAACACGATGGGGTTGAGGATCATGGCCACGCGCAAACCATAATCTTGTGCAATACGATCGGTAACAAACGTGGTGAACAGAAAGCTAAAGATTACAATTGTCGCTTCGAAAAGGCTAAGAAAAATCGGCAGTGAACTACTATTGAATTGCACGGTGGTCACGTTCAGAAAAGAGTAATCAACAAAACGCAGGGCAGTGAGCGATACAACAATAAAAGCTGCCATCAGCATAATGTACTTATTGGTAAAGAACTTGCCGAGGGAAAGTTTTTTGATCTCTGATTCATCTTGGGCGATGCCGCTTTTTTTGCCGAGGTACCGTTGGCTGAGCAAAAAGAAAACCCCTGTATAAGCGATGATGCTAAAAAGCCCGATCGTGTACAGCGACTCTACTTTTACACCCGCAGTAAGCATTATCGGAATGGTGAAGAAGGCGATGATTGAAGCAATGTCAGTGCCCACATCTACACTGCCAATCAAGCGTTTGCCCACCCGCACGTTGAACATGCGACCAAACGCTCCCCAAAAAACCAGTTGGATAACAAATGTAAACGGCAGAACCAACGTGAACCCAAATTGATAAAGGGTTTTTAAATCTTTAACGAAGCCTCCTCCAAACTCTAAGAAAGCGGTGAAGAAAATAACAAGAACAAGATTAAGTATGGCCAGCGCAGAAAATGAAATCCGGCCTTGCATGAAATTATAAAGGACAGTAATGATCATCCCGAAAAGCCCGGAGAAAACCAGCACCAACGGAAGATCATTTTTCTCACTGAAATCGGGTAGGCTCAATAAAAGCGATGTGGAAGCCACCGAAACAGAAGCCAAAAATAGTCCCATCAAAAAGCTCATGATCAAGAGTAACCCAACTGGGCCAGTCTCGTCCGCTTCTACATCGAGCATTTTCCAAAACCTTTTGAGCATGGTTTTATTAGGTTTAGCCCCTAAATCTGACACATTTTATCGAAAAAAGCAATTAAATCACATTCACGTATTTATGTGGTTTTTTAGGTTGTAGTCAACCACTTGCCTCGTTGGTTTTCAAATTCAAATTGTGATTGATCGAAAAGCCCTTGTTTTATTGACCTTTTCAGTTTTTGTGAAATATATTTGCGAACCTATTCCACTTGTAGAAAAATTAAGAGATATGAGAAATTTGTTCACCTTCCTTTTCGCATTCACGCTCATCACCACATCTTTTGCTCAAGACACAAAGAAGTTGTCGGAAGCAAGGCAGTTATTCGCATTTAAAAATTACGACAAGGCATTGCCACTCTTTGTTGAAGCCATTGAGGCGGGTGCAAAAGACCCGTTGGTTTTTTATCAAACTGGAGTTTGCTATCAGCAGCAGCAGCAAAACATTGATGATCAGATCAAAGGCATACCTTATTTTGAAAAAGCATTAGCCGAAGGGAAAACCCTCCCTCCTACATTGGCCTATGACCTCGGTCAGCTTTATTTAAAAAACGAGCAACTCGACAAAGCACTTGAAACTTTTACGGCTTATAAAAACAAAGTGAAAGCCGACCCCAAAGCAAAACTGAGTGCCGACAAAGCCATCGAAATATGCCACAATGCAATTGCCTTCATGGCGGTGCCACGAAATTTTATGGTGCATAGTTTTTCGGGCAGTGTCAATACACCTCACACGGAATACAACCCCACCGTCTCTGCCGATGAAAGTGTGATTGCGTTCACTGCCCTTCGCCCCAACACAGGGCGCACACGCTCTGGCGATAAGTTCATCGAAGAAGTATTGGTGTCGTACAATAAATCCGGCAGCTGGTCGGAGCCAGTCGTTGTTCCCATCGCCTCAGAATATAATGTGGGCACGGCTGGCATCTCGCCCGATGGCCAGAAGATGATGATCTTCATTGGCGGCACCAATGACCCTGGCAGCCTGTACCAAATCTTGAAAGACGGGGATGGTTGGTCTAAGCCAAGCCTTCTTGCTGGCAGCATCAATTCCCCCAACTTAGAAACCACCTGTAGCATCACACCCGATGGCAAGACGATTTATTTTGCAAGCGATCGCACGGGTGGCAAAGGTGGACTTGACATTTGGAAAACCGAATTGAAAGCCGATGGCCAATGGGGTGTGCCCGTAAACCTTGGCCCTGACGTGAACACCGCAGCCAATGAAGATGCGCCCTTCATTCATCCCGATCAAAAAACTTTGTTCTTCACCTCCGATGGTCACAACACGATGGGTGGCAATGATATTTTCAAATCAATATTAATGACCAACAAATGGACGAAGCCTGAAAACATGGGCTACCCCGTGAACACCACGGCCAACGATAATTATTTTACGCTGCTGGCCGATGGCAAGCGTGCTTATTTTTCATCGGATCGCAAAGGCGGGCAAGGTGCGCAAGACATTTATTTTATTGACATGCCCGACAATGCCTCGACCATACCGCTTACGATGATCAAAGGAAAAATACTGAACGCAGAAACAGGCAAGCCGATGCCTACCAAAATGTATGTGATCGACAAGGATTCTAAAAAAGAAATCGAGTTTGTTTACGATCCCGATCCAAAAACAGGCGAGTACTTGATCATCCTCCCTCCTAACAAAAACTATGACATCATCATCGAATCGGAAGGCTTCTTGCCGTACACGCTGAATGTGAACATTCCGAACCAAGAATATTTCCACGAACTGTTTCAGCAGATCACCTTAAAGACGATCAAACAATTTGATGTGGTGGTGGGGCAGGAAGTGCAAGTGAAAAATGCTTTCTACGATACCCAGCAAGATGTAAAAACGGATCTGCGAAAAACACACGAAGCACAACTGGTAAAAAGTGGAAGTGTTGACGTCTATGACCTGATGCTCGACCTGATGGCCGCAGACGATAAGGAAGGTATCGCCTATTTAGTAAGCCTCATCGAACATCAGAACCCAGTAGAGTCGGTGAATTTTAATGAAAATGAAAACTCCAAGATTGAAGTAGCGGCCCGCACTTATTATTATGATGAGAGCGAGGTGAGCAAGTTTGAACAAAAGCAGGTAGAAGGGAAAACGGTTTTCTCATTGCCAACTATGATTGTGAAAGAAGAAGCCAAGCGGTTGAAAGAAGAGTCGGCAAAGGAAATCTCATTCGATAAATCGTTGCTCGCCAAATTCGTAAAGGTATTTTTCGATCAAGGCAAAAACGATTTGAAAGAACAGTACAATGCACAGCTAAACGAAATCTTGCAAACATTAAATTCAAACCCCGGGCTTGGCGTTGAGATCTCCGGCTTTGCTTCTGCTGAAGGCACGGAAGAAGCCAACCATGAACTTTCTAACAAGCGCGCGATCACCGTGCTCGACTACTTCAACCATCAAGGAATTGTTCGCAGGCGTATCGTAGCAAAAGGTTACGGAGCCACCAAAAACCAAAACGTATCGAAGGAAGAAGGGCGCAGAGTGGAAGTGAGAGTGGTGGCTGTGAAGTAATTGGAATATTGAAGGTTACACATTCAATACTCTTTTTTTAAAAAATTATGTAGCGGTTTAAAATCCATCGTCTTCTTCTTTCTTTCCCTCTATCTTTTTGACAGGCTTAACTGGAGCTTTCGGTTTCTTTTTCAAAAGACCACCCAAGCCTTTTTTCTTTTTTGTTAGAGGCTGCGGTTTGATTTGAGCAGCAGTAGAGTCTGAAGTATTTATTTCTTCAGTTACTACTTTCGTTGAATCTATTTTTGTCTTCGGTTTCTTTTTGAACAACCCTTTTATTTTTTGGAAAAATCCTTGTTTAGTTTTTTTGTTAGCAGTTTTCATTTTACCCTCTGCTTTAGCTTCGTCCATTCCTATCTTCACATCGGGCAGCACCAAGATGTCGCGGAAATACCACATGTAGTTGTCTTGGTCTGCATTGAATTTTTCTTTTTCCTTTGAGATCACATAAACACTATCTTCTTGTTGCTCCTTAGGTTTTGCTTGTGAAACAGAAGTAATGGTATCGGTGATACTTCGTGCGGCACTATCCAGTTCTTTCTTGATGTTGAGTGAGTCTTCTTTTTTGGGGTAAACTTTTTGCATCTGCACGGTTTGCAATGCCCGCAACGCTTTCTTGTAAGTCCTTTTGGGCAGCAGCAAGTAACGATCTTTCTTCACCCGTCTTTCCAATGGGAGTGATGGGCCGGGCAACACGACACTCTTTTCCCAACTCGAGTCGCGGGCTGGCAAAGTCAATGTTTTGCTGCTGCTGGCCAAAACTTCTTGAGGCTGATTTTTATTTTCGTTGTACAGCACAAAGTTTTTTCGTTCGGCAGATATATCAAAAATGAAAGCACTTTGATAGGCAGGGCAAATGGTGCGCTGAGTAGTACAGCCCATCAGCATGAAGACGTACGCGAAGAAGAAGGTTAAAGCCCTGGTCATTCCATTAGGATGATCACAATCTGTAAAAATAAAAAATTAACCTTAGTAATCCGAAGGATGTAAGAAATGTAACCAAATGCAATAAAATGATGATCAAGTCATTTCCTCTTTATGGTTTCTTTTCTTTAAGGAAGGCTTCTTAAATACCAACCCATACGATAGGTCGATGCAAGATTTCACCAGCTTATCAGGCAGGGTGCCGTCCATCAGCAAAGTGTTCCAATGCTTCTTGTTCATGTGATAGCCCGGCTGCACGGCCATGTACTGTTCTCGCAATTGCACCGCTTCTTCGGGCGGGCATTTTAGGTTGATGCTTTCAAAACTTTCAACATTAGCGAGCGCAAATATTTTTCCATTCGTTTTAAAAACAAGTGTGCTATTGTCGAAGGGGAATTCTTCGGTGACCTCTTCTTTTCCAAGGCAATATTGGCGGAACGATTCGAAGTTCACAAAAACCGCTTAATGATAAAGTAGATCATGCCGATCAAAAAGATAATGATCGCCAACCGATTAACTCCATGCATCATTTTTAAATTGATGTTTGAGGGGCGATCCGTATTTTTCTTTCGGAAAAAATAAGCTCCCACTTCACCCATTGAGAAAAAATCTTTAAAGGTTAATTTTTTCTTTTCTTTAGGTTGATTTCCCATATCCCTTTTTAATCTGCAAATACATAAAGTTCGGCCTCAGAGCTGCGCTTAGGAAGTTTCAAACCCTCTTCTTTCAATCCTTCCAAATGAAATTGAATTCCATCATACATAAATTTCTCTGTTTCTGACTTTGTTCGTCCGGTGGCAATGCACCCTGGTATATCAGGAGAGTAGGCACTATAGCCTGTCGATGTTTTTTCAAAAATCACTAAATATTTTTTCATTGTTTTTCAATTTGTGCCTGCTTAAAAATACTGTTTAAAGTTCCTGCCTTTATTTCATCTGAAAGTTTGTGGGCTGAAATCGTGCCCAATCCTTTTTTGAAATAATGTTTATATTGTTTGTGACTTCCTTTTTGACGAGCCAAAAACCATCCGTCTTTTTCAATTAGTTTGATAACGTCCTTTACCTTCATTGATTATTCAAATTTGAAAATAGCTAAACCTCAATCCAATTACTATCTTCTTTTATTAAATCAATCAACTGATCGACTGCCTGCGCAGACGGCACATTGCGCTTCACTACGTCTTTGCCACGGTACAGGGTAATCCTCCCCGGCCCCGAGCCAACATAACCATAATCCGCATCGGCCATTTCGCCAGGGCCGTTTACAATGCAGCCCATGATTGCAATCTTTATTCCTTTCAAATGACTGGTGCGCAACCGAATTTTAGCGGTGGTCTCTTGCAAATCAAAGAGCGTGCGGCCACACGATGGGCACGAAATATATTCGGTCTTCGAAATCCGGGTACGGGTGGCCTGCAAAATATTAAACGCGGTTTCGTTCACAATCTTATCCGATCCACAATTTTCTGTCTTCAGAAAAATTCCATCACCCAACCCATCGATCAACAACCCACCGATGTCAGTGGCCGAATAGAGTTGCAATTGCTCTGATGAAAGATTGAAGTATGTTCGCTGCACGACCACCGGTGTTTGGCACTCGCTCTGGAGCAACTCAACAAACAATCTTCGTTGCTCGGCAAGTCCATGGTTGTTGGCCGTGCTTACAATCAACACCGCGGTGACATCCGACTTTAACTTCGCCACTAATTCATTGGTCAGTTCGGACAACTCAATAGAAACAAAATTCAATCGCGGTGAAAATTCTTTTCTATTCAAATAATCTTTTGAATTAATTAATGGATAACTGGCCGTTTTATTTTTTTGCGCAAGCCAAGTTGCATAATAATGAATCAGCCCAAGTGTTCCGGGGATTTCAAAATCTATCACCTTGTCTCCAATAAAAATATAATCACAGGCCATGTCGGCAATGTTCCATTTATCAAGTGGCACAGAATAATGATAGCCCAACGCAAAAAGTGAAGCCGTGGTAATTTTATCTTTTTTAGAAAAATCAGCAATGACGCGCGGCACTTGATGCCGTCCAATGTTCAAGACTTCCTTCGTTGGCCTTCGCGTGTAGCCAAAGGGGTCGATCGGATAATTTTTTATTTCGGGAATCGGTTGTGCCACTCTATTGACATATCGATCAGCCAATTGTTTTGCTACTGGCACTTCGGCTTCGGGCTCTTCGGTGAGCGACACACGAATGGTATCGCCCAGTCCATCTTCGAGCAGCGTGCCAATGCCCACCGAAGATTTTATTCTTCCGTCTTCACCATCGCCTGCTTCGGTTACGCCAAGGTGCAATGGGTACGGCTGAAATTTTTCTTCCTCCAACTTATGCACCAACAGGCGATAGGCTTGAATCATCACCTGCGGATTGCTCGCCTTCATCGAGAGTACAATGTTGTAGTAATTCAAGTCTTCGCAGATGCGCAAAAACTCAAGCGCGCTTTCCACCATGCCCAAGGGTGTGTCGCCATAGCGGCTCATAATGCGGTCGGAGAGCGAACCGTGGTTCGTGCCAATGCGCATGGCCGTGCCATACTCTTTACAGATTTTTACCAGCGGGGCAAATTTCTTTCGGATGCGCTCCAACTCATCATTGTACGAAGCATCAGTGTATTCTATTTTTTCAAACTTTTTCTTGTCGGCATAGTTGCCCGGGTTCACGCGCACTTTTTCTACAATGCGCGCAGCCAACTCGGCTGCATTGGGTGTGAAATGAATATCTGCGATGAGCGGAACAGTGTAGCCACGCTTGCGCAATTCATTTTTAATTTCTTGCAGGTGCTGCGCTTCTTTGATGCTCGGTGCCGTGATGCGCACATATTCACAGCCCGCATCAATCATGCGAATGATTTGTTCTACCGAGCCAAGCGTGTCCATCGTATCAATCGTAGTCATCGATTGAATACGGATAGGGCTCTCCCCTCCCATGGGCACATCGCCAATGTTTATCACACGGGTTTTTCTGCGGCTGTACGCTGTGAGGCTGTTGCAATAATTTAAGTCGCGAATAAGTTGATCGTTCACCATAATTTATTTCTACAACAAAGTTAACGCTTTCTGGATATTGGTCACTGGCAAATCCATCATCAAGTTTTGTGCAACACCCAAAGCTCATCGTAGGCAATTGTTCCGTTGTCAACGAGCTCGCGCACTACCTCCACAAAAAGTTCTTTGTCGCGGGCGGCAACTTCTGTTTCTAAATCATCCACATGCATCGGTCGTTGCGACAATAAATAAATGATCTGATCGGAATAATCTTTTAGCAACAACAAATTCTCTTTTTTCTTTTTGGCGATGCACACATCGCAAGCCCCGCAGGTTTGATACGTTGCTTCATCAAAATATTCTTGGATCAACTGCATTCGGCAACGGTGGGTCTGTTCGGCATAGTTGATCATGGCTTCCATCTTATCAAAATGCAATTTTCTTCTTCGCTCCATTTCATTTTTATCGATGGGCAAACGATCCGCATCTTGCCGCGGCAAAACAAAAACAACTTGTGGTTCGTCTGAAGCCGGTTCGTAAATCAAGAGTTGCAGTTTGTGAAGTTTCTGTAATTCCGTTTTTACATCAGCAGGTTTTACTTTCAAAGCGATGGCAATGTGGCTTTCAGAAATCGTTACGAAATCAGAAAATATTTCTGCTCCGTATAATCGCAACATGGACTTAATGATCGGATCATACTTGGCGTTGGCCACCTGAAATTCATAAATCTTTTTTTTGTTGATGGAGAAATGAACACGCGATGGCCGATGGAATCCTTCGTTCATCACAATCAATCCGAACTCTTCTAATTTTTTTAGCGCAGGGAAAACTGCGGCTGCCTTAAAGTCATAGCGTTTGCAGAAGTCATCCAAATCAAAGTTGTAGGCTTCACCTTGGCTGCTGCCAATGGCAAGCTGATAAAAATTGGCAAGTGCCTGATAAATTTTTTGGAGGTATACCAACTCGGGTTGTGCCAATTCTGTTTTGTGTTGCAAGGCTTGCACATCAGCCTCGTGAAAAATCATGGTGGCATAACTTCGCTTGCCATCGCGGCCCGCCCGCCCGGCTTCTTGGTAGTACGCTTCCATATTTTCAGGCAAGTCGAGATGCACTACGGTGCGCACATCGGGTTTGTTGATGCCCATGCCAAACGCATTGGTAGCCACTATTGCGCGGATGCGGTTTTCGATCCACTCTTGTTGCCTTGCCATCCGCTCTTCTGGGAGCAAGCCAGCATGATAAAAAGTGGAAGTGATTTTATTTCTGTTGAGCAACTTAGCAATGGCCTGTGTTGCTTTGCGCGATCGCACATAGATGATGGCAGCGCCTGGCACTTTTTTTAAAATATCGAGCAACTGCTTTTCTTTTGTTTCTGTCTTGCGCACCACCAACGAAAAATTTTCGCGTGCAAAACTTTTCTGAAAGAGTGTTGGCGTTTTCAATTGAAGGTTGGCAATGATATCGTCACGTACTTGCCGAGTAGCCGATGCCGTCAGCGCCATAAAAGGAACAACGGGTTTGAGTTCGCGCAGCGTGGCAATCTGTAGGTAAGGCGGGCGAAAATCGTGGCCCCATTGCGAGATGCAGTGCGCCTCGTCAATCGCCACCAAATTTACATTCATTTTTTTGAAGCGTGCTTGAAAAATTTCTGTCTGCAATCGTTCGGGCGACACATATAAAAATTTCAGTTTGCCATAAACACAATTGTCGAGGACAATGTCTATGGCCGAGCGGCTCATTCCCGAATGGATCGCCACTGCCTCGATGCCACGCTTTTTTAATTCTTGCACTTGATCTTGCATAAGTGCGATCAGTGGCGTGACCACAATGCAAACCCCCTCGCTCATCAACGAAGCGACTTGAAAGCAGATGGACTTGCCCGCGCCTGTCGGCAAAATCGCTACCGTATCTTTCCCTTCAAGAAAGGCAGAAATTATTTCTTCTTGTGGCGAACGGAAATTGGAGTAGCCCCAGTATTTTTTTAGGATGTCGTGCGAGGTCAAAAGAAATTTGCTTTGCTAATTTTTCAAAGGTAGCAAAACACGGTATGAAAGTCTCCCGCCATTTGAAGTGGTCAAGCAACTAAATTAATCTTTAGCAGAAGCAAATGCTCTGATGGTATCCACGCTCATGCGGTCGTTCAGTCTTTCAGAATAATGGATCTCTTTTACAATCAATCCTTCGGCCAAAAGAAATTCGGCAGGCATGGTGCTGATCGATTCGCCATCGGCCATCAGGTGAATGGGCACACCGAGTTTGCTTGCTTTGTAAGCAGTCTGCGCAAACGAAGTGAGGTGGCTCACTGCCGACTTGTAGCCCGAGCTTTCAAGCCCATAGGCCGTGTACCATTTTTTTTCTGGGTCGGAAATCAATGGCACTGGAGAAATCTCTTGATGGAAAATACTCCTCTTCAACACATTCTCTTTCGATTCGAAAAAGTAGATCATCTCCATGCCTTTTGCTTTTAATTCTTCGCGTACTTTTTGCAAGGTGTGCACGCGGATGTTGCAGAACGGACAGCCCGCATGCCGAAAAAAACCAATAAATACTTTTTTATTCCGATAGTCATTCAGGTCGATTATGCTTCCGTAGATGTCTTTCAATTTAAAAATCGGAGCTTCAATGTTCTTCTGTAATTTCATCGGGAAGTTTTAAATACGATCCATTTACGATAGGGAAAGTAAATTTGGATCTAAACAAACATTTCAAAATTTTATTCGCGAAAAGGCAAAGAGCATTTCTCTCCCGATTTGAAGCGCGCTCTCTTCATACTTGCCAGCCTCATGGGTGGTATCGTCAAAATCTTTTGGGTCGTCATACGTAATGGCAATGCGTGCCGAAGCCCCCAGCACCAACGGGCAATTTTCATCGGCAAGCGAGCAAGTCATGATCGCGGCAAAGTCTTTGAGAGGATTTGACGGGTGATCATATTTTTTTGAAAACGAAAGAATTGACGGGGCACCGGAAGAAAGTTTTACTTCATATTGAGGGTTATTTCCATCCGTAGTTTTTACAATTTGAAAACCGACTCTTTGCATCGCAGTTACCGCTCGCTCATTAAAAGCTGTGGCTTCCGTTCCTCCCGAAAAACATTGTACGTTTTTTATATCAAATAAATAAGCAGCCGCCTGAGCCCAAATCTGCGCCATGTGGCTTCGCCTTGAGTTGTGTGTGCAGATAAAATTCAAATTTATTTTCTGATCTAATTTCATTTTGGCTTGAACAAATGCTGTCATCCCATTCAATACTTTTTTTCTCCCATCTGGAATCAACTTAAATTCATTTTCAAGCTGACTAACTGTTGCTTGGAGCGTGGGGAATAATTTTGAACGCTTTGTTAAATCCACTTGAGGTATCGTTTCATTCCGGCATCAAAATAAAAATTATAGCTAAAACTTTAAAATCAGCATTCTCTATTCGTGCTTCACAAATCTAAAATCAACATTCATCATTCAAAAATTATCTGGAGAATAAAATTTGCATGATAAAGCAGTGTCGCTAACATCAGTATTTCAAATCAATCGCAGCATCCCGGAGCACAGCAATTCACGGGTTTCTCTGCATAAACGGTCACACTAAAAATTCCCGAGCCCCCAGTCGCAAAATCTGCCATTTCTTTTTCTGATAAATATTCTTTCAAGATTTCCATTGGCAGTTCTATTCGTTTTTCTTTTTGTATTTTAATTTCTTTAAAACCTGCTTCTTGAATAATGCGAAGGTACTCGTCTTTTTGAATGGCGCCTGCCACACAGCCTACGTACATCTCGGCATTTTTTCTCAGCCCATCGGGGAGCTCGCCCACCAGCACAATGTCAGATACACTGAAGTGTCCGCCCTTTTTCAAAATGCGAAACGTTTCTGCAAAGGCCTGCTTTTTGTTTGGCACTAAATTCAGCACGCAATTGCTCACCACCACATCGGCAGTGAGGCCGGCCACGGGAATGTTTTCAATATCGCCTTGACGAAATTCAACATTGGTGTAATTCAACTTTTGCGCGTTGGCCTTTGCTTTTTCGATCATCTTCTCCGTAAAGTCGATGCCAATAATTTTTCCTCTTTCGCCAGCGATCGACCGTGCCACAAAACAATCATTGCCCGCGCCTGAACCAAGGTCAACGACTACATCGCCTTCTTTGATCTGTGCAAATTCGGTGGGCAGCCCGCACCCAAGGCCAAGGTCGGCATCGGCAACATAGCCCTCTAATTTTGTGTAGTCATCAGCCATCACTGCATAGTCAACTGTTGAGCAAGCACTGGTAGCTCCGCAGCAACTCGCTTCGTTGGTGGCTTTGCTCTGCTCGGCAATCTGGCTGTACTTTTCGCGCACGATCTCCTTGAGTTGTGCGGGTGTTTCGGTAGCGTTCATTTTTATTTATGGTTAGTTGATAATCGTAATATTGCGATGAATTGTTTCAAAAAAAAGTCAGCAGCAGTCTTGCCCTGAATAGCTTTCAAATAATTCTCCCACTATTTTTTTTGCACGAAGCCAGTTTTTTTCGTCAATGCAATAGCAGACATTGAGCCCCTCAATATTTCCTTTGATCAGCCCAGCATTTTTCAATTCTTTCAAATGCTGAGAGACGGTTGACTGCGACAGTGGCAACTCATCGACAATGTCGCCACAGATGCAAGATTTGGA
>JAYWDN010000058.1:0-15443 GCA_043780615.1 Bacteroidota bacterium | reverse complement strand
ACTAATTAAAAAATGTGTTCCTACCTCTTGTTGTGGCCGCACGACTTTTTTTAATGAGTTCTAAATTACCCAATACGTTTCGCTTTGTAGCCTTCTTTAACAAGAGCCTGCACTACTTTGTCGCGGAGGTCGCCTTGCAAAAGTACCTCCCCGTCTTTGGTCGAGCCGCCCACACCGCATTTTGTTTTTAAAAGTTTGGTGAGCGTTTCTATGTCGCCCGTCTTGCCCACAAAGCCAGCGACAATGGTTACTTGCTTACCCGCCCTTCCATTTTTATCGAGCAGCACTTTAAGGTTTTGTTGTTGCATGGGCAATGTGCTTTTTTGTTTGTTGCCATCCGTTTCGTATTCAAAATTTTCGCTGGTAGAATACACTACCCCTTCGCGGTGCTTCCATTCATTTTTCTTGGCCATTGCATTTAAAATTTATGGACTTGAAGAAAAACAATATTTAAGAGTGTCATAAAAAAATTAACGATGCCCAAGTTAAAACGAAATTCTGTTCCTCTTTTATAAAAGCTTCCCGCCAACGCTGTCGCCAATAAAATCAACGGGGCAAAAATAAAATTACCATAGATAGAAATCTCAATAGCGACAGAATTACTTTCCTTATCCTCTATTTTATAAGGTACGCCCAGCAGGCTTGTGCGATAGATGGTGAGCAGGTTGCCTTTTATGTTTTGACTTTCTCCTTTTGATATTTTTACAACACTTCCATCGCTCAACTCCAATTGATACGTGCGTTCATATTTTCTACTGACGGAAGAAATAGTATACCCGACAACCTGAACCTTCGTGGCCACTTTAGGGATTATAAAGTCCGCAGCAAGAACCATTGAAAAAACCAAGGCCACCCGCGAGGCGAGTATCGCATAGCTCAAATATTCCTCCATCATTGCCAACAACTCTTGCCGCTTTGACGGACGCTTTGGCGCCCCGGGCCGTGGTTGGTAACGCGGGTCGCGATGGGTGCGGGCAACGGGCGGAGGTGGCAATTCTGTTTCCACGCGCTCGCCACGGAGCATCTGATCGTACACCACTTTGCGAGCTGCATCGCCCAGCACTTCGTAGGCTTCGTTCAGTTCTTTAAAAACAGTTTCGGCCTGTGGAGTTGGATTTTTGTCGGGATGATACGTCAACGCCATTTTGCGGTAAGCCTTTTTTATTTCGGCTTCGCTGGCATAAAGGTTTATTTCTAAAATGAAATAATAGTTCTTCAATGTCTATACTCAATGCTTCACCACAAATGTGAGCACGGGCCGCTTCGAGTGGCCCACCACTTCTTCAGCAATGCTGCCCGCCATCACATGAGCAAAGCCCGTGCGGCCGTGGGTTGCCATCGCAATGAGGTCAGCATCGATGCTGTCAGAAAAATAAATGATGCCCTCTTCTTCTGAGGTGTCGTTGTACACGTTGAGGGTATAATTTTTCAAGCCAAGCTTCTTGGCAAATTTGAACATGGCATCTTTGGTCAGGCGGTCGCGCAGAAAATCGGCTGGCGTGTTGATCCGAACTAAGTGAATCGTAGAGTTATAAATCTGCTGCGTACGTTTGACGATGCGCGAAAAAATTTCTTCATCCGAAGACATCGCAGTGGCATAGACAATGTTTTTAAAATCGGAAGTGGCCGGCTTCTTTTGCACCGTCAGCACCGGGCAGCGCGAATAGCGCACCACTTTTTCGGTGTTGGTGCCTATGAGCATCGCATCGATCTTCGTAAATCCCTTTGTGCCCATCACCACCAAGTCCACTTTTTGTTCGGTGATGATCGTGCTGATGCCATGAAACGGGCTGCCCACCCGAAGCTCGCCTGTTACTTTCACGGCATCGTACTTGGGGTCTTTCACTAATTTTTCCAACTGCACTTTTGCTTTTTTCAAAAGTTCGAAAGTAAAAATACGGTCTTCCCAATTTGCCTTTTTCCACTCGCCTGTGATGCGATACGATTCGGCAGTGGCTTCTTCCACTACATTCAACGCAATCAGCTCGGCCCCATCTTTCTTGGCAATATCAAAGGCCACATCAAAGGCAATGTTTGACGTTTTGGAGTAATCAACAGGAACAAGAATTTTTTTCATGGTGTATTTTTAAATGTGAAACATCCGAGCACGTATTTAAGAAATCAAGTTATGAATTTTCAGTCAACAAGAAAACAAGTCTTTTCATTTTTGTTGCTACCGCAATCGCCATACCTAAGGCTGCCATTTTGGTCAATGAAACAACTACATAAAATGAATGATGCTACTAAACAGTTTCCTTTACTGACCTCTTTAATATCTGCCAAAGCGTATTCTCTCAGACCTTTTTCAATTTTTCCAATTGACACTCTTTCCAATTCTGTTAGCTCAATCATTTAATCATGTCAAGTTATTCACAGTAAACGTTTCAAGGTCTTTTTTTCTACGCCATCAAACTTCCAATCCCAAAAAGCAAAACAAACAACAGCGTTGACAAGGCCATCTGTTTCAGGTAAGGGTCTAATTTTTCGGAAGGCAATTTGGCTACCGACTTGCCATTGATAATCAGCAGTGGTGTTGACAGCAGAAACATAAACTGCATTGGGGTTTTGTAATTGATTGTTACAAAAATTAATGTGCAAGCAATCCCGCCAAGCAACAACATCCAATGGTACTGGGTCGCTCTTTCTTTTCCGATCCTTACAGGGATAGAAAATTTCCCTGCTTGCCTGTCCGATTCAATATCGCGGATGTTGTTGATGTTGAGCACGGCCATTGAAAAAAATCCACAGCTCAGGGCGGGCAAAATTTGCAACAAAGAAAATGTTTTAGTGAATAAATATTGAGAGCCGATCACACCGACCAATCCAAAAAATAGCAATACCGAAAGATCACCTAAGCCGATGTACCCATACGGTTTTTTTCCGATCGTGTAGGCAATGGCAGCAAAGATTGACAAAACGCCCAGCCCTAGAAAAAACAGAAACGATTTTAGATCGAGGCCAAAAGCAGAATAAAGAAGTTTCAATCCGCTAATCAAACTAAGCACAATGAAAATAACAATGGCACTTTTCATTTGTCGCTTCGAGATCGCCCCCGACTGCACGGCACGCTGTGGGCCATTGCGCTGGCTGTGGTCGGCACCATTCACGGTGTCGCCATAGTCGTTGGCCAAGTTGGAAAGCACTTGTAGAAAAATGGTGGTGGTGCAACACAAGAAAAAAATTAAGCCGTTGAATTTATTTTGCGCAGCTGCCAGAAAACTGCCCATGCCAATGCACGAAAGCGAGAGCGGCAACGTGCGCAACCGAAATGCAGAGAGCCAAACTTTCATAGATGTTATCAGTTAATTGTTAACGAAAAAGTAAATATCGAAAACAATTAACTATTAATACAAAGTTGGCAAAATGCCATCCGTTGTTTAGCTTTGATCGTGAATGTGATT
Source organism: Bacteroidota bacterium (assembly GCA_043780615.1). Classification (GTDB taxonomy): domain Bacteria; phylum Bacteroidota; class Bacteroidia; order Cytophagales; family Cyclobacteriaceae; genus ELB16-189. Next base: position 12,042 of record JAYWDN010000058.1, on the reverse strand, counting down.
AAGCGGCAAACCTTGATGGATTTTTGTGCAAAACATGAAAATGCAACGGTGCCTCAACACTTGGTTTGCAGTTTGCAAAAAGGCCGAATGGAAATCATACCACGACCTGCAAAAAGATTTTCCTGAAGCTTTCCCTGTCGGTGATAACCGTGTAGTGTTTGACATTAAAGGAAACAAGTACAGGTTGGTGGCTCGTGTGTTATTTGTTTTTAAACAAGTTCAAATAAAATGGATTGGCACTCACGAGGAGTATAATAAAATAGGAGTGAAAACTATTAACCGATAAACTATGAATTGGTCGATACTTCAAAACAAAAAAGAATATGAGGCTGCGTTGAACCGCATGGAAGAGCTTTCCAAAAACCCGCCCGAGGCAAAATCCGAGCAAGGGCGCGAATTAATGTTGCTCGGATATTTAATTGATCAATACGAGGAAAGAGAATTCTCCATTCAGTACCCCGATCCTGTGGAAGCAATCAAAGTAAGGATCAATGATTTGGGTTTGACAACAAACGATTTGCTGGATGTGTTTGGTAACCGGGGTACGGCCTCAAAAGTGTTGAGCAAACAGCGCTCCTTGTCATTGTCAATGGTTCGATCCCTCGCTAGCCGTTTGTCGTTGCCCGAGAGTCTTTTAATTCAGCCTACGTTGAAACGTAAAAAAATCAAAACTTCTAAGAGCTTAGTGCTCAGTGAACCTAAAGCACTTTATCAAAAAAAGAAACGATAGTTTTTTATTGAATCGATTGCACCGATAACATTAGCGACTCACCTCCTCAATGATTTGCTTGTCCAGCGGCTGCACGCTTGATTTGAAAAACTTCACGGTGATGCCGTCTTCGCTCACGATGTACTTAGCAAAATTCCAATCCGGCTTATGTCCCGTCTTAGCCTGTAGCCATTGATAGAGCGGGTGCTGGTCTTTGCCTTTCACCGAAACTTTTTCGAACATCTGAAACTTCACGCCATAGTTGCGTTCGCAAAATTCAGCAATCTGCTGGCTTGTGCCCGGCTCTTGCCACAAAAAATTGTTGGCCGGAAAGCCCAGCAGCGTGATCTGGTTGCCGTGCTGTTCGTGCAAAGTTTCGAGGCCCGCATACTGTGGGGTTTTGCCGCACTTCGAGGCGGTGTTCACAATCAATAGTTTCTTCCCCTTGTATTGAGTGAAAACGATTTCTTTTCCATCCAATGCTTTGATTTTGAAATCATAGATCGAAATAGGTAGTTCGTTTCCGGTTGGAGATTCGTCTGCAATAAAAGATATTAGTCCCATGGCGGTAGTAGCTACAATAATAATTGCAATAATTTTTTTAGAGCTCATCCGTTATTTGTTTATCAAGTGGTTTCACTTTTGAAGCAAAGAATTTGATGGTGCCATCGGGCTTCACCAAATATTTGCAAAAATTCCAATTGGGTTCTTGACCCGTTTTTTCTTTTAGCCAAGCATACAGCGCGTGCTGGTCAGCGCCCTTCACCGAAATTTTTTCGAACAGTTGAAAGGTGACCCCATAATTTTTCTGGCAGAAGGTAGCGATCTGTGCATTGCTGCCCGGCTCTTGTCCTCCAAAATTATTGGCCGGGAAACCGAGGATGGTCACTTTGCTGCCAAGCGTTTCGTGCAGTTTTTGCAGTTCCGCATACTGCGGTGTGTAGCCACACTCAGAAGCGGTGTTTACAATCAACAATGTCTTGCCTTTGAATTGCGAGAAGTCGATCGCTTTGCCTTCGAGCGAATTGATTTTGAAATCATAAAGCGAAGCAGGAAGCGCGTAAACAAGCATGATAAGAGACACGATAAATGTTTTCATAATGGGTTTTATTTAATCTTTAAAGTTAACACAAAACATTGACGAATGGTTTGCCATTTAAACTTCTATGTAACCGATCGACTTACATTTTCTCTGGCACAGGGATGCCCAGCAATGACATTGTGCTTTTTAATACATCCGCAATGATCAGCGATAGTGCCACCCTAAATTTCATTTTTGCAGGATCACTCTCAGTGAAGATAGGGATCGATTGATAAAATTGATTATAGGCTTTGGCCAGGTCAAATGAGAAGTTGGCAATCACAGCTGGAGAATACTCACGGGCAGCATCGTGCAGTTTATTATGATAGTTGCTCAACAAACTGATAGCACTTAGCTCAGAAGGCTCGAGTTGCTCAATCGAAGTCTGCACTTCAGGCACAACCCCAAGGCTCTCCGCTTTGCGAATGATGGCGCGGATGCGGGCATGCGTGTATTGAATGAACGGGCCCGTGTGTCCTTGCAATTGAATCGACTCGTTGGGGTCGAACAGCATTCGTTTTTTGGGATCCACTTTCAACAAGAAAAATTTCAACGCACCCAGGCCAATCGTTTCCGAAAGTTCTTTGACCTGCGCATCGGTTGCGTCTTCGATCTTGCCCAGTGCGCGCGTTTGCTTTTCGGCTTCATCGGCCATCTCTTGCATCAGCTCATCGGCATCTACCACAGTGCCTTCGCGACTTTTCATTTTGCCCGTGGGCAAATCAACCATACCATAAGAAAGATGGTAACATTCTTTCGCCCACGCATAGCCCAGTTTGGCCAATATCAAAAACAAAACTTTGAAGTGGTACTCTTGTTCGTTGCCAACGGTGTAAACTTGTTTTGTGATTTTCGGAAAATCGCGGTAGCGCAAAATAGCGGTACCAATGTCTTGCGTCATGTAAACACTGGTGCCATCCGAGCGAAGCAAAACTTTCTGGTCAAGTCCATCTGAAGTTAAATCAACCCACACAGAGCCATCTTCTTTTTTGAAAAACACACCTTGCTCTACACCGCGCAGCACTTCTTCTTTGCCAAGCAAATACGTTTGCGATTCGTAATACAATTTTTCAAAGTCAACGCCCATGCGTTTGTACGTTGAAGCGAAGCCATCGTACACCCAGCCGTTCATCGTCTTCCAAAGGTTGATTGTATCTCGGTCTTTGGCTTCCCACTTCAAAAGCATCTCCACCGCAAGCAGCATAATGGGCGCTTGCTTCTCGGCATCTGCTTCACTCGCTCCTGCCTCTACCAATTTCTTCGTTTGAACTTTATAGTTCTTATCAAACTCTACATAATATTTCCCCACCAGCTTGTCGCCTTTCATTCCGTTGCTCTGTGGCGTCTCGCCATTTCCAAAAAGTTTCCATGCCGCCATGCTCTTGCAAATGTGAATGCCGCGGTCGTTGATGATCTGCACTTTGTGCACGGTATAACCAAGTGCTTTGTAAATCTCAGCCAGTGAATAACCTAAAAAATTATTTCTCAAGTGACCCAAGTGCAAAGGCTTGTTGGTGTTGGGCGAAGAGTACTCGACCATGATCTCCTTTCCGTTCGATGGAAGTATTCCAAAATTCTTTTCAGAATAAATGGATCGAAATACCTCAACCCATATTTTGTCGGCAACTACTAAATTCAAAAAACCTTTCACCACATTGAAGCGGCTTATCAATTTCGAATTTGTCAACAGGTATTCGCCAATAAGTTTCCCGGTTTCTTCGGGGTTCTTTTTTGAAATTTTTAATAACGGGAAACAAACCAACGTGTGCGAGCCTTCAAACTCTTGATTGGTAGGTTGAAGCTGCACCTGCTCTACGGGTTGATGGAAAAGCGCAGTGATTGCTTTTTGTATGGCGGAACGTAATTGAAAATCTAAATTCATTTTTAGACATAAAGTAGTAAGACTCAAGACATAAGACTAAGACAAAAGCATCTTGATACTTATGTCTTGATACTTACATTTCACATATCCAAAATATACGCAAACATCAATGGCGCAACGATGGTCGCATCGCTCTCTACAATAAACTTGGGAGTATCAATGTTCAGTTTTCCCCACGTAATTTTTTCGTTGGGCACAGCACCCGAGTATGAACCGTAGCTCGTTGTGCTGTCGCTGATCTGGCAGAAGTAACTCCAGAACGGAACACCATCGCGCCCTAAATCCTGGTGCAACATCGGCACCACGCAAATTGGAAAGTCGCCTGCAATGCCACCACCAATCTGGAAAAATCCGATGCCGTCTTTGCCAGAATTGTTGGTGTACCAATCGGCCAGCCAAACCATGTATTCGATCCCACTCTTCATGGTCGATGCTTTCAGTTCGCCCGTGAGTACATACGAAGCAAAAATATTTCCCATCGTGGAGTCCTCCCAGCCCGGCACCACCATCGGCATATTTCTTTCGGCCGCAGCGATCATCCACGAATTTTTTGGTTCGATCTCATAATACTGTTTCAAGTCGCCACTGTTGATCATGCGGAACATGAACTCGTGAGGGAACAAACGCTCGCCCTTGTCTTCGGCATCTTTCCATACTTTAAACAAATGCTTTTGCAATCTGCGGAATGCTTCCTCTTCAGGAATGCAAGTATCGGTAACGCGGTTCAAGTGTTTTTGCAACAAGTCCCACTCCTGTTCAGGTGTTAAGTCACGATAATTTGGAATGCGCCTGTAGTGCGAGTGCGCCACCAGATTCATAATATCTTCCTCAAGGTTAGCGCCCGTGCATGAAATAATATGCACCTTATTCTGACGGATCATCTCGGCAAAGCTGATGCCCAGCTCGGCCGTGCTCATCGCGCCTGCCAAAGACACCAACATTTTCTTGCCTTCGGCAATGTGTTTTTTATAGCCTTTGGCAGCATCTACCAAAGCGGCAGCATTGAAGTGCAGGTAATGTTTTTCTATAAAAGAGGAGATCGGGCGTTGGCTCATGTGTTGTGAAATTTTTGGTGCGAAAATACTGAATTAGTTCAAAGTAATAAGTTGAAAGTTGTGGGGACTTGCCTCCGCACACAAATCCCAACGTTGGCATCAGGTTGTCGGTAGTCTCTTTTAGCGCAAGCACCTTGATATGCTTTGCCAGAAGTCCAAACGTGACGCTTGAACTATACAGGAACTTTATACCTATTATTTTACTACTGCAACTGCTTCAATAGACAGTAAATATTCAGGTTTTGGCAAATCCACAACAGGTACCGAACGTGCCGGTGGATTAGTCGGGAAGTACTCTTTATACAGCACATTCAACTGATCGAAGTCTTCTGCATTTTTTAGCCAGACTAAAATTTTTATTGTATGCGCTAGATCAGAGCCTGAGGCTTCCAATACTTTTTTCAAATTGCCAAAAGCCAGTCTGGCTTGTTTTTCAAAATTTGGCTCGATTTTACCTGTCGAGAAGTCAACACCAGTCTGTCCGGATACGAAGATAAGATTGCCGCTGATTACTGCCTGGGAGAATATTGTAGCCGGCCGTGCTAAAACATCAGAGTCAATAGTTTTTATTTTTGGATCGTGTTGTGCCATGGTAGTTAAAAAAAATGTTGATCAAACTATTTATCAGCTTCATTGCATACCTGTTCTAGGGCAAGCGTGACGCTCGTGCTTCCTTCGCAAAACAAGAAGGCATTAAATTGAAAGTGCCAAAAAATTCAAATCAACTTCTCAGAATTCGCTTTTGCAATCGCTTCTGATTTGCAGTTCACTTGCAGCTTGGCATAAATATTTTTGATGTGTGTCTTCGAGGTTTCTTTCGAAATGAAAAGCTGCTCGGAAATTTGTGTGTAGGTTTTCCCTTCCGAAATTAATTGAAGAATTTCCGTTTCGCGCTTGGTGAGCGGACTGTTAGGATTCACATGAAAATTGTCAATCACCATGCGTGCAATCTTGCTGCTCATGGGCGCACCTCCTTTGCTAATTTCTTCCAGTGCGGCCAGCAGTTCGCGGTAGCCAGCACTCTTGGTAATGTAGCCGCTCGCCCCTGACTTCAGTGCTTCAAATACCATGTCGCTGTCTTCGTACACGGTCACCATAATGATGTCGGCCGTGGGCCATTTGTCTTTAATGATCTTTGCGCCTTTGATGCCGTTCATGCCGCCAGGCAGTTCAATGTCCATCAGCACAATATCAGGCTTGTCGTTGTTCAAATGTTTGATGGCTTCTTCGCAGCTGCCGTAGCCGTTCGCCACTGAAAATTGCGAAGAACTGTTTACGATCACCACAAAGCTGTTGCGGATTTCTTTGTCGTCTTCTACAATCAACACTCTTTTTTTAGTTTCCGATTCGTTGCTCATGCTTTTGGGTTTTAATTTCTGGAAATAATAAATGCACTTCAGTTCCATTGCCGGGTTGGCTTTCAATCTTCACATACGATTTGATTCTATTGGCACGCGCGTTCATGTTGGCCATGCCGTTGGTTTTGTCAATCGCATCGGGCGCAAACCCGCAGCCATCGTCTTTCAATTCCATTTCAAAACCTTCAGTAGTTTTCTTCAATGCAAACGATACGTTTTTTGCTTGCGAGTGGTTGAAGGCATTGGTCATCGCTTCTTTGATGATCAGGTTGGCCTCGCGACTGAAGCCATAAGGCAATTGTACTTTTTCTTTCAGTTCATTGTAGGCGCGAAAATGAATGCTCTTCTCTTCAAAAAGTTTTTCGCCAAAGTCGCGGATGTGAAAAAATAATTTCGAGAGTTCGTCATTCACGGGGTCAATGCTCCAAATAAAATCGCGCGTGCCTGTGTACAAATACTTGGCGGCATTCTCCACCTTATTATAAAACTCGTGCGCGTGGCCATTTTGGCTCAGTTTCATCAAGCTGATGTAGTTGATGATGCGCGTGAGTTGGTTGCCCATCTCATCATGAAAGTCGCGGGCAATTTCTTTGCGAAGACTTTCTTGCTCGTGCTGGCGGATGCGCTCAATCTCCAATGCCTTGCGCATTCGCTTCCTTAGGTTGAGGTAGGAAATCAAAACGATCAGGGCGATCAATAAAAAAAACATGAGAATGCTAAACGTGGCCGTCAAATAAAATGGTGCCTTCACAGTGAATGAGTAGCGCAGCGGCTGCTCGTCCCAGCCACCACGGTGGTTGATGGCCTTCACCTGAAATACGTAATCGCCTGGAGGAAGATTGCCGTACGTCACCATGCCGCGATCCGTTGGCAGCGACCAAGTTTTCTCAAAGTTTTCTAAAAAATATTTATACTTCACCGACTTGGGGTTCTGTTTGTCCACGCGGTTGAAATAAAACGTGATATGGTTTTTATCGAAAGGTAAGATCGGCTTGAAAGGGATTTTAAAAAAACCAAATACACTGTCAGCGTAATTTTTGCTTGGCACTTCGCCATAAAAGACATCGATGTCGGTAAGGTGGAGTGGGTAAGAAAAAGTATTTTCTTTTTTACTTTCATTGAACTGATAAACGCCATCGACCAAACCGAAAAATTTTTCTTTGCCGAGATAGTACGAGTTTTGATTGGTCTCCACGCCCGTGAGCCCGTTGTCAAATCCATAGTTGTGCATCTCCACAATTTCAAATGCATCGTTTAACCGCAGCCGGGTGATCCCTTGCTCCGTGCCCACCCACACCGTATTCTCTTTGTCTGGCACCACAAAATAAATAAGATTGGAAGGCAAGCCGTCTTTCGAAGTGATCATTTTCTTTTTTGCCTTTACGGGATCGTAAACCAAAATGCCAGAGCCCGAAGAGCCCAGCAGTAGTACCGAATCTTTGTACACGCTCATGCTGATTACGGGAGTGCCAGCAAACTCTGGCAATTCGGTCTTGTTCATTTTACCATTGGCAAACGCAAAGAGCCATTGCTCGCACGAAGCAAACATCGTTTTTTGTTTTGCAAAATAGCGCAACGAGTTGATCACCCTTCCACTTTGCACTTGCAAGGGCAGGTAGGTAAATTTTTTTCCATCAAAAAGATTCAGTCCGTCTGCCGTGCCGCACCAAACGTTGCCTTTGTCATCAAAGTCGATGCAAGAAATATATTGACTTGAAAGTCCGTGCTCGCGCGTGTACCATTTAAATTTTTCTTTCGCACTATCGTAGCGGCCCAGCCCACTGCGCGAGGCAACCCACAGTTCTCCTTTTATGTTTTGTTTGATATCCATCACTTCACTGTGGTCGGCAGTATTGAGTAGATAGTTCAAAACTTTTCCATTCTTAATTTTCATCAGTTTGTTCGCTCCAAGCCAAGTCGCACCCGATCGGTCTTTGGCAATGGCCATCACCGAGCCCAGTTTGGCCGAGCCGCATTTGTTAAAATCGGGCGATGAATATTTGAAAAGCCCGCTACCCGAAGTAGCAATCCAAGCATTCCCCTCGTGGTCGAACAAAATTTGTGATATCGGAATGTCAGCAATCACTTGATCTGTGGGTTTGTCTTCAGTTATCGGTTGTTTCAGCAAGGCACTCCCTTTCTCTACCCACAATGTTTTGTTCATTGAATCGTACGCCACAATGTGATCTTGCACGTGAAGAGTTGACAACAAAAATCTTTTCTCTTTAAAATTAAAGGCATACAAGCCGCGATCGGTCTCGAGCAAAATATCGCTATGGTAATTGACCATCGACCGCACGGTATTGAAAATGCCCTTGAACGAAACGCTCTGCCGAGTGCCATTGGGTCGCTGCAAAAGGAAACTGCTATCACTCATATAATAACAGACCGTGCGCGAAGCCGTGCGAAGGCTGAAGTAAATTTTTTTGTTGGGCAGCAGCAGTTCATCCCACACCCCGATGGAGTCGTTATAGATTTTTCCTACCGATCCTCTGCCAAGTTGAAGGTATAGGGTATCACTGATCTCAAAAAATTTTGAAATGTAACGGAGGTTTTCGGTGGGCAAGTTGATTCGTTTAAAAGTTTGCCCGTCAAATTTGCTAAGACCGCGTGGGTGAACGACCCAAAGATTTTGATGCTTGTCGAGCAAGAGTGAATTTACGGTGTTGCTCAGTAGGCCATCGAGTGTGGTGTAAACTTTAAACTGATGGCCATCAAAGCGGGCAAGGCCTCCGCCATAAGTGCCAATCCACAAGTAGCCATTCTGGTCTTCCACCATTGCGTTCACCTGCGATTGTGGCAGGCCATCTACCGCTTTGTAGTTGCGCATGGCGTATTGCTGGGCAAAGGAACGGCCAGCAAAAACGGTGAGTAAAATTACGAACACGGTGAGCCTCATTCGTGCGAAAGTTAGGGTTTATTAAGTCTATAATTAATACCCCAAGTTAAGTGAACTACTAAACTGGAAACAAAGGTATTTTGCACTAAATTACTCCACATGAAAATGACTATAACGCTTGCATTCGTTTTTACAATGGGCGCAGTGCATGCTCAAAATTTTCAGCAATTTTATACCGAAGGGATCGCTGCCTACCGGGCTAAAGACTACCCACAGTTTTATGAAAAAATGAAAGAAGCAAATAAGTTGCATCCGTACCACCAAGGAATTCTATACCAACTTGGAACTGCTGCGGCATTAACAGGAAAGAAAACAGAGTCAATACAAAATTTAAAACGAGCCATTCTTATCAATACCGATTTTAGGTTGGATGGCATTGCAGATTTTAATTCGATCAAAGAAACAGCCGAGTTCAAAAAATTAATTGTGTTACAAAAAGAATGGCAACAGTCGATCGTTCATTCTGATACTGCGTTCACACTCAAAGACAGAAGCCTGCACACCGAAGGGATTGAATACGATGCTGCGCACAAAACTTTTTACCTCGGCAGCATTCACAAACGGAAAATTATCAAGGTTACCCAAGATGGAAAAGCCAGTGATTTTTGCCCAACGGCATTTGAAGGCATGACAAGCATCTTCGGCATTAAAGCCGATGTGAAAAGAAATCTATTGTGGGCGTGCTCTTCGCCCATGCAAGAAATGGAAAACTATGATACACTGGCACGCTCAGCCGTTTTTCAATTTGAGTTGAGCACTGGAAAACTGCTGCACAAATACAAAATGGAACTGAACAAAAATAATTGCGTGTTTGGCGATTTGATCTTATCAAAAAACGGAAAGGTCTTCATCTCCGACAGCAAGAACAATGACCTCTACACCATCAATGAAAAAAACAACCGGATAGAACCCTTCTACTCCTCTCCGGATTTTTGGAATATCCAAGGCTTGGCTTTCTCTACAAACGAAAAATTTCTTTTCATAGCAGACTATGTCAAAGGAATTTTCAAGCTGGAGATGGAATCCAAAAAATTGACCGGAGTGTCCACGCTTGCCGATGCTTCGCTCAAAGGAATTGATGGGATTTATTTTTACAATAACTCGCTGATCGCCATACAAAACGGAGTGAACCCGCTGCGCAGCACTCGTTATCTTTTAAATAAGGAATTGACTGAGATCACTGCCTTTGAAATCATCGATCGCAAGCATCCAAACTTTAACGAACCAACACTTGGCGTGATTGACGGGAAAACTTTTTACTACATCGCCAACAGCCAGTGGGGCGGCTATGATGACAACCACCAGATCAAGCCCGATAGTCAGTTGCAAGATATTGTGGTGTTGAAGTATCAACTGAAAAAATAGTTATCTTTGATTTACAAAAAATAAATGTATGACTACTGCAAAACTCAGAGAAGAGATTCGTGATTACATCAAGGAAGCAGATGATCATTTTGTGCAGATGGTTTATGCAATGATGAGCGTGAGCAAAAAAGAAGAGCCACTTACTATTTCTGAAAAAAGTGAAATTGCCCTTAGGGTAGCTCGGCATAAAAAGAAAGAATCCAAATCCTATTCGTGGAAAGAAGTTAGGGCGCGTATCGAAAAGCGCTTGAAATGAAATTCAAATTGATTGTAAAAGAGGAGGCCGAGCAAGACATGACGGAATCCTTTGAATACTACGAGGAGCAACAGTCTGGTTTAGGGGCTGAATTTTTAGACGAAGTGGAATCTTATTTTAATCAACTTATAAACTATCCAGAACATTATCAAAAGAATGAAGAAATCCGAACTGCTGTGCTCCATCGTTTTCCCCACAAAATAATTTACGAAGTTGAAAAAGAGTTTGTTGTAGTTTATGCTGTATTTCACAGCAAGCGCAATCCAAACGAATTAATTAAAAGGTTTTAATTATTATTTCACCCTCTTATACGTCAAGTCATAGCTGGTAGCCCACGTCTTTCCACCATCAGTTGATTGTTCATTGAATTGCCGCACTTGATTGGGTCCTTCATTAAAAAAAATAAAGCGGCCAATAAATTTCTGTCCTTGTATCTCGCGGTCAAAAACAAAACGCATGGCTCCGTCTTTGTATTCGCCATCGTAAAACCGAGTGATGTTCAAATTATTTATTCCCGATGAGCCCACCCACACTTGAATCCACTTATTCGTTTCAGGATCTACATAATTCATACTCTTGCCGTTGTGTTGCTGCGTGCCAATGGCCGTCCAGTTTTCTAAAATCATGCAGCCGCCCGAAGCATTGTCGATGCGGCTCTTGCCTACCAATGTGGTGATGCCCCGATTATACACGTCCCACTCTCCTATCCAAAAATCAAATTCACGTGTACAAACATCTAACCTATACCCAAAGTGGGGAGATTTTTTTGAAAAGCAATTGGGTATTATTCCCGATATTTCGGGATTGGATTCTTTGCAAATGCTAAAAATAGACAGTCATAGCCACATCCTCCCCAAGAAAATGCCCAACTGGAGCGAGAAGTTTGGCTATGGCGATTTTATTTATTTGCAACACCACAAAAAAGGGTTTGCCAAAATGATGCGCGGCAATCAATTCTTTCGCGAGATCAAAGAGAACGCTTGGAATGCCGAGCTGCGAATGGACGAATACGAAAAGTTTGAAACGCAGGTGCAAGTGGTGTGCACCATCCCGGTTATGTTTTCGTATTGGGCCAAGCCGATGGATTGTCTTTCGCTTTCGCAATTCCTCAACGACCACATCGCCAAGTTGGTAGCAAAGCACCCAAAAAATTATATTGGCCTCGGCACAGTGCCCATGCAAGATGCGGAGCTTGCTGTTGGTGAGTTGGAACGATTGAAAAAAATTGGTGTAAAAGGGATACAGATCGGCTCGAACATCAACGATGAAAATCTAAATGAAGAACGGTTCTTTGCCATCTTCGAAGCGTGCGAAAAATTAGGGCTTGCCGTGTTGGTGCATCCGTGGAACATGATGGGCGAAAAAAAAATGCAACGCTATTGGTTGCCGTGGTTAGTGGGCATGCCAGCCGAAACTTCGCGCGCCATCTGCTCGATG
>JAYWDN010000057.1:0-15716 GCA_043780615.1 Bacteroidota bacterium | reverse complement strand
GGGTAAATGGCTGCAGGGTGGTGGTGTTTCCATTTATCCCGCTAGAGAAATCATCAAAAACGTTTCCACCAACAATAGCCTTTAGACTAAGGTCGGGGGTAATATTGTGTGATATTGTTGCAAAGACATCAATGTTAATCCGCTTCTGAAACAAATAAGTTTCTGCCACTCCAGCAGGAACAGTGCCTGGGGTAGATAACCTAGCAGATAGAGGGTAAACAATAGTAGGGTCAAAATTTATTGCCGCATTGCGATCCGACTGGTGAAGTGTTCTAGTTGTCAAACCAACGCGCCCCAAAAGGCTAAGCCATTTGGTTACCTCCAAGGATCCTTCCACGTTCCCCATAAAGTCGCTTGTTTTTTTAGATCTTCTATTGTTATCAAGTAACCAATACGGATTGGGATAAAAATCATCATACCAGCCACTTGGGCTTGCATATTTGTTGTTCCTCCAATCGCTCAATGAAGTAAGCGGTACGTTCATGCCCACATTCATCCATGCCCAATACACGGTACTGACCCTACTGGCTCCTGGGGCATAATTCGTATTTTCGTCACCCTGTGTGTACTGCACTCGGTAATTCAGTTTAAACTTGCCATATTCCGACATTCCATTTACACGGAAAACATCCCTCCTGAACACGTCTTTAGGGGTAGTTCCAGACTTGTTCATGTCCTGAAAAGAGAAATGTATAGAGGATTTCTCACCGCCCGCTGAAATCGATATGTCATTTTGAGAAGTAACCCCAGTGTTCCAGAAATTTAAATGGTCATTATATTTTTGGGAATAGGTTGTATAAGCCTGCGATCCGTCTGCAAGAGGATAGCCCAATGGAACTGTCTTGCCATTAAACTCTGGGCCATAGTTTTGGTTCTCATAAGATATATATGGTGCTATGAAGTTAGGATCTAATGTGTATGCTGATGCTGAGCCGAAGGATTCACCACCAAACATCCCAAACCGAGTCTGAAGATTAGGCAAGAAAGAAACTTTCTCCAACTGGGTTGTCGTGCTGAACGTAATCTCAGGTGCTTGGTTCTTCTTCCCATGCTTCGTGGTATAGAGTATCACACCGTTTGCTGCGGTTGATCCATAAAGGGCTGCTGCCGCGCCCCCCTTCAAGATAGAGACATTTTCAACATCCAAAGGATTCATCGAGTTGAGTTGGTCTGCATTGACGGGCATACCATCAATGACAATTAAAGCCTGATTGTTACCAAGGAGGGAACGGTTGCCCCGCAATACAATCCGTGGGGCATTGTTAACACCATTGTCTGTTTGGTTGATTTGAAGGCCTGAAACTAATCCACTAAGAGCAAGTGCTGGATTGGTAACACGCGCCAAGTTTAACTCATCGGATCTTATTTTGGCTACTGCGTAGCCAATCGTTTTTGCATCTCTTGGAATTGCAAGACCTGTCACGATCACTTCGCTCAATTGCGAAATATCTGACTGCATTGCTACATCGATCACTGTTTTGTCCGCAACAGCAATCTCTTGCGTCATCAAACCAATAAATGAAAACTGCAGTATAGCACCCGATTCAGGAACATTAAGTTTAAAACTTCCATCTGCATCAGAAACGGTTCCACTTGTGGTTCCTTTTAAGACCACATTCACACCAGGCAAGGCAGACCCGTCTTCTTTCGAGGTCAACTTCCCTGTTACCACCCGGTCTTGCGCCCAGACACTGATCGCAAAGCCGAATGAGAAGCACATTAGTAAAAACTTCTTCATAGGTTTAGGTTTAGGTTATTAAATTAAGAACCGAAAATTAAGCCTTAATTACCAAAAACAAAATTTTGTCAGAGATTTTTTGATGTTTCTTTTAAGCCGCCATATTTAAGTCAAGCCAAATAATATTCTGTTAAAATCTATTTGTTTGTACTCGAAATCCTATATTTTGTTTGATACACTTGAAAAAACAACTGAGTAATCCAACAAAAAAATACCCCGCATGGCGGGGCAATAAAAAAGCACAAGCCTTTTCGTCTTGTGCCTTGCTTTGGGTTATGTTTTTTTCGTTATGCTTCTGCTGTCACTGATACAAACGAGCGGTCGGCACGACCTTTCTTGAATAGCACGGTGCCTTTAGTGAGGGCAAACAACGTGTGATCTTTCCCTATGCCAACGTTCTTGCCAGGGTGATGTTTTGTGCCGCGTTGGCGCACAATAATATTACCAGCGATTACTTTTGCGCCACCAAAAACTTTAATGCCCAACCGTTTGCTTTCCGATTCGCGGCCGTTCTTTACTTTACCTTCGCCTTTCTTGTGTGCCATATCAATTTGAAAATTTGATGATTCGTTAATTTGAAGATTTATCCGATGCTTTCAATTTGAACTTTAGTGTACTGCTGGCGGTGGCCATTCTTCACGGCATAGCCTTTGCGCCTCTTCTTTTTGAATACAATCAACTTATCGCCTTTTACGTGCTCCAATATTTTGCCCGAAACTTTCGCTCCTTTAATAATAGGAGAGCCGATCTCCACACCTTTGCCATTGTCCATCAACAGGACTTTGTCAAAGCTAACGGCCGTGCCTGTTTCGCCTTCCATTTTGGGGGCGTAAACATATTGGTCTTTGGCAACTTTGTACTGCTGACCAGCAATATCCACAATAGCGTACATGGTTCTCTTTTTTAAAATTGGAGTGCAAAGATAGGGCAACCCCAACAAAAAACAAGGGCGACAATTAAAAAAAACCCTGCCCATTGTTTCCATTAAAAACGATGCTTTTTCAGCTTTCTACCTTAAAAGCCATAACGACTGTTGTCTTTTCTTAACTAAAAATAGGTCACGACACTTGTAAAAATTTCCGCCCCACGAAGAAATTCACATAAAATTTATTTCAAAAATAATTTCTATTGAGTGTTCACTTTCAATGTGATTATTAAGTCCATGAGAATGAAGTGCTTTCTGAAAATCATGGCATGTTGATAACTCTTTGCGACCGAATCGCACCGTTCTCCTTCCTTTGAATTGGCTTTTGATTTTAGAATATTTGTTCGTTCGTATTTTAGGGGCATTACTCTCTAAAAGTTCCGACAAAAAACCCAAACCAAAAAACCAACGGCCAACAAGACTTTCAAAAAGGTTTTTTTGACGCCTTTAAATACCTTCCGCCCATGAGTGAACCCATACAAGAACCCATCCTCAAAGAGAACAAAGACCGTTTCGTGCTTTTTCCGATCCGCCACCACGACATCTGGAAGTTTTACAAACAGGCGGAGGCCAGCTTTTGGACAGCCGAAGAGATCGACCTTGGGCAAGACATGAAAGACTGGGTAGCCCTGAACAATGGCGAACGCCACTTTATCACGCATGTGCTGGCATTTTTCGCGGCCAGCGATGGCATCGTGAACGAAAACCTTGCCGAGCATTTTATATCGGAGGTGCAGTACACCGAGGCGAAATTTTTCTATGGCTTTCAGATTGCCATTGAAAACATCCACTCTGAAACCTACTCCTTATTAATTGACACTTACGTAAAAGATCCAAAGGAAAAGGACAAACTTTTTCACGGCATCGATACGATGGGCTGCGTAAAGAAAAAAGCCGACTGGGCATTGCGGTGGATCAACCAAGGGAGCTTTCAAGAGCGCTTGGTTGCTTTTGCGGCCGTAGAGGGGATTTTCTTTTCGGGCTCATTTTGTTCGATCTTCTGGCTGAAGAAACGTGGCCTCATGCCAGGCTTGACTTTCTCTAACGAACTCATCTCGCGCGATGAAGGCCTGCACTGCGATTTCGCCTGTCATCTTTACACCCAGCACGTGATTGGCAAGTTGCCCGAAGAACGCGTGATCGAAATCATTAAAGATGCCGTAGAGATTGAAAAAGAATTTGTGACGGATGCGTTGCCCGTAAATCTGATTGGCATGAATGCCGAGCAGATGCGCCAGTACATTGAGTTTGTGGCCGACCGACTGATCAATGAATTGGTGGGCAAGAAGGTGTATGGCACCACCAACCCGTTTGATTTCATGGAGATGATTTCGCTGCGCGGCAAAACCAATTTCTTTGAGAAGCGCGTGGCCGAATACCAAAAGGCCGGTGTGATGAAGAGCACCGAAAAAGAAACTTCACCAAAATTTTCATTGAACGAAGATTTTTAAATACATTCGATCACATTTTTTAAACTTTCACAAACAACCCATTCAGCAATGCTTGTACTAAAACGTGACGGACACAGGGAGTCTGTTAAGTTCGATAAAATCACCGCCCGTATTGAAAAACTCTGCTACGGTTTAGATCCCAAATTTGTCAACCCGGTAGAAGTGGCGATGAAAGTGATCAATGGCCTGTATGATGGCGTATCCACCTCAGAGCTTGATAACCTTGCGGCAGAAACCGCGGCAACGATGACCACGCGGCATCCTGACTTTGCCAAACTTGCGGCCCGCATTGCGGTAAGCAATTTGCACAAAGTCACCAGCAAGTCGTTTTCTAACACCATGAAACGACTTTACAATTACGTTGACTCGAAGACCGGGCAAAATGCACCGTTGATTTCGGTGGAGACATGGAAAGTGATCCATGAAAATGCTGCCGAGTTGGACGAGGCAATTATCTACGATCGCGATTTTGGTTATGATTATTTTGGCTTCCGCACGTTAGAGCGTTCGTACCTGATGAAAGTGGATGGCAAGGTAGTCGAGCGTCCGCAACATTTGCTTATGCGTGTAGCCGTGGGCATTCACGGAGAGAATATCCCCGCAGCCATCGAGACGTATCATTTATTATCCGAAAAATGGTTTACCCACGCCACGCCTACCCTCTTCAACGCTGGCACACCGAAGCCTCAGCTTTCATCCTGCTTTTTGCTGACGATGAAAGACGACAGCATCGATGGCATCTACGATACACTGAAACAAACGGCAAAGATTTCGCAATCAGCGGGAGGCATTGGCCTGAGCATCCACAACGTGCGTGCAAAAGGTTCCTACATTAAAGGAACGGGCGGCACATCAAACGGTATTGTGCCGATGCTGCGCAACTTTGATATGACGGCTCGTTATGTCGATCAGGGTGGTGGCAAGCGCAAAGGAAGTTTTGCCATTTATCTCGAGCCATGGCATGCCGATGTTTTTGATTTCCTTGAACTGAAGAAAAATCATGGTAAGGAAGAATTGCGCGCGCGCGATCTGTTTTATGCAATGTGGATTCCGGATTTGTTCATGAAGCGCATTGAGAACAACGAGATGTGGTCGCTCTTCTGCCCGAACGAAGCACCTGGCTTGGCCGATTGCTATGGCGATGAGTTTGAGCGCCTCTATGAAAAATACGAGAAGGAAGGAAAATTCCGCAAGCAAATAAAAGCGCAAGATCTTTGGTTTGAAATCTTGGAAGCGCAGATTGAAACGGGCACACCATACATGTTGTACAAAGACGCGGCTAACAAAAAATCAAACCAGAAACACCTCGGCACCATCAAGTCGAGCAACCTGTGTACCGAAATCATTGAATACACTGCGCCCGATGAAATTGCCGTTTGCAACCTCGCTTCTATTGCGTTACCGAAATTCGTAACCGAAGAAGGAAAGTTCGATCACCAAAAATTGTACGAAATCACCAAAGTGGTAACGCGCAACTTGAACAAAGTGATCGATGTAAATTATTATCCGGTAGAAGAAGCCCGCAAGAGCAACATGCGCCATCGCCCGATTGGCATTGGCGTGCAAGGCTTGGCCGATGCGTTCATCTTATTGCGCATGCCGTTTGATTCGGAAGAGGCCCGCGGTCTAAACAAAGACATCCACGAGACTATTTATTTTGCCGCCATGGAATCTTCTATGGAGCAAGCCAAAGAAAATGGTGCTTATGAAACCTTCAAAGGCTCGCCTGTATCAAAAGGGATTTTTCAATTTGATATGTGGGGCGTAACTCCCGACAGCGGACGCTGGGATTGGGAGAAACTAAAACGCGAAGTGAAACAAAATGGCGTGCGCAATTCACTACTGCTCGCCCCGATGCCTACCGCATCTACTTCGCAAATCCTTGGCAACAACGAATGCTTCGAGCCTTACACTTCGAACATCTATACCCGCAGAACTTTGTCTGGCGAATTCATTGTGACCAACAAACATTTGATGAAGGATTTGATCAGCCTGGGACTATGGAGCGAAACCATGCGACAAAAATTAGTTGGGGCGAATGGATCGGTGCAAGACATCGCAGAAATCCCGCAAAACATCAAAGACATCTACAGAACCGTTTGGGAGATCCCTCAAAAAGCCATCATCGACATGAGTGCCGACCGGGGCGCCTATATCTGCCAATCGCAAAGCCTGAACATTCACTTGACTAACCCTAATTTCGGTAAGCTTACTTCGATGCACTTCTATGCATGGAAGAAAGGGTTGAAGACGGGCATGTACTATTTGCGCTCGACAGCCGCAGCCGATGCCATCAAGTTTACAGTGGATAAAAAATCGGCTGCCCAGCCCACCAGCGAAGTGACCGCAACGATTGCAGCCCAGGCAGTGAGCGCACAACCTCAGGCACAGCAGACCCTTGCGTATGAACAACAAACGGTGGTGAGCTACGAACAAAAATTATCAGACCTGGCTTGCTCGCTCGATAACCCCGATGCATGCGAAGCCTGCGGAAGTTGACCTCACCCCGGCCCTCTCCTTCGGAGAGGGGGGACAAAAGAAAACCCGGTGATGAACCGGGTTTTTTATTTAGAATATCTTCTAATTAAATTTTCGCTGCACGATTGCAAAAAATTCCTCATACTCTTCGCTCTCTTTATCCCACTGGGCGTGGTTTTCGTTGATGCAGGTAATGGCTTGATTGAGGTTATCAAAATTATCGAAGCGGTCGATGGCCTCCGTAAATATCTCGAAGTCGCCAGAGAAAAGGATTTTGGTGAACATGAATTTTTGATTGATGCTCAAGTGATCTTTAATCCGAAATTCTTTTTTGTTCTCTTCAACAGCTGGCTTGGGTTTTTCTTTAGGCAGAGGCAGTGATGCTGGTTTTTCTTTTTCCTCAAAAAACTCGTCCATGTTGAGTACCGCTACTTTTGAAAAGGCAGCCGTGTGTCCTTCCACATCCTCGGGCGTGAAGCTGACTTCTTCCAAAATATGATCGAGCAGGGCAAACGCCTCGTTGCCCGTGACCACATCGGCTTTGCGTTCCTCCAATTTCTCCACCAATTTCTCCAACGGTGCCTTGTTGATCTTCAGGTAGCGCGTTTCATTTTTTAAATCTTCCACGCGCAGCAGTCCCTTGCCTTTGGCGTCAAGCACATTGGCAAAAAAATCGTAAGGAGCCAGCACCAAATAAAGAGTTTGGGCGACAGCCGTTTTCAACAACGGCAAAAAATCTTTTTTCGAAATCAAAATGTTGTTAGAAAGCGTATTCTTGAACTGCGCCATAGACTGCTGCACTTCCTTCGCTTCGTAATTGAAGAATGGGCTTTGCCAATTTTGGTTTTCATCGTTCCACAGCCGCATGAGCTCTTTCACGACCAACAAATTTACTTGTTGAATTTCGCACAGCGAGAGTATTTCGCGCCCACTGATTTTTTCTTTCTGTTGGAAAAAAGTGTCGGCCAGCTTGGACGCAAAGAGATTGCTGTAACGGTCGATTGCCTTGGTGCTGATTTTTTCTTCCATAGTAAAATAAAATGCTGAGGGTAAAGATAAACAATCATCTGAAAGGCTAAAGCTTTGCTAACCTGAAGGCTGAAGCTGCTCGGTATAAATATTTATCTTGCATTATGTTTATCGAACCCAACCTTGGCGGCCGTGAAAAATCGGGATGGATTGAAGTGATCTGCGGCTGCATGTTTTCGGGCAAAACGGAAGAGCTGATCCGCAGGCTCAACCGCGCGCTCATTGCCAAACAAAACGTGGAGATTTTTAAACCCGCTGTGGACAAGCGCTACCACGAAGAAAAAATTGTGTCGCACAACGAACGCGAGATTCGCTCAACACCCGTAGATTTTGCTGGCGATATTTTGCTGTTGTCTGGCAACTGCGATGTGGTGGGGATTGACGAAGCGCAATTTTTTGACCCTGCCATTATAGAGGTTTGCAACACGTTGGCCAACCAAGGCAAGCGCGTGATCGTGGCGGGGCTCGATATGGACTACGAAGGCAAGCCCTTCGGGCCAATGCCCAACTTGCTGGCCGTGGCCGAGTTTGTCACTAAGGTGCACGCCATCTGCGCACAGACGGGCGAACTCGCCTCGTTTTCATTTCGGCTCAACGAAAATAAAGCGCAAGTGTTGCTGGGCGAAAAAGACAGTTACGAAGCCCGCACTCGAAGGGCTTTTGTGGAGGGGATGAAATCGCAGAACAAAGATTAGTTTTTGTATAGAATGCTTTTAATAAACCCTTTGTGGGAAGAGCAAGATTCAATTTCGTTGAAGCCCGATTCGCAAATTATGCTGTTCCACTTGGGCAACTGTTTGGCCTCAATCCCGCAAACAACCCTAAAGAACGTGTACATAATTCCTATCATCAATTGTTGCCACCATTTTTTTTCATCCACAAAATCTGTAGCGATCCATCGTGCGTTTTGCTTCAATGAGATTGTTATTTTGTTCACAACAACTTTTAAAGAATGATCAGAGAACATATCGAGGTAAAAATTGGTGATGACTGCATCAAATTTTATTTCGGGCGGGATATTGTTTTCCGTTCCACAGATAAAGTGAACCTGTTCACTGTTTTTGATTTTATTTTTTGATCGCTCGATCATTTTTGAAGACACATCAATGTACCAAACTTTGCAACTCGGTTTTGTTTTTAATAAATCAACAACAATCCTCCCCGTGCCTCCACCCAAGATCAAAACAGTAGAACTATCTTCAATCCTGTTCAAGAATTTTCTCTGCGCCCGAACTATGCTTTTGCCAAACACAAGCCGTACAAGCACATCATAAACCGAAGAAATTCTATCAAAACCTTTCGAGGCCATTTCATTTAAACTAAGAGGGCTAACGGAAAAATAAAAATCGAATCGCCCAACAAGCGATACCGATCATTGACTTTAAAATATTCTTTATTTAAAAAAATGAAAAGCAACATGGCATTCATTAAAATAAGAATCGTGGAAGCACTGCTGTTGTATGAAACCATGAATTGAAGTGCCGACAGTAGAACCATTATTAAAAATAAAACCATTATAAATTTTTTTGTTGTTCGTTCGCCAAAGGTGGTGGTAAACGATTGCTGCTCATCGCGTGCATCATGCTGAAAATCAAACCAAGAAAACAACATCAGGTTGATCAGCGCAGTAAGCCCAAACTGAATCATTAAAACCATCTGCGCAGGCGTCAGCACTTCTATCCGCACCGACAAAGGGATCAGCAGCACCCCATACGTGTACAACAATGCGCCAACAAATTCTTTCAAAAACTTTAACCGCTGTTGTAATAGGAAATAAATCGCTACGATCAACGCCAACAGAAGCCCTTCGATAAATACTGATTTACGAATGAGGATTACCTGCGTGGCATCGACCAACAACGCAACGATCATCACCATCAATAAAACTTTAAAATGTTGCTGATGAAAGCGATGCCGTGCAGTAGCCGCAGACTGTTGTACTTTTTTAGCATCGAGCAAATGATCGGCTGTGTAGATGATCCACACGGTAAGCCCCAATGAAATCAGGCCTTGCGGCAATATGGCCACACCAAAAATCTTTGCAAAAAATAACGCGCTGCTCACCGCACCAATGGCTACATCAAGGCTGAGGATATTGACGAACTGATAAGCCTTCCGAAATTTTTCCATTCAATAAAAAAGTCTTCTGAAATTTCAGGAGACTTCAAATTTATTCTTTTTTATCGTTCTTAAATCTTCACTTGCAAAATGAAGGGTTAGAAATTAAATGTGGCTTCCAGCAACACCGAACGGATTATACCCGTTTCTTCTTCTAATTTTTTGTATCGTCCATTAACTAACGTGTAGCCGATCGATCGTTTTGATTCAGGGTCAACAATCCAATATTCTTTTACGCCAAATTTTTCGTACAGTTCTTTTTTCCTTACCGTGTCATTTTTCTCGTTTCCCTCCGAAAGAATTTCAATCAATAAGTCGGGCACACCATGGATACTGCCTTGACGGTCAATGATACCATCATTTTGTTTTAGCACAACAACAATATCGGGCTGCACGGCATTGCTCGTTTTGTCTAAGTAAACATCGAAAGGCGCGGAAATTACCTCACCCAAGCCTCCATCTAAAATCAAATTTTCGAGCTGATGAGCAATGGTGCGGGAAGTTTTTTGGTGATTAAATTTTGGAGCGGGCGACATATAAATGGTATTATCAATCAATTCGGCCAACGTACCCTCTGGCAAGCTTTTATAAACTTGCATGATTGTTCGCGGAGGGCTGTCAATTAATGCTTTCATACTTTAAAGATAGTATTTGCCTGCAATAGTTGCGCGACTCTTGCAGATAACAAGAATGAAATGATTGGAATGGAATCTTTTGCTAGGCCGACTTTAACGCTTCGGCCCCTGCCACGATCTCCAAAATTTCCTTGGTGATGGCGGCTTGACGCGTGCGGTTGTAGCTCAAGCGCAAGTCTTTCAACATCTCGCCCGCATTCTCGGTGGCCTTGTCCATCGCAGTCATGCGCGCACCGTTTTCGGCCGCGTTGCTATCGATCACCGCTTTGAACAACTGTACCTTCAATGATTTTGGAATAAGTCCCGTGAGGATTTCCTCTTGATTGGGTTGATAAATGTAATCGACTTCTTCCGATTTCTTTTCTTTTGCAGCGGGTAACACCGGCAACCACTGCTCGGTGCGCAACACTTGCGTGGCCACGTTTTTAAATTCGTTGTACACGATCTCGATCTTGTCGTACTCGCCTTTGCGGAAACGATCCATCAAATACTGACCCGCTTCTGAAACGGTTTCGAACGAAAGGTTATGAAAAATGTTGGCGTAATTATTCAGCACTGGAATACCGCGTTTGGTAAAAAACTCCATCGCTTTTTTGCCCATCGGCAAAATCGTTACGTTCTTTTGTTTGTGTTGTGTAGTATATTTTTCTTCAATTAATTTAAGCGTGGCTTTAAAAATAGAACTGTTGAACGAGCCGCAAAGGCCACGGTCTGAACTGATGGCTACGATCAGTATTTTCTTTTCTTCGCGCACGGTGCTGTACCATGTCTGGCCATCGCTGCCGGCAGCTGACAAGTTTTGCAAAAGACTGTTGAGCTTTTTGGCAAATGGCCGCATCTGTGTGATGCGCTCTTGCGATTTGCGCAGTTTCGCGGCCGCCACCATCTTCATGGCTTTGGTGATCTGCTGCGTAGATACCACCGAAGAAATCCTGCTCTTTACTTCTTTTAAACTGGCCATTTCAATTAGTTGATTTGAAGATTCATTAATTCGTTAATTAAATTCATCAACGAATTAATATTTAGATGCTAACTCCATTGCTGCCTTCTTCACCACTTCCACATCGGCATCTTCAAATTTGCCTACACGGAAATTGTCAAGCACTTGTTTGTTTTGTGCCCTCAGCAACCCGAGAAATTCTTTTTCAAAATCTTTCACTTTGTTCACGGGCACACGGTCGATGTAGCCACGTGTAGAAGCGAGGATCATTGCCACTTGTTCTTCTACCGGCACGGGTGCATACTGCGGCTGCTTCAACACTTCGGTGTTTCTGCGTCCACGCTCGATGGTCAACTTTGTAGCGGCATCAAGGTCGGAACCGAATTTGGCAAACGCCTCCAACTCGCGGAACTGCGCTTGATCCAATTTCAACGTACCGGCCACTTTCTTCATCGACTTGATTTGTGCCGAGCCGCCCACACGCGATACTGAAATACCTACGTTGATCGCGGGGCGGATGCCGGAGTTGAACAAATTGGTTTCCAAAAATATCTGCCCATCCGTAATCGAAATCACATTCGTGGGAATGTAGGCCGACACGTCATTGGCTTGTGTTTCAATGATCGGAAGTGCGGTCAGCGAGCCACCGCCTTTCACTAATTTTTTAATGGACGCTGGCAGGTCGTTCATCTTGCTGGCGATCTCATCGTTGTTGATGATCTTTGCAGCGCGCTCCAACAAACGGGAGTGCAAATAGAACACATCGCCAGGATATGCTTCGCGGCCCGGAGGTCTTCTCAACAGCAACGACACTTCGCGATAAGCAACCGCTTGCTTTGAAAGGTCATCATAAATCACCAATGCTGGCCTTCCCGTGTCGCGGAAAAATTCTCCGATCGATGCGCCTGTGAAGGGAGCAAAGAACTGCATCGGTGCGGGGTCCGATGCCGAAGCGGAAACGATAACCGTGTAAGGCATTGCTCCGGCTTTTTCCAACGTGGCAGCAACGGTTGCTACCGTGGATGCCTTCTGGCCGATGGCCACATAAATACAAAACACAGGCTTGCCTGCTTCGTAAAATTCTTTTTGGTTGATGATCGTGTCAATGGCCACGGCCGTCTTTCCAGTTTGGCGATCGCCAATGATCAACTCGCGCTGGCCACGACCGATAGGAATCATTGCATCAATCGCCTTGATACCAGTCTGCAATGGCTCGTTCACCGGCTGGCGAAAAATTACGCCCGGAGCTTTGCGCTCCAGCGGCATTTCATAAAGCGTACCAGCGATCGGGCCTTTGCCATCGATCGGTTCCGCCAAGGTATTCACTACACGGCCCAACACGCCATCGCCTACTAGCACCGAGGCAATCTGGCGCGTGCGTTTCACCGTATCTCCTTCTTTTATTTCTTTCGATTCGCCCAAGAGCACTACGCCCACATTGTCTTCTTCCAAGTTGAGCACCAATGCCTTCAATCCATTTTCAAATTGAATCAACTCACCGGCCTGTGCTTTGGTAAGTCCGTAGATGCGGGCCACGCCATCGCCTACGGTGAGCACAGTGCCAACTTCTTCAAGCTCGGCTTCGGTGCGTGACTGCGATAGTTGCTCGCGCAAGATTGCTGATATTTCTTCGGGTCTGATCTCTGCCATAACTAATTTAAGATTTTAGATTTTAGATTTAACGGCTCTTCAAAATTTATACTTTCCCCTCTCCAGAGGAGAGGGAGGGGCTTTAAAATTCTTTGATGTACGGGTTCTCGCTAAATTTTACTTTGAGCGATTTCAATTTGCTTTTTATAGAAGCATCAATTTGTCGGTCGCCTACATTCAAAATAAAACCACCGATCAATTCTTTGTCCACTTTCTGAACAAGCTCCACTTGTTTTTTGCTGCTGAGTTTTTTTACGATCGTTTCGATTTCACCTTTCAGTTTTTCATCTATGGCAATGGTGGTGGTCACGGTTGCTTTCTCAATTCCTTTGTATTCGTTGTAGGCATTGTGAAACTCTTGCGCGATGGCGGGCAAGAGCGGCTCACGGTTTTTGTTGGTGAGCATCACCATGATGGCCATCGTCAACTTGTTCACTTTGCTTTTGAAGATCGCTTCGAGAATGTCTTTCTTTTTTTCGTGGCGGATGATGGGGCTTCGCAGCATCGACACAAACGGGCGGTTGGTGCGGCACACGTGGTCGAACAATTGCATGTCGGTGTGCACGATCTCTAATGCATTTTGTTCCACCGCCAATCCGAGCAATGATTTTACATATCTTGATGCTACGCGCAATTCGGCCATGTCAGTTCAGCTTGAGGTCTTTGATTAAAGTCTCCGTCAGTTCTTTCTGCGACTTGTCGTCTGAAAGATTTTTCCTGATCAGTTTTTCGGCAATGTTCAGCGAAAACGCGGCCACTTGTGCTTTCACATCGTTCAACGCTGCTTGCTTCTCGATGTTGATCACCGCCTTGGCCTCTTCAATAATTTTATCGGCCGTTTTCTTAGCTACTACTTGAGCTTCTTCTTGCAATCGGCTACTGGCCGTGCGGGCATCGCGCAAAATTTTATCGCGCTCTTCACGGGTTTCTTTCAACAATTTTTCATTATCGGATTTCAGTGAAGCCATTTCCATTTTTGCTTTCTCGGCAGCGTCCAGTGCTTGTCGGATGGAGTCTTCTCGTTCTTTCAACGAAGAGAGGATTGGCTTCCATGCAAATTTTTTGAGCAGCAGGAACAGTCCAATGAAGATGAAAAGTTGCCAAATGATAAGGCCTGTGCCGGGCAATAATAAATCCATACTGTTTTATTTACGGTTTGAATAGTTCACAAACTTCGGTTCTATTCTTTTTATTTCCTTTCAATGAAGGGCACCTCTAAAAACTTTTCTCTTCACTACCTTCACCCTTCTCCATCCCGATAGCTATTGGGAGAGAAGGCACATTGAGTTTTAGAGATGCCTTAATAAAAAGAAGAACTCGCTAGGCCCATTGCCAAAGCAAGTTCTCTTTTTTGATTTTAGCCTTTGAACGAAATCAAGAGGCAAATCACCAATGCAAACAGAGCAGCAACTTCCACGAGGGCGGCTATCACAAGCATTGCACCTTGAATCTTGCCAGATGCTTCTGGCTGACGGGCAATCGCTTCCATAGCAGAACCACCAATGCGGCCTACACCGATACCCGCGCCAATTGCTGCGAGACCTGCGCCAATGCCAGCACCCATGATGGCGAAGCTGATGTCAAGAATTAATGAGAACATAGAATTTATTGGTTAAAGTGAAACAAAAAAACTTTTTTAATGGTGATCGTCTGCGGTGGCCATGCCAATGTAAAGCGAGGTGAACAAAGCGAACACATACGCTTGGATGGCGGCCACCAGCAACTCAATTAAATTAATAAATACCACTACCAACGAGGCACCAATGCCCACCAAGTAGCTGTGGAAAATAAACCCTAAACAGATCAAACTTAGTATTACGATGTGGCCTGCTGTGATGGCCACAAACAAACGAATGGTTAACGCGAAGGGCTTTGTAAAAACGCCAATGATTTCAACTGGCAAAATGATAATACGCAATATCGTAGGCACTCCGGGAGTCCAGAAAATATGTTTCCAATACGCACCGTTGCCACTAAAGTTGGTGATGAGAAATGTGAGAATCGCTAAACAAAGGGTTACCGCGATGTTGCCCGTCAGGTTGGCCGACCCAGGCAATAGCCCCAAAAGATTCCCGAAAAGGATAAAGAAAAATAACGTGAGGATGTAAGGCAAATATTTTTGATAATGATGCCCAATGTTTGGCTTCACAATTTCATCGCGAACAAAAACTACGATGGGCTCGATGAACGACTGAAGACCTTTAGGTGCTTTACCCGCATTATTTTTATACGCTTTGGCTACCGACAATAAAACAAAAAGCAACAAGGCCGCATTGATAAAAAGCATGGCCACATTTTTGGTGATGGATAGATCCAACACTTTTTGACCTGTCTCCGGCAGGGAAATATTTCGGCCTTCAAGTTTGTAGCCGTTGTACTCCACCTTATTGTGATGCACATCATAGAAGTGAGAGGACGAGAAAACCTCAAGGCCTTTTTCGGAAGAGTACACAATGATCGGTAAGGGCAAAACCAAGTGATCTGCAAAATGCCACTGGTGGTCGTCCAGCACGTGCTCGATAATGACCTCGTTGGCATTGAAACTTTCGGTTTTTTCTTCAGTGCCACCCTCTGACGCCACGGCCAAGTTTGAAAAGCCCAAGGCAACAACAAAAATTAACGTGAAAATGGCTTGAATTGATGCAAAGAAAGGCTTTCTCATCACTTTTGGGGGAGGTCGTTTTTTGTGCGACTGCAAAAGTAAAAATTATCCGTAGCCAAAAAAATGTTTGTCGAAATTTTTGGTGTCGTG
>JAYWDN010000056.1:0-6010 GCA_043780615.1 Bacteroidota bacterium | reverse complement strand
CCATACCAATGTGATCAACAGTTTGGCCTTTACAGGCGATGGAAAATATTTGGTAAGCGCCAGTGATGACGGCACGGTGAAGGCTTGGACTGTAGATGCCGCTCCGAATTACACCGTGGCTGTTTCCATTCCGGCAGGAGGCGCTGTAAAATATATGAGCGTAAACCCCGTGACGATGGATGTGGCCATAGCCGTAGAAGGAAAAAGCGACATCGTGGTTTACAACTTGGCAGGCATCGACAAAGGCACGGTGAAGTTCGCTCCTCGGCTGCTGAAAAAACACAAAGCAGAAATCAACAAACTAAACTATTCGGCCGATGGTGCTTACTTGGCCAGCAGCAGTTTTGGCAGCGAGTTTTTTCTGTGGCGTGCCGATGGGCTGCTCCTCAAAGAATTTCCGGTAGAGAACAACATCAACGCCATTGCTTTTTCGCACGATGCAAAAATATTGGTCTGCCTTGACGAAGCGGGCAAAGGGATGAGCTTCGGCTTGCCCGGTGGAAATAAATTTACCGACTTCATCGGGCACGACAATACCGTTTTTGCTGCCGCTTTTTCTCCCGCCGAAAACGGAAGCTATGTGGTGGCTTCGGCCGGGGGCAACAACAACGAGATTTATTTGTGGAACCCCATCAACGGGAAATCAATTCGCAAAATCAGAGGCAAGGGCAGTGCCATTCACGACTTAGCTTTTGGCGCAGGGCTTGAGCTTTTTATTTCACAACAGACCAACGCTAAGCAAAATGAATTCAAGCGCAGTTTTGATTATTCCTTGTTGAAGCTAAATGCGAATGCACCAAAATATACGCCTTCATTAAAAAACATGAACGAGGGCATTCGCCAATCGTCAGAATCGGAGTTGAGTTTGCCCAAAGGGAAATCGGTGAAAAACGACCCTGCTGTTGATGGCCGCATCTTGGACTTTCAAGGCACCATCGAGGGCAACGTGATTGTGGCCAGCGACCTTTCGTTGAAGATGTATGACCGCAACGGTTTTTTTCAAAAAGAATTTTTGGGCCACACCAGTGGTGTGCGGGCCGTCACCATCAGTGCAGACGGGCGTTACCTCGCTTCGGGCAGCGAAGATCAGACGGTGATTCTTTGGAAATTATCAGAGACCGGTGCCGCCCCGAGCTTGCGTCAAAAATTTCCTGACGAGAATTGGGCAAACTTTTTTGCTTCACTGCCGATGGACTCGCTCACCAAAGACCCCTCTAGACAAGCCTGGCGCACGGTGATCGATTACTTGAAACTGCAAGGCGACAAAACGTACAAAGGCATTGATGAAGTTTATAAAAATTTGGGGGAGACCGTGTTGCCGTTTGTTACTTTATTTATCACCGAAGACAACGAATGGGTGTGCTGGGCACACAAAGGATATTTTGCATGCACCTCATCGGGCAGTCAATATTTTGGTTGGCACGTGAACCGCGGCATCGACAAACTGGCTGACTTCTACACAGCCGAGCAATATTTTGAAATCCTCTATCGCCCCAAGCAGATGGAAAAAAGTATTTCGCAAGGGCGCAGGATTGAAGAGATTTTGAAAGAGGAGGGCGAGCGGATTTTCGATCTCTCTAAACTGCACCGCCCATCGGCTGGGTTTTTCTCTACCGAAAAAATGCTGAATGATTCCAAGGTGAGTTATTCATCGGGCAAGTTGGTGACCGAGCAACGAACTTTGCCAGTAACCATTGAAGTGTTTGATGGTGGTGGCGGTGTAAAAGAAGTAAACATTTATCAAAACGATAAGCTCGTCATCAGCGATACTGAACTCAAAACTTCGGACGAAGACCAAAAGGTGACCAAGACGTACAACCTCGACTTGGTGAACGAAACCAATGAATTTAAAGTGGTGGTGATCAACTATCAAAAAATAGAATCGCGGCCTGAAGTTTTAACTGTGGAATACGTTGGGCAAGTGATTGCCACTTCTTCGCTGCACATACTGGTAGTGGGCATCAACAAATATCAAAATGCGGCTTACAGCTTGAACTATGCCCAGCCCGATGCGAAAGCATTTGTCAATAAAATCTCTGAACACGGCCAGCGGATTTTCAAGACGATCAACAAAGTGGAGATCTACGATGAGGATGCCACTAAAGAAAAAATTGTGCTGGGATTCAAATCCATTATTGCCAAAGCCAAGCCCGAAGATGTATTTATATTTTTCTACGCAGGCCATGGCAGCCTTGACGAAGACCACAAAGACAAAGATGGTGACAGCCCGTTTTATTTTGTCCCGGCCGATGTGACCAAATTGTATGGCGATCCGCAACAGCTACAAAACAAAGGGATCAGTGGAAATGAACTGCGAGACTACCTGCTGCAGATCCGTTCTACCAAACAAATTGTGTTGATGGATGCGTGCCACTCGGGCGGGGCTCTCAAGAGTATGAACGTGCGCGCAGTGGCGGGCGATGAAAAAGCCATTGTGCAATTGGCACGAAGCTCGGGCGTGGTGTGGATTGCCTCCTCGGGCACTAAACAATTTGCCACCGAGTTTGATGTGCTCAAGCATGGTGTGTTCACGTATGCACTGCTCGAAGCACTCGATGGCAAAGCCGACAATGGCGACAATAAAATCACGGTAAACGAGATCAAGTTCTATATGGAAGAGCGTGTGCCCGAGTTGACCAAGCAATACGGTGGGCAGGCGCAGTACCCCACGGGCTACATTCACGGAAACGATTTCCCTATTGCGGTGAAGGGAGAGAATTAAGATTATGCCACGGAGGCATAGAAAAAAAAATCATAGCTCAATTCAGATTATGGACTTACGCGGAGGCACAGGAAAATTTCCGTATTTCCGTGGCAACTCTAAAATCACCTCCGTCTTTTCTTGGATGCCGATTTCCGTTTGTACGATGATTTCTTTTTAGAAGAAGATTTGTACTTCGGTTTTCTCATCGGTGTTTTCTTGCCACCCGAAAGTTTCTTGGTGTTTTGGTAGCGGCTGTTGGGCGAGAAGGCCGCCACTCTTTTTTGTGCTTTGTTCAACTGTTTGGGCGAGCGGCCGCCCGGGGTTTTCTTTGACGATGATGAGTTCAATGTTTTTCTGCGGTAAGAGATCGCACTCTTGTAGTCGGCCTTAAATTTTTCTTTGTAGCTCTGATCGTTGAAATCATAGCGGATGGTAAACTCGTTGGAGGCCCCGACAAAGCCGCCCACGCCACCCAATATATTTTCTCGCGAGTAACCGACTAAAACATATTTTGAAAGTTTGTAGCCCAGCGTGAAGTTGACGAGGTTAGTGGTCTTTCCTGTAGCCGTGCCCGAAAGATTAGTAGCTGTAGTGCCGCGCGCGGCAGCACCAAGGGTAATCAAATTGTTGTAGGTATAGTAGAGGCCAAGGTTTGCGGTGTTGTTCGTTCCTGAAAAATTCTGAAAAGCAAAATACGGCTCCAACAAGTCTTGCCCATCGCGCAGCGGGATCATCCCTTGGATGCTGCCCGAATAAAAATTGGTGAGCGTTTTGTTTTCTTTGCTTTGCAGCCACGTGGACGACAAGCGGTTGATGGCAAACCCCGCTTTTATAAAACGGTTTTGATACATGAACCCCGCAGAGAAATCCGGTTTGCCTTTCAGACCAATAATCAATGGATCACTGGCAATGTATGGGTCTGAAGTGCTACTGTAGCTACTTGTATTCGCCCTCAACTGATTGTATTCACCAGAGGCTCCCATTGATAAGGAAGTGAATTTATTGAAATGAATATGGTAGGCAAATGCACCTGAAAAGTAAGTATTTGAAATTATCCCAACCGTTTCTTGATAAACATTAAACCCAGCGCCAAAGCGGCCATTGACAAACGGGCTGTGAAGGCTGAGAAAATAATTTTCTGGTGCATTGGCCACACCAGAATAGTTGCTGCGGTAAGAAAGCGTGGCCGAGCCAAACGAATGCCCTGCATTGGCCGGGTTGTAGATAAATGAGTTGGTGAGCTTCTGACTGAACAAAGGAATATCCTGTGCCCGAAGAGCGGTAGTAAAAAATAAAAATACGGGGATAAACGTCATTGCGATCCGCCCTTGGGCAGAGAAGCAATCTCCCAAAATGGAAACAAAAGAAGGAGATTGCTTCGGTCGTCCCTCCCTGGCAAAGACCTGCTTCTTTTGTGTTTTGAGAAAATCTGGTAAAAGTCTCTTCATTCAAAATAAATTACTTGAGCACCGTGATCATCTGGGGCTTTTGTTTTTTGGAAACGCCTTTGTCTTTGTATTCAACCACGCAGATGTAGTTTCCATTGTTCAACTTGGTGTAATCAAAATTAGTTTGTGTGGGGTCGTTGGTGGTGTAGTTGATGAACCCCTGTATCTCAAAATAAACTGCTCCCCACCGATCGAGCAGTGTGACTTTATTGTCGGGGTAACTGTCAATTCCATCGATCACCAAATTTTCATTTTGCGAATCGCCATTGGGTGTGATCAGTTTATGGATGTCTATAGGGACTTCCCTCGATCCGCCAATGGCGTATATCCCACCGCTGGTAGAAACCTTGGTGCGCGTGCCAACATAAAGATTATTGTTTATTTTTCCTGATAGATCATTTATTTTTCCAGTAGCCGTTTCTTTTTCAATAATCACTGGGCTTTCTTTAATGAGAAAATTTTTTGTGCCTGTCAAAACGAGTTCGATCCCCGAGCCAGAAAATGTACCACTAGTCACCGCAAGTTGCCAGTAATGATCGGGAAAAAGAGTTGGTACATCGGCAGGCAGTGGTTGGATCAGCGAGTTAGGGTCCGCAGCGATACATTCCATAGTAAGCACTGGTCGTGGATTGTCGGTCACATCCATAATTGCCGGAAAAAATCCATTCGCGTTTCCAATTGGAAAAACAATTTTATCTTTTCCGGTAGTATTTTGAATAGACAACGGGCCACTGATATACGAATGTTTATGTCCGTGAGTGCCCGAAGCCAAATCCAACGGATCGCCCTGATATAAAAGTGTAGCCGGTGCGGCTACAAGCAATAGCCCTGTATCCAAAACAATATCGTACAAAACTGTCCAGTCGCCAGCCAACGTATAGTTTGCGGTGCTGTTGAATGAAATGCTTCCAACTGTAATTGGAGAGGAAGTGCTCAACGAAGGACTTCCGGTGGTAGCCACAAGTTGTATGTCCACGTTGGTCGTTGAAAAGTCAATCGTGTTTCCACCAAAATTTACATCACCAATGGATTGAATCACGAGGTCCGTTTTTGAAGCACCTATTGAAGTTCCAGGGGAAACCACAAATTGCCCCTGTGCTGCAAAGCCAACAATCATCAAGACACTCGCAAGGAAACCTTTCATAACTGCAGAATTCTAAAAAGTAAATATACAGTTTTATACGAAAGTAGTCGGTGCGGTAAGTCGCAAAAATTCAAGCGAAAACCTTGGCTCCCTCGGTGCAATTGCGGCACATCTCGATTTCTGAGCGGGAAGTGAAAAGTGAATTGCGGAAGGCGTTGTACTTTTCTCCTTCCCAAATTTCTTTAAAGGAGTTTTGGTTCAAGTCGCCCAGCACAAAGTGTGCGTCTTTGTCGAAGCAGCACGGCACTACTTTGCCGTCCCAGGTGATCACGCAACTGTGCCACATCTTCCAGCACTCGTCCAGCAGTCCGTTTTTTATGGAGAATCCGTTGCCGTTCTTTTTGTAGCGCGAATATTTTTCGTTGACCGGAATCAGCTCCGAGCCGTTTTCAAAATCATAGATCTGCGCAGTCTTCAGTTTCACTTCATCCACGCCAAGTGTTTTCGCTAACGCTTTCACCTCTTCAATCTGGTGTTCGTTTTGCCGCACCACCAAGAATTGAAAAATGACATGTGGGGTTTTTGATTTCAATTCTTTTTTCCAACGCAAAATATTTTTTGTGCCTTCGATCACCTTGTCCAGTTTTCCGCCTACGCGGTACGATTGATACGTTTCTTGTTCGGTGCCATCAATGGAAATAATTAATCTATCTAAACCACTCTCTACGGTTTTCTTTGCCGCCTCATCGGTGAGGTAGTGCGCGTTGGTAGAAG
>JAYWDN010000055.1:0-6032 GCA_043780615.1 Bacteroidota bacterium | reverse complement strand
CGGCAGTCGCTGCGGGCCAGCAAATTGCAATGCAAATGCCCAGTCCGGTAATGGCCTGCACTTTCCGTTGTAATTCTCTCAATCGTATTTAGGCGGTTTTCAATGCTTGCTTCACCAGCTCTTCCAAACTAATGGTGCCCCCCGATTTTTTCAGGAGGGCATCCACGCTTTTTTCTGCTTGTGCCTTGCCGATGCCCAGCGTAACCAATGCAGTTAACGCTTCGTGCCTCATGGTATTGCGCACCATTCCCGGAATCCCCGGGGTTTCTTCGAACTGCTCTTTTTTCAATTTGTCTTTCAGTTCTAAAATCAACCGCAGTGCCGTTTTGCCGCCAATTCCTTTCACCGCTTGCAATGCCGCTGCGTTTTCATGCACGATGGCCGCCTTCAGTTCTTCAGGTGCCAGGTAGCTCAGCACCACCAAGGCCGTGTTGGGCCCCACACCGTTTACCGAGATTAACATTTGGAACATTTGCTTTTCAGAGTCGGTAGCAAAGCCATATAAAATCTGGGCGTCTTCGCGCACGTGCAAATAGGTGGCCAACTTAATGTCTTCAAGGTCTTTGATCTGAGAAAAGGTATGCAGCGAAATGCCCACTTGGTAACCTACCCCGTTCACTTCTACCACCACGTGCGTGGGTTCTTTGTGTACGAGTTTTCCTTTGAGGTAGGCAATCATCTTGATTTGAAATATTGAAAAGTAATCAATTTGAAAATTAAATACATGAGGATTTCAAATTGACACATCGAAATGGGTTTTGATCACTTATGCTAATTCGTATTCTACTTTAGTTGGGTTTTTCATTTTCTTAGAGGCAGCGAGAATTTCAATCCCAACAATTGAACCTTTCTTGTCGTAGTCGAGGATGATGCGCGACTTGCCTTCATTACTTTCTTTGATCTTGTTCTTACTAAAGGAAATATAGAGCACATCTACTTCTTTATCACCATTTTCAAATTATCAAATCAGCAAATTTCCAAATCATCAAAGGTGTTCGTTCCGTTCGTGCAGGTGTGCATCGACTACCGCAATGGCGGCCATGTTCACAATGTCGCGGATGGAACTACCCAACTGCAGCACATGCACAGGTTTTTTCATGCCGAGCAAAATCGGGCCGATGGCCTCAGCCCCTCCTATTTCCATCAATAATTTATAAGCGATGTTGCCCGAAATGAGATTGGGGAAGATCAGTGTGTTCGCTCCTAGTTTTGCCAATGTGCTGAACGGATAAATCTCTTGTTGTAGTTCGGTATCAAACGCCACGTTGGCCTGTATCTCGCCATCCAAAATCAAGTTGGGATATTTTTCTTTGGCGAGGCGCACCGCCTCTTTTGTTTTCTCTGGCACTTCGCCTTTGCTCGACCCGAAGTTGGAGTACGAGAGCACCGCCACCCGCGGCTCGATGTCAAAAAACTTCACGCCACGCGAAGTCAGCCCGATGATACCCACAAGCTCTTCGGCCGTTGGGTCAACGTTCACGGTGCAGTCGGCAAAAAAGAAAGTGCCCTTTTTGTTCATGATAATGTACATGCCCGCCACGCGCTTCACCCCAGGAGCCATGCCGATAATTTGAAGTGACGGCAAAATTGTTTTGGAATAATCTTTGGTGAGGCCAGAGACCAGCGCATCGGCTTCGCCAAACTCGATCATCATCGCCCCAAAGGCATTGCGGTCGCGCATTTGGCGCAGCGCATCTTGGTAGGTAGTGCCTTTGCGTTCGCGCCTTTCGTGGTAGGCCTTTGCATATTTTTCGGTGAGTTCTTTTTCTTCGCGTGGGTCAATGATCTTGCAATCGCCAAGTTCCAAGTTGTGTTCTTTCACCAGGCGGTCTATTTCCACACGGCTTCCCAGCAAAATTGGCTGTGCGATTTTTTCGTCTTGCAAAATTTGTGCGGCCTTCAAAATTTTCAGGTGGTCGGCTTCGGCAAACAAAATGCGTTTTGGTTTTTTCTTCGCAAGGTCGATGATGCGTGAAGTCAATTTTTGATCGATACCAATTCGCTTGAGCAACTCATTATGGTATTGACCCCAGTCCGTGATCATGCGAGTCGCTTGCCCTGAATCCATGGCTGCTTTCGCTACCGCAGGCGACACCGTGGTGATCAAGCGCGGATCCATCGGCTTGGGGATGAGGTAATCTTTTCCAAACTGGATTTTGTCAATACCGTACGCCTGAAACACACTGTCGGGCACGGGCTCTTTCGCCAAGTCGGCCAGTGCATGAACGGCCGCCAGCTTCATCGCTTCATTGATTTCTGTTGCGCGCACATCCAACGCTCCACGAAAAATATAAGGGAAGCCAAGCACGTTGTTGATTTGGTTGGGATGATCAGAGCGGCCTGTGCCCATGATCAAATCGGGTCTTGTTTTTTTGGCGAGATCGTAATCGATTTCCGGATTGGGGTTAGCCAACGCAAACACGATCGGGTCTTTGGCCATCGACAAAATATCTTCGGGCGTGAGAATATCGGCCACCGACAAGCCTACAAAAACATCGGCACCTTTGATCGCTTCTTGCAGTGTTGTTATTTTTCGGGTGGTGGCAAACTCGAGCTTGCTCACATCAAGGCCGGGGCGGTTTTTGTGGATGACGCCCTTGCTGTCGCACATGATCAGGTTTTCTTTTTTTAGGCCGAGTGACACGTATAACTTAGTACAAGTGACTGCGGCCGCTCCAGCCCCATTGACTACCAATACGATTTTTTCAATTTTCTTTCCGGCCACGATCAACGCATTCAACAGTGCGGCACTGGAAATGATGGCCGTGCCGTGCTGGTCATCGTGCATGATGGGAATGTTCATCTTCTCGCGCAGCACGGTTTCAATTTTAAAACACTCGGGTGCTTTGATGTCTTCCAAGTTGATGCCTCCAAAAGTTGGCTCCAGCGATTTTACGATGTCGATAAATTTGTCGGGGTCTTCTTCGTTGATCTCAATATCAAAACTATCGATGCCTGCATATTTTTTGAAGAGCACCGCTTTGCCCTCCATCACGGGCTTGGCCGCTTCGGGGCCAATGTTTCCAAGGCCTAGCACGGCAGTGCCGTTGGTGATCACCGCCACTAAGTTTCCTTTGCTCGTGTATTTGTAAACATCTTCTTTGTTGGCGGCAATTTCTTTGCACGGCTCGGCTACCCCGGGCGAATAGGCGAGTGCCAAATCCAATTGCGTACTCAATTGTTTGGTGGGCGTCACTTCAATTTTGCCGGGCTGCCCGTTGGTGTGGTAATCGAGGGCGTCTTGTTTGCGGATTTTGATCGACATAACTTTTTATTGAAAGGGTAAGTTACTATTTTGATTTGCGAATTGCGATTTTTGATTTACGATTTTTTTGAGTGTGAATTTTTGAATGCCCATCCTCTGCCTTCTGAAAGGTTCATTCGTCATGCAGCTAAAAATTCAACGCTACTCGTGATACTTTTTTTCGCCAGCGCGAATTGCTGTTTTTAAACTATTTTCTTGGGGCGGGAATGGGCAAGAGTAATTATCAGAATAAGCACAATACGGATTGTAGGCTTTGTTGAAGTCGAGCGTGATGGATGATGCGCCCGGTGTTTTTTTTAGTTCGAGGTAGCGGCCCGCACCGTAGGTTTCGTTGGCACTGGTGGCATCGGAAAAGGCAAGGAATAAAGTGCCACGGTAAGGGCCGTCCGTGATTTCTAAGATCAAGAGCTTGCACGGCTCTCCATTCAATTGAAATTCTGCATAAGCGTATTCTAAATATTTTTTCTCTTCGCCATCGCTGGTGGGCAGCACTACTGTTTTTTTATTTTCGATCTCCACCAATTTTGCGCTGATCCGATAGCTCAAATCGGGAGCGAAATAGTTCAGTCCTTTGAATTTTTTTTTCTCTTCGCCAAAAGGCGATTCATCGCTCGACCGCATCAACTCCTCTGTGGCCGTTCGCTCTTTCAATAAATCCGCAGCATACCCTTCATCAGAATTTAGGAACGAATAAAAAATAACGGCAACGGCAACCACTATTAGCAGCGCGATAAAAATAGTTTGGGTTTTCATAAAGTACGTTTTGGTTTCCAACGATTGATCGAATCCAAATAGTGTTCATAAATTTTAAAGAAGGCAGGGATGCCACGGTCGGCCAACATGCCCGGAGAGTTGACGAGCAGCGCGATGGCGATTTTCTTTTTTCGGTTCACCGCCACTTCGCAACGGTAGTTATTTACAAAGCCCCCGTGATAAGCAATCGTGTCGTCAGCGAACGTGATGATGCGCCAGCCCAACGCGTAGTACGATTGGCGCACGCGCTTCCATTGCCAAAAATTATGGTTGCGCGCAATGGCTTTCACCTGTGGTTCAAAAATTTCATCGATCTGTTTTTTGGGCAGCACATCGGGGCGGTTGCCCAAAAGCAGTTTCAACCACACGCCCAAATCTTGCGCACTGGCATTCACTCCGCCAGCAGGCGCCACCGAATAATACGTATCAGAAATAGGGGAAGGGCGCGTGAAGAAATGTGGCATGGCGACATTGCGCGCTGATTTTATTTTTTCGTAGGTAGCCGAAGCGTCTTTCATTTGAAGTGGCAGAAAAAGTTTTTGACTCAATGCTTCTTCAAACTTCTTTTGGGTAGCCGCCTCTATTATTTTTCCGATCAAACTAAAGCCTACATTTTGATAACTGTACACTTGGCCGGGCTCGCCCACTAAATCAAGGCGATGCAAATTATTGATCAGCGTATCCAGTGGGGTATTGTGCTCTACCAAGTTGGTGAAGGCATGATACGGCAAGCCCATGGTGTGCGAGAGCACATGGCGAAGTGTTATTTTTTTTGTGGCTTCCTCTGATTTGAGTTTGAACGCAGGCAAGTAGTTGATCACGGTGTCGTCCCAATGAAGGACGCCCTCATTGACCAGCACGGCTGCAAGTGTGGCAGAAATACTTTTTGACACGGAGCCGATCCTAAAAATTGTGCGGGTGTTGACCGAGTCGGGTTTGTTCGTATCGCGTAAGCCATAGCCCTTCAAAAAAATAATGCTCGTGTCTTTTACCACCACTATGGCTGCGCCCGGTGCCTGCCTATTGGCAATGGCCGTGTTGATGAACCCTTCAAATTCTTTTAGTGCTTTCGCTAAAAACGGATTGGGATCGTGGTAAACAAAAATATTTTTTTCGGGTTTTGATAACGAGTCGGCAAAAGCTTTGTTGGAGATGCCTTGCTGTGTGTTTGACGCTTTCTCTTTTTTAATTAAGAAATAGAAACCAATTGAAAGAAAGGCAACGATTGCAATCGAATAAAAAATCTTCATTCGAAATTATTTTAGATCAACCCCTCATCCGTGAAACTAAAGTACTGACCGTGGCCAATGATCAGGTGGTCGTGCAGGGAAACCTCTAAAAGTTTCCCTCCTTCTTTTATTTTTTTGGTGAGGCTGAGGTCACTGTCGCTGGGTTTCAAATTTCCCGATGGATGGTTGTGCGCCACGATGATGCTGCAGGCGAGCTCGTCCAGTGCGAGTTTAAAAATTATTTTCGGATCGGCCACGGTGCCCGTCACACCGCCTTCGCTCACGCGCTTTTTTTTGATCAGCCGGTTGGCGCGGTTGAGCAGCAGCACCCAAAATTCTTCGTGCGGCAAATCCATCAAGTCACCTTTGATCAATTCAAACGCACTCCTTGAGTTTTCTATTTTTGGTTTCTCATCGGGTGCTTGTTCTTTTCTTCTCCGGCCCAGCTCCATGGCGGCCACAATGGTGATGGCCTTTACTTCGCCAATGCCCTTGGCCTTCATCAATTCTTTCACCGAAAGGCGCGCGAGACTGTCTAAATTATTTTCTACGTGTGCCAATACTTTTTTGGCTACATCAACCGCACTGAGTTTGGCAGTGCCCGAGCGAAGAAGAATTGCAATCAATTCTGCATCCGAAAGTGCCGATGTTCCTTTCAACAAAAGTTTTTCGCGCGGCCTGTCTTCGGGCGACCAGCTTTTGATGTTCATCGGTTGGTTGTCTTCGATTTTCATGAACTCAAATTCAAAATTTAAATCAAAGCCGTCTGACCGCTTGGAGCGGTC
>JAYWDN010000054.1:0-36335 GCA_043780615.1 Bacteroidota bacterium | reverse complement strand
CCGAGTGGGATCAAGAACATGGTGTACACCATTATTTGAATGGCGGTGTTCAAATCTTTTCCTCCGCCCGATGGTAGTAATTTAAAGCCTGCTTTTTTATAATCGTCATCGGCTACCCAAGCGATGGCCCAAAAATGTGGGAACTGCCAGATGAACTGAATGCCAAAAATAATCATTGCCTCGTGGCTGATCGAGCCTGTGGCGGCAATCCAACCGAGCAATGGTGGCAAGGCCCCGGGAATAGCCCCTACAAAAACGGCAATAGGCCCCACACGTTTTAGTGGCGTGTACACAAAACTGTACAGCACCATCGAAACAAATGACAGCACCACAGTGAGCAGATTGGTGAAAATAGCGAGGATCAGGAAACTTATAAGCAAACAAGCGGTTGAGAAAACAATGGCTTCGTTTACCGAAACGCGGTGCGTGGGCAACGGCCTGTTCATAGTGCGCGTCATTACTTTATCAAAGTCGCGCTCGATGATTTGATTGATGCATACCGATGCGCCCGAGAGCAGGAAGCCGCCCAAGGTGAGCATGATCAACGTTGTCCAATTTACATTTCCATGCGTTGCCAAGCCATACCCAAAGGCGCACGAGAACGCCACCAAAAAAGAAAGCCGCAACTTCAATAATTCCAAATAAGCTTTCGCTTTCGCGGAAACAAAAGCAAAACCTGAAAGGGTTTGAAGGTGGCTTAAAATCATTTTATCAAAATTGTTCCTTGTGGTTTCTTCATCTTAAAAAACAAAAGCAACTGCAACCCAAAAGCAACCGTGGCCAGCAATAAATGTATTGGCTGAAGGACAGCGGGCACATTGTAAATAGCCATGCCTGCTCCCGTCACCAACGAACACAAAATTAACACGAACAGGGCAAGCGATAAAGTTTTCAGGGCAATAGTTTTTCTGATTTGTAGAAAGAATGCCGCATTCAAAATCAATACCGCCCAAGAAAATGAGCGATGCACAAAGAACTCACTTCCCAACTGAGTCATCCAGCCATCGCGGGGCGTGTTTGCCAATGAATCAATGATTCCCCTCACTTCAGTTCCAAAAAAAACTTGGATCAACAAGGCCGCCATACACGCTATCAATAGCCAACGGCTTGGCAATTTTAAATTCTTTGCCTTCACTTCATTGCTTTGGCAAAGCAAGTAGATTAGAAAACCAACGATCAAAAGAGCAATGAACAAATGAACGGTGATCGTCCACCGGGTCAAGTTGGTAGAAACGACAATTGAACCGAACCAGCCTTGCACCATCACCGCAATGAGTGTTGCCAACGAGAGCCAAAAAAGAACCGGCCGATCTTTTCTAAACGAAATCGATCGATAAAATAAAGCAACGATGAAAAGTCCGATCACCACGCCAACCAATCGGTTCACGTATTCGATCCACGTTTTCATTGGGTTGAAGTCTGCTTCGGCAAGGATGGTTTTGTCAGCAGTAATTTTCTCGGCTGTTTCTTTCATGCCGATCACTCGGAGGAAACGCGCAAATTTTTCATTTTTCTTTTCGCGGTAAGCGGAATAATTTTCTTTGTAGTTGGGAGGAAGCTGATCTACCGATGTGGGAGGAGTCCACGAGCCAAAACATTTTGGCCAATCGGGGCAGCCCATGCCAGAGCCGGTGCTGCGAACGATGCCGCCTACCAAGATCAAAAAATAAACAGCGACCAAGGCAGCCAGGCAAAGCCTGTAAAATCCCTTGGTCGCTGGTGAGGTCAATTTCTATTGAATAATCCGTCAGTGTTTCTTCTCTTCTACTACAATGGCCGATCCGCCCATGCCTTCGAGTTTGATCTGTTCATTCTCAAAAGGCAAATTCGATTCGGGGGTTTCTGAGTAAGGAATATGCTGCGGAATAAAATCTTCTTTCGCACCGGGCTTGCTGTAATCATAAGGCCATCGGTACACGGTTGGTATTTCGCCCGGCCAGTTGCCGTGCTGCGGCAGGCGTGGTGTAGTCCACTCTATGGTGTTGGAGTTCCACGGGTTGGCCGAGGCCTTCCTGCCCCGGAAGATACTGTAGATAAAGTTGAACAAGAAAATGAACTGAGCTGCCAACGTGATGATCGCAGCCACCGATATCAAGAAATTCAAATCGGCAAAGCCGCTGAAGGTTTCAAAGTTGGTCCACGAATAGTACCTGCGCGGAAAGCCGGCAATGCCAATGTAGTGCATCGGAAAGAAAACCATGTACACGCCCACAAACGTGATCCAAAAATGGATGTAGCCCAGCTTGTCGTTCATCATCCGGCCAAACATCTTGGGGAACCAATGATAGATACCAGCGATCATACCGAAGAAGGAAGCACTACCCATCACTAAGTGAAAGTGGGCCACAATAAAATAGGTATCGTGCAATTGAATATCGATGGCCGAGTTGCCAAGGAAAATACCGGTAATCCCACCCGTAAGGAAGAATGAAACCAACCCTATTGAAAACAACATGCCCGGTGTGAAGATTATGTTTCCTTTCCACATGGTGGTCACGTAATTAAAAATCTTAACAGCCGATGGCACAGCAATGATCAGCGTGAGCAGCGTAAAGATC
Organism: Bacteroidota bacterium; assembly: GCA_043780615.1. GTDB lineage: Bacteria > Bacteroidota > Bacteroidia > Cytophagales > Cyclobacteriaceae > ELB16-189. The sequence continues at coordinate 33,777 of JAYWDN010000054.1, read as the reverse complement.
GAACCGAGGAACGGGTTCATTCCGGTAACGAACATGTGATGCGCCCACACCACAAATGAAAGGATGGCAATGAACAACATCGAGCCCACCATTGCCTTGTAGCCAAAGATGGGTTTGCGCGAATTAGTGGCAATGATCTCGGAGGTGATCCCCAAGGCGGGCAACAACACAATGTACACTTCGGGGTGGCCGAGGAACCAAAATAAATGCTGGAACAAAATCGGGCTGCCGCCTTGGTTGGGCAACGCCTCTCCGCCAATATAAATATCAGACAAATAAAAACTGGTGCCGAAGCTACGGTCGAAAATCAACAGCAAAGCCGCCCCGAAAAGAACCGGGAACGAAAGAATGCCGATCACAGCGGTGAGGAAAAAAGCCCAGATGGTGAGCGGTAATTTTGTGAACGACATGCCCACCGTGCGCATGTTGATGATGGTCGTGATGTAGTTGATGCTTCCCAACAACGAACTCACAATAAACAACGCCATTGACACGAGCCATAGCGTCATGCCAAGCCCCGAACCGGAGATGGCCTGAGGCAGCGCACTCAAGGGCGGATAGATCACCCAACCACCGGCCGCGGGCCCTGTGGAAATAAATAACGAAGTAAACATCACCGCGCTCGATGCAAAGAAGAACCAGTACGATAGCATGTTCATAAAGCCCGAGGCCATGTCCCTCGCACCTACTTGCAATGGGATAAGAAAGTTGCTGAACGTGCCGCTCAAGCCGGCCGTAAGCACAAAGAACACCATGATGGTGCCGTGCATCGTTACCAAAGCGAGATAAAACTCAGGGTCGATTTTTCCTTCAGGGGTTAGCCATCCTCCAAGGAGTGGTTTTAACCAAGAAAGATTGGCTTCTGGAAAACCAAGTTGCAAACGGAATATCACCGAAAGGATACCGCCTATCAGTGCCCAAGCCATGCCGGTGATCAAAAATTGTTTGGCAATGGTCTTGTGGTCTTCGCTGAAAACGTAGGTAGTCCAAAAGTTGCCATGATGATGTTCATGGTCGTGGCCATGCTCATCGTGGTGCGCAGTGGCGGTGTGGGGTTGAGTGTCGATGGCTGCCATGATGTTTTTTATTTCAGGGTAACGGAGTTGGTCGATGGAACAGATGCATTGCTTGCGGGCAGGCCGGCTTTGATCATCGCGGCTTCCTTGAGGTTTTCAGGAACATACTTCATATAATCGGGATTTTGTTTGAGCCACGACTCTTGCGAAGCCATCCATTTTTCATACACTTCCGGTTCATCAACGATCACCAGGAAGCGCATGGAGAAGTGACCCTTGCCGCAAATTTCGGTGCAGGCCATTTCATAATTAAAATTAGGGTTGCCTGTTTCTTCACGCATTTCTTCGGTGGTTTTTGTAGGCGTGAACTTAAAGTGTGTGACCACACCGGGCACGGCATCCATCTTCAGCCGGAAGTGCGGAAGGAACACGCTGTGAATCACATCTTTTGCACGGATTTTCAACAACACTTCTTTGCCTTTGGGCAAATGCAATTCGGCTGCCTTGAAATCATCGAACGAATTTTTGTCGGTGAGGTCAAGGCCAAATTCGTTCGAAGCATCGATCAGTTTATAATTGTGATGACCCAATGTTTTGTCTTTCACACCCGGGTAGCGCACCGACCAAAAAAACTGCTGGCCAATGACTTCGATGATCTCGGCATCTTTCGAGGCGGGGCCAGTGATGTCGTTCCATGCACGAAGGCCTTTAAAGATCAGCAGTGCCAAAACGATGGCGGGAACTACTGTCCATGTGATCTCCAAAAAATGATTGTCGGCAAAGAATACGGCCTTACGGTTTTTGTCGTAACGATAGGCATACGTGAACCAAAACATGGCGATGAATATGATGGTAAAGGCAAACACCGTTACCCACATGGTGATCCAAAATAAATCATCGGTGATTTGACCGTGAACCGAAGCAATGGGTGGCTCATAGGTACCCCAATGCGCAAATGAATACCAGAAAAATAAGGCAAGGCCACCCACCATGAACAACAAGAAAAGTATGGCGTTGATGTTGTTCCAAGAATCTCCACCCTCCTTTTTTTCTTTGGCCACTTGCACCAGGTTTCCTATTCGGAAAACCATAAAGAGGATGCCTATCACCAATACAACACCCAAACCAATGATCATATTCATAGTACAGTCCTTTAAATCTTTCGTATTAAATATGATGATGCATGCTCTCTTCCATCAACGGGTGGTGCTTGGCCACCAATTGCATTTTGGAAAGTGCATTGAGCACCACAAACAAATAGGCAGCAGCAAACACTAGTGCCAAACCAATTTCAAGAAATCCTACTCCACCCCTGTTGTGCATTACGCCCGGGGTGACCATGTTATAAAAATCAAACCAGTGGCCTACAATCACAATCGGGCAAACCACCTTTAGCATCGTCATGTGCCGCTTGGCATCGCGTGTCATAAACATCAGGAACGGCAGCACAAAGTTTAAAATCAGATTGAGATAGAATATCCAATTGTAGGGGGGCGTCTTCAACCGCGAAATAAAGTACACGGTTTCTTCGGGGATGTTGGCATAGTAGATCAGCAAAAATTGGCTGAACCAGATGTACGCCCAAAAAATACTGAATGCAAAAATGAATTTACCTAAATCATGAAGGTGATTGGCGTTGACCATTTTCAGGTAACCCGCATCTTTCAAGTACACCACTAATAAAGTAATCACGGCCAAACCACTCACCCACCAGCTCGCAAAAATATACCAACCAAACATGGTGCTAAACCAGTGCGTGTCGATGCTCATCACCCAATCCCATGCTGCCACCGAAGAAGACACTGCAAATATGATCAGGAAAATAGCGGAGAGCTTGCGTGCGGTGAGCCAATGCTCGGCAGAGCCATCAATGTCTTCGGCAAGCATTTCTTTTTTGATCCAAGTAAAAAACAAATACCACAACACAAAAAATATCACCATCCTACCGATGAAAAAAATCGGAAAAGTGCCAGCCGCCAATGGCCAATAAAAGAATCCGGCTTTGCCGTTCAGTACTTTATCAAAGTGTTCGCCTGGAGCATAAATATTACTGTGCGTCCAATGAAATAAATCTCCCTTCACCTCAAACCACAAAACCAACATCAATACACCTGCCACTGGTATCCAACTGCCCATCGCCAACGGAATACGATTGATCGGTGCAGACCAACCTGCTTGCGCTGCGTATTGAATAGCCACAAAGAACAACCCAATAATTCCCATGCCCGTGAAGAAGATGTTGTTCTGCCACAGCGAAGTATAAATTCTTTTTAACCACGGGGCAGTCTGATGGTGTTCTCCCGTCTCCTCTTTCCCTTCTGCTGCTGATTCGTGATGCTCTTGCGGAGTGGCAACACTGGCTGTGAGGCTTTTTGAGACTTCCGTGGAGGCATGGTTTTCATGGCCCTCGCGCATCGCCAAGAACACGCCCAAAGCAAAGAGTAAAAGCCCCACTGCACCAAGAATGAAAATGCTACGCTTGGTCTCTGATTTAAAAATGTATTTTTCTTCGGCTATCATGGAGTTGAAAAGTTAAAGATCAATTCTTCTGTAGTTCTTTTACGTACTGAGCAATCTTCCAACGGTCTTCTTCGCTCACTTGCGAGCCGTGCGCGCCCATCAGGCCTTTGCCGTAAGTGATCACATGGAAAATATGACCCTCTGTAATATTTTTGTACGCATCGCCTTTCAAGTTGGCCACCCCGGGGAACATGCTGTGGTCCACCCCGTCTATCTTCACACCTTGTGCTACTTTCCCATCGCCACCCGCTTTTGCGCCATGGCAATGTTTGCAATACGTTTCAAATAAAACTTTCCCTTGATCCAAAATAAGTGGCGAAGTTTCAAGTGGGTTCACCAATTTATTGGCCAACCGTAAACCGGTACTGTCATTGGCCCCACGGTAAGGAAGCCACCCCTGAGCTGTGCGCTTCACCGTATGAGGGGCGGGAAGGCGCATGTTCATTTTGTAGAGGTTGTATTGGTTGGAGTTATAATATTCACCGCGGCCATTGTCGAGTGAATTCACCAAACTCCCGGCATCCTTATCGGTAATTTGTGAGAGCGGCTCGTAGGCCACCGAGTGGTACATGTTTGGTGCATACTCCAAGCCTTGGTATTCGCCACCGGCTTTGCAGCCCGCCAGCAACACCGCTGCGGAAACACCTACTAACAAATTCGTAATCAATCGCATATTCACGAATTAAAAATTCTTTTCATTTACTTCCGATGCTCCGTTATCTTTCAAGATACGGCTGATCTCTTCTTTGCTCAATTTATTGGTGGCCAAGTCAATCGCCATCACGTGTTTGTCGTCTGTGCTGCGCAAGTCAAACTGGCGTGGCCATTTGTACGGTTTGAGGTTGCTCACGATCAGGAAGGTCAGCACCATTCCGTGCGCTGCCAGCAATACCGTCATTTCAAAAGTCACTGGAATAAAGGGAGGCAATGACGCGTAGTTTTTTCCACCGATGATCATTGGCCAATCGTAGCCAAGCATCCATATCTGCATGAGCAGCGCAAGCGATGTTCCCGTGAGGCCGAACATAAATGCTGCGATGGGGAGACGAGAGCGTTTGTAGCCCAAGGCATCGTCCAATCCGTGAACGGGAAAAGGAGAATAGACCTCGTGGATTTTTACGCCTTTGCCTCGCGTTCCTTCTACCGCGTGCAGCAGTACGTCTTCGTCATCGAACACGCCAACCACAAAATTTTTATTGCTTTCCATGATCTGTTAGTGCTTCTTTTCTGAGGTGGACTTCAAAATACTTTTTACTTCGGCCATGTTGATCATCGGGAAAAATTTCGCGAACAACAAGAATGCCGTAAAGAAAAATCCAAACGTAAATACATATTCGCCCACATCATAAATCGTGGCATGAAACATCGACCAGCTGGAGGGGATATAATCGCGGTGCAACGAAGTAACGATGATCACAAAACGTTCGAACCACATTCCAATGTTCACGATGATGGAAAGGATGAACGTGGCCACCAAGTTGGTCCTGATTTTTTTGAACCAGAAAAGCTGGGGTGAAATCACGTTGCACGTCATCATCGACCAATACGCCCACCAATACGGACCGGTAGCACGGTTAATGAATGCATATTGCTCGGCAGGAACTTGGCTATACCACGCAATGAAAAATTCAGTGATGTAAGCGACCCCTACTATCGACCCTGTGATGATGATAACAATGTTCATCAACTCGATGTGATAAATAGTGATGTAATCTTCCAACCTAAACATTTTGCGCGTTACCAACAGCAAGGTGAGTACCATGGCGAAACCAGAGAAGATAGCACCTGCCACAAAATAGGGAGGAAAAATGGTGGTGTGCCATCCGGGAATCACCGAAGTGGCAAAGTCCATGGATACAATGGTGTGAACAGAAAGTACGAGTGGTGCAGAGAGGCCCGCGAGGATCAACGCCACCGATTCGTAGCGCGACCAAGTGCGTGCTGCCCCGTCCCATCCAAAACTCAAGGCGTTGTAAACGAGTGCTCTTGTTTTGTTTCCCATCCGTACTGCTCTATCGCGGATCACCGCAAAGTCTGGGATCAAGCCCATGTACCAGAACACCAACGATACGGTGAAGTACGTAGAGATGGCAAACACATCCCACAACAGTGGCGAATTGAAGTTGGCCCACAAGGAGCCCCACGTGTTGGGCAATGGGAACACCCAATAAAATCCGAGCCACAAACGACCCATGTGGACAAAAGGAAAAGTAGCGGCACAAATCACCGCAAAGATAGTCATCGCTTCGGCTGCGCGGTTGATCGACATTCTCCAACGTTGGCGAAACAATAAAAGGATTGCGGAAATCAATGTGCCCGCGTGACCGATACCTACCCACCACACAAAGTTGGTGATGTCCCACGCCCAGCCCACTGTTTTATTAAGGCCCCACACGCCAACGCCATTCCATTGTTGGTAGCACAAGCAATAAAAACCCCACGCCATGAGCACCACAGAAACCGCCATGGCCGACCACCACAGGTTGGTGGGCTTGCCTTCGACTTGCCGGCTGATATCTTCGGATACATCGCGCACAGTTTTTCCACCGGTGATCAGAGATTCGCGAATTGTTGACGTTGCTTGCATAAGTTAAGTCCTAGTGTTTCTACGAATTTATTAAGCGTGCTCTTTTGCTTTGTCTTTGTTCCTGATTTTAGTCAGGTAGAAAATGTTTGGCTTCACGCCTATGTCTTCCAACACACGGTATGCGCGCGGGTTGCCAATTTTCTTATCGCTGCTGTATGGATTTTTTGGATCCAGTTCAATCTTCAACAATTTGCTGATGCGGCTTTCAGGATTATTCATGTCGCCAAACAAAATAGCGCCCGATGAACACGAAGCCTGACAGGCGGTGATCACCTCTCCATCTTTCATTGGCCTGCGCTCTTGCTTTGCCGTCAACTTGCCGGACTGAATGCGCTGCACACAGAACGAACATTTTTCCATCACTCCACGCGAGCGAACTGTTACTTCGGGGTTCAGCACCATGCGGCCCAGGTCCGTGTTCATCGCAGGGTTTGACTGATAGAATTTTTGATTGTCGTGGTATTTGAACCAGTTAAATCTTCTGACTTTATACGGACAGTTGTTGGCGCAATAGCGTGTGCCAATGCAACGGTTGTACGTCATTTGGTTCAAGCCTTCGGTGCTGTGGGTGGTTGCCGCCACAGGACAAACCGTTTCGCACGGTGCGTTGTTGCAATGCTGACAAAGCATTGGTTGGAATATAACCTCAGGGTTTTCGGCTGCTTTTTCTAAGCCTTTATAATTATCGTGTGCCGTTCCTTCCGGGCTGCTGTAATAACGATCGATGCGCAGCCAATGCATTTCGCGTCTGCGCACCACTTCATCTTTTCCAACAATGGCCACGTTGTTTTCTACATTACAAGCCACCACACAAGCACCACAACCAGTACATGTGTTCAGGTCGATGGCCATGCCCCAATGATGATTGGGGTATTTGTAGCCCTTCCACATGCTGAGCGAAGAAGCATCTACCTTTTCATCCCACTCGGTAACTTTGGGCTCGTCCCTTCCCGCCTTTGGATTATTTTTAAATTCTGCCAAGGTTGCTTCTTGCACTACACTTTCGCGGCCCATGTAGGTCTGGTGAGTTTGTGTTTGCGCGAGTTGGAATGCCGTGCTTGTTTTTTCAATTGTAACGTGGGCAAACGCTCCGTAATTCAACGAGCCGTTCAGCATGGTCACCATCGGGTAAACATTGGCTCCAATATTTTCTGCCACGGCACCTACTTTGGTGCGGCCATAGCCGAGTGCAATGCCGACTGTCCCTTCGGCTTGGCCAGGCTGAACCAATGCAGCAACGGAGATCGACTTGCCATTGGCCGTCAACTTCATCAGTTGCGTATTGCCTTCGGCATCATTCTTGACGCCCCACTTGGTCGCATCTTTTTGCGAGATGGTCACATAGTGATCCCAAACTGCTTTCGTGATCGGGTCGGGCAATTCTTGCAAGAGCGGATTGTTGGCTTGCGAGCCATTGCCCACTCCGTAACTTTCGTAGATGCAAATTTCTACACCGTCATTGTTTGCTTTATAGTTCGCAGCAATGGTTGCTGCTGCTGCTGCTACATTTCCAGCAAACGAAGTTGATTTATTTTCAATAGTAATGCCTTGATAAACGCCATCGTACAAACACTTGTCCCAAAAACGTTGGAAGTCTGAGGCTATATCTTTCTTATCGTAAAACCAATTTTTCCAATTGGCTTGAACTACGCTGAAATAATCTTCGTTGCTTCCACCCGACCAAACTGCAAAGCTCTCTTGTGCTTGGCGCGTTTTGAAAATCGGGGTGATGGCAGGTTGCGATAAACTAAAGCAATTATTTTTTGGCTCAAAGTCATTCCACGATTCCAAGTAATGATGATCGGGAGCCATGTAGGCCGAGGCCGAAGCAGTTTCATCAGGTGTGTAGGAAGTAGAAACTGTCAACGAAATATTTTTCAAGGCTTTGCCCAATTCCTCACCCATCGGATGATCGTACACGGGGTTGCAATTGTAAAAAATCACTCCGGCTATTTTTCCATCTTTGGCATCGTTGACAAACGAAGCCATTTTCTCATCATTGCCTTTGCGGAAATTGACAGGCAGATTCAAATTGATGGTCGTTCCGTAGTTGCCCAGTAGATCGTTGATCGCATTCACGATCACTTGAACGGCTTTGTCGTTGGAGCCGCACACCACCAACGATGCGCCTCTGTTTTCCCAAAGCTCATCGGCTGCTTTGTCAAGATTGGAAACTTTTTCCATGCCTGCCGACAAAGCACCTTTGCCTGCCTTTGCAGCGATGAGGTTGTACAACTGTGCTACCACCAATCCTTCTTGCGAAGGTTTGATCATCGAACGGTAGTCGGCATTGGCACCCGTCAACGACAAATTAGATTCGAACTGAAAGTGGCGCGACATTTCGCGTTTCTCTTCGCTCACTTCACGTGTCGTTGCATATTGTTTAGGGAACTCAATGGGTGAAATCCAAGTGCCGAGAAAATCAGCACCGATGCTCACCATGGTTTTTGCTTTGCTGAAATCGTATGACGGAACGATGGCCGTGCCAAAAGATTCTTCATTCGCTTTCAAAATCCCGTAGGCCGAGATCGCATCGTACTCGATGTGTTCCGTGGTGGGATATTTTGTTTTGAATTTATCAATGGTGTTGAGCGTGCTTGGGCTGAGGATCGTGCTGCTTACGATTCTGATCGCTCCGCCTTTGCCCGCAATCTCTTCCAACTTGGCGATGATTTCTTTGTCGGTGGTTTCCCAATCAGAATCTTTACCTTCTTTCCGTGGTCTGCGCAGACGATAATTGTCGTACAACGAAAGAACCGAAGCCTCTACTTGTGCGCTTGTTCCACCTAATGTGACTGATGACAAACTATTGCCGTCAACCTTAATTGGGCGGCCATCGCGCACTTTCACCACGATGCTGCAATAGTCGCCACCGTTTACATAACTCGATGCATAATAATTAGGAATACCGGGGTCGGCATCTACGGGCTTCATTATATACGGAATGGCCTTGCGCACAGGTGCTTCGCAGGCAGCGAGTGAGGCCGCAGCAATACTGAAGCCCATCATCCTAAGAAAATCTCTGCGCGAGTGGCCGGGGTCTTCGGCTACACCTATGTCCACAAATTCTTTGTCGGCATGCTTCACGTAGCTCGGGTCGTTGTTCAATTGGGCCAACCCTTTCCAGTATGTCTTTTTTGTTTCGCTCATAAAGTCTATATCAGATCGAATGGATTTGATTTTATATTATTATTAATAATGGCATTTTGAACACTCCAACCCACCGATGTCTTCCACTTTCATTTTAGAACCTTTGCCTTTAGAGGCATCGTGGATTTCAACCAGCTTATCGTAGTAGGCATTGCCTTCGTTGTTCACATTGGTTTTGCGATGACAATCAATACACCAGCCCATGGTAAGCAATGAATATTGTTTCACCTGCTCCATCTCTTCAATAGGGCCGTGGCAAGTCTGGCATTCGATGCCGCCCACATTCACGTGCTGCGAGTGATTGAAATAAGCGAAGTCGGGAAGGTTGTGGATGCGCACCCACTCGATCGGTTTTTGTTTGCCCGTGTACGAAGCCGTCTTCACATCATAGCCGATGGCCGCATAAATTTTTTGAATCTCGGGCGACTCTTGTTTGATCTGCGAATGGCAGTTCATACAAATATTAGGCGAAGGGATGTTGGCCTGCTTTCCTTTCATCGCACCCGTGTGGCAATATTTACAGTTGATCTCGTAAGCGCCTGCATGAAGTTTGTGGGAGAAGGCGATGGGCTGCTTGGGCTGATAGCCTTGTTGGATACCGATTGAATAAAGCCCGTCAATAACCATCTTAAAAGATACGGCTGCTACCACAAACACGACCAAAAAAATAAACCCAGAGCTGCGAACAAAAGTTGACCATGTATAAGGAGAGTTGACCACCTCTTCGTCATCTTCGCTGAGGTCTTTCTTATCGTTCAAATATTTTTTCAACGTGGTGGCGATCAAGCCGAGGATCACCAACATTAAAATCAAAATGAGGATCATCCCGCCAAGGATGGCATCGAGGTAGCCCGAAGGGATACCATCTCCCGTTTTCTTGTTTATAGCTATTGGGTCAACCAATGCAACTTCAGGTTTGTCTGCCTCGGCTTTTACGTAAGCAAGGATGCTCATGATCTGATCATCTTTGTAGCTGTTGAAGGCCGTCATCTGGCTCTTGTTGTACTCGGTGTACAGTGCCACCGCATACTTGTCGCCACTGGCAACTACTTTTGTAGAGTTGCGCACCCAGTTCTTGATCCATTCAATAGAAGGAGCGCGATCATACACTCCGGCCAGTGCAGGGCCCACCAATTTTTGTTTTACCCGATGGCATGATTTACAATTGCCATTGAAAAGATCTTCGCCTGCTTTGATAACGGCAGCATCCTTGGAAATTTCTTGCGAAAAGGAAATGAAACTTGTGAGTACGAGCAGCGCGAGAATGGGGAACTTGAGAAGACCAGATATTTTTTCGTTCATCATGGTACGTTTAGGTAACCGCTTTTATTCGGAATGCACAAATCTACACCGCGAACGCATTATTTCAAATAAATTTTATCCACATCCAATTTTTATTTTGGGCTGGAACAACGCCCTCCCCTTCCAAAGTCAGCCTACACAATTTTCAATTTCACTAAAAGGCTTTTTTAAACCACTAATCTATAATGGGCATCTCTAAAAACCTTTCCCTTGACCACCTCAACCCCTGCCTGTCCGGCAGAAGAGAAGGGTACAAGGCGTTTTTAGAGATGCCCTAATTATAAAACCCAATAAAATCAACAAATAAAACCTATTTTTAGAACCACTAAAATATATTGAGTAGCCTTGCCTATGATCAGTGCTTTTGAATACGTCACCGTTTTTATTTCCATCATCTTAGGGTTGGGTGTCACGCAAATCCTCACGGGCATTGCCGACTTGGTGCATCAAAATGAACGCGTAAAAATTTATTGGCCACACTTGGTATGGATTTTTCTGGTGCTGGTACTGCACGTGCAAGAGTGGTGGGTGATTTACCAGCTGCGCAGTTTCGAGAAATGGCGGCTTCCCGTTTTCTTGTTTATTTTACTCTACCCGGTAGTCTTGTTTGTGTTGGCGCGGTTGCTCTTTCCGTTTGGGTTCAGCGAGGGCACGATCGATCTGAAGAAATTTTATTTCGAAAACTACCGAAGGATATTTTTGTTTGGTGCCATGCTTGCGCTGCTCTCCATCCTTGACAATTTGTTCATTCGCAACTATGTTGCAGAAGATTTAATTGGCCCGAGCATCGTTTTAGTTTTGCTCTTGTCAATTGCCATTTTAAAAAAATCAACGCCCTTGCTTCACCAACTTGTGGCCATGTTTATGTTTGCGTTGCTTTTGTTTTCAATTGCCCTTGAATGGGACAACTGGCTGGTGACCAACTGAGTTTTACCCGCACTATATTATTATAATGTAATTTACCGCATGAACATTTCACTATTTCATCGAGCCGTGCTCACGTTGTTTTTGCTCTCCGCCCAAGTTGCTTATTCGCAATCGACTGCGCCTGTGATTTTGCCGGGCGTGATTGATGCACACGAATGGCCGCTCAGCAATTCGCCATTGCCGTTAATTGGGCTTAGCCAATTCTATGAAGGCCAACTTCTCAATCCGAGGGAAAGCACATTGGCAGAAGGGGAAATTGTGAACTTTCCCGAAGCATGGAAAACAAAACCAAACAACGAAGGCGGTCTGGGCTTTGGCACCTATTCATTGCTGGTAGTACTGCCGTCTCCACACGAAAAAGAGTTGTCGCTATCGTTGCCACAAATCTACTCCAGCTACCGGCTGTGGGCCAATGGAAAATTGATTGCGGAAAATGGAACCGTGGGCAAATCCAAAGAAGAATGCATTCCACAATGGATGCCGCAGACAGTAGCGTTTGAACAACCGACTGATTCCTTGTCGTTGGTTTTGCAAATCGCCAACTTCCATCACGACAAAGGAGGCATTAAAGAGCCCCTCTATTTGGGAAGTTCAGCTTTAATGAATTTCAAACGAAGCATTGCCAAAGTGAGCAACCTTGCCGAATCGGTCGTACTTTTTTCGGTAGGCTTATTTTTTTTGTTTCTTTCGGCTGGCGGCAACAAAAAAAAGGCGACCTTTTACTTTGCGCTTCTCTGCTTGACCTGGTCAGTGCGCTCCTTGTTTTCAAACCTGTACCTTTTCATTACATTTTTTCCCGACTTTGATTGGAACACCATGGTGCGCATCGAATACATTGGGCTGTACCTCACCATGACATGGGCCATCTTATTTTTGAGTCAGCTCTTTCACAACGAATCCAATATTTTTTTCAAATACGGGTTGGTTTTTTGCAACATCCTGTTCACGGCTTTCACTTTGTTTGTTTCACCACTCGCTTTCACCCATTGGCTTAATCTTTATCTAATCGTATCGGCAGTGTTGTTGCTGTTCAGTTGCTTCACGGTGATCCGCGCTTGGGTAAACGAACGCGTTGGCTCTGGCCTGCTCACCTTGTCGATTGTGCTTGGCACCCTACTCTTTAGCTACGATATTTTTGTGTACGAAGGCTTTTCAACGTACGATCCTTTCATTTTCAGTGTTGGGTACAGCACCTGTTTTCTATTGATGGCTTGGGCACTTGCGCTCCACCTCGGCCTGATCAAAAGTAAACCTCGGCCAAGCACGCGGCTCACCTACGATGACCTCTACAAAAACGAGTAATAGCCTGACTTTTTGCATCCAGCCCTCACCCACTTCACGCTTTGATAGACGAACTCTTCTGCCACCATCTCCCAAGGGAGAGGATCCACTTTCTTATTCTAACGTAGGTGTTCAGTGGGTGAGGAAGAAAACTGCGACATTGAATTTTGAATCACAAGCCTTCAGCATTCGAGGACAGTTGACAAGTTTAAATTACTTTTGCTGTTCATTTTTTTAGATTATGGCCGATTATAGCAAGGAAGAGATCAAACGGATTGAAGATAAGTGGCGCGATAAATGGAAAGAGCGCAACGTTTACCAGGTAATTGAAGACACCTCTAAGCCAAAATATTATGTGCTCGACATGTTCCCCTACCCTTCGGGTGCGGGCTTGCACGTGGGCCATCCGCTGGGCTACATCGCATCGGATATTGTGGCGCGCTTCAAGCGGCTGAAAGGATTCAATGTGTTGCATCCGATGGGCTTTGATGCGTTCGGCTTGCCGGCCGAACAATATGCGATTGAACATGGTGTGCATCCGGCCAAGTCAACACAAGAGAATATTTTAAATTTCAAAAATCAGTTAGACAAGATTGGTTTCTGCTACGACTGGAGCCGCGAAGTACAAACGTGCGATCCGAAATATTATAAATGGACGCAATGGATATTCCTCCAAATTTTTGACAGTTGGTACAATCGCAAAAGCAACAAAGCAGAACACCTCACTACACTCATCTCGATTTTTGAAAGCGAAGGAAATGGCGAGTATCCTTTTCAAAATTCAAAATTCAAATTACCTAACGGTGAAGTCACATTCATTCCCACGGAATGGAAAGCTTTCAATGAAAAACTGCGTCAGGAAATTTTAATGCAATATCGTTTGGCCTACCTCGCTTACACCGATGTGAATTGGTGCGAAGCATTGGGCACCGTGCTGGCCAATGACGAAGTGATCAATGGCGTGAGCTATCGCGGTGGATTCCCCGTAGTGAAAAAACAAATGCGCCAGTGGAGTTTGCGCATCACCGAATATGCCGAGCGGCTGCTGAGTGGATTAGAGCAAATCGACTTTAGCGATTCGATGAAGGAGATTCAGCGCAACTGGATTGGAAAAAGTGGGGGGGCGGTGGTGGAGTTTCGCCTCACCCCTTCTGACCTCACCCCCAGCCCCTCTCCAGAAGAGAGGGGTGACGCACAAAATAATTTCAGTGCAACTTCGAGTGAGGTTCATGCACAAGATTTTGTTTTTACTACGGATGAAAAAACATGGGATGCGCTAAAAGAAAATGCTCGTGATCATCGAAAAAATCCAACCGAGGCGGAAGATAATTTATGGCAAGCGATCAGAAATAAAAATACCGGTTTCAAATTCAGAAGGCAACACGCCATCGGGCAGTTTATTGCGGACTTTGCTTGCCTCGAGAAAAAATTAGTTATAGAAGTAGATGGGGCGATCCATGAAAATCAAAAACGAGAAGATAAGGAAAGAGAGCTAATCATTAAAGACGAAGGTTTCGATGTGATTCGTTTTACCAATGATGAAGTACTCAACAATATTTCAGGGGTGTTGCACAAAATCAAAGAAGCACTCACCTCCCCCTCTCTTTTGGAGAGGGGGTCGGGGGGTGAGGTCATCAAAGTCTTCACCACCCGCCCCGACACCATCTTCGGAGTTGACTTCATGGTGCTCGCCCCAGAGCATGAACTCGTGAAAAGAATTACTACCAAAGAACACATTGAAGAAGTTGGCAACTATTTGAAATATGTGGAGAGCCGCTCTGAAATCGAGCGCATGGCGGAAGTAAAAAAAATTACCGGGTGTTTCACCGGAGCCTACGCGATCAATCCATTTAATAAAAAACAGATTCCGGTATGGATTAGCGAATACGTGCTGGCTGGCTACGGCACGGGCGCGATCATGGCTGTACCGTGTGGCGATGAGCGCGACTTTAAATTCGCGAAGCACTTTAATATTCCGATCACCAATATTATCGGAAGTCATTTCAACGGAACGGATGCCAATCCCACCAAAGATGCCATTCTTGAAAATTCAGATTTCCTTAACGGGATGGTCATGCACAAAGCCATTGATGTGGTGATCAGCAAAATCGAAGAAGAAGAAATTGGCAAACGCCAGATCAATTACAAAATGCGCGATGCAGGTTGGAGCCGTCAACGTTATTGGGGCGAGCCGTTCCCCGTAGTTTATCGCGATGACGTGCCGTATGCAATGAACGAAACAGAGTTGCCGCTGACATTGCCCGATACTGATAATTTTAAATCTTCAGGAAATGGCGAAGGACCTTTAGCCAACTTGAAAGAGTGGATTCATTTTTCTCTCAACGCCAAGCGCGACAGCAACACCATGCCAACGCATGCCGGAGCAGCGTGGTATTTTTTGCGTTACATGGATCCACACAACGACAAAGAATTTGCCAACCGAAAAACGCTCGACTACTGGAACCAGGTGGATGTTTACATCGGTGGATCGGAACATGCCGTAGCGCATTTGTTGTATTCACGCCTGTGGACAAAAATCCTCCACGATTTAGGTTATCTGAATTTTGATGAGCCATTTAAGAAGTTGATCAATCAGGGGAAGATTACAGGAACATCTCAATTGATTTATTTTTCGGGGACTAACAGTGGCGACACAATTTCCACAATTATGTCATCTAACACCTACTTTGTTCCTGGAGAAAATGGATTAAAGGGATTGTCATTTGAAGATGATATTGTTGCTTTTTATAGTAAAGATTGCGTTGATGACTATTATAGAAGAAATCCTGGCAAGTCTTTAGAAGGTATTGGGGAAATGCACGTTCATATTTCGATGGTCGAAAGCGAGAAACTGGATTTATTGAAGTTTGTTGAATGGAGAACTGACTTTTCAAATGCGATTTTTTTCTGCTCAAATGGCTATTTCAAGGATAAGGTATTTTTTCCATATAATAGTAAGGACGCAGACTATGTTTTCACCACTAAATCGGTTGTTGAGAAGATGTCCAAATCAAAATATAATGTGGTTAATCCTGATGAAATAATTGAATCTTACGGAGCAGACACACTTCGTTTATATGAAATGTTCCTCGGTCCGTTGGAGGCTTCCAAGCCGTGGAGCACGAGCGGTATTGATGGTGTCTATAAATTTTTAAGACGCTTCTGGAATTTATTCCACGACAACCTTGGCAACTGGAATGTGGTAGATGCCGAGCCAACGAAAGCAGAATTGAAAGCCTTGCACAAAGTGATCAAAAAAGTGGAGTACGATGTGGAGCATTTCTCATTCAACACTTCGGTGAGCGAATTTATGATTTGCGCCAATGAGTTGTCATCGCTCAAGTGCAACAAGCGCGCAATTCTTGAGTCGCTTACAATCGTGCTGGCTTCTTACGCTCCGCACATCACCGAAGAACTTTGGGAGAAACTCGGGCACGCTGACTCTATAATCAATGCAACGTATCCAATCTTCAAGGAAGAGTATTTAAAAGAAAATGATTTTGAATACCCGATCTCCATCAACGGAAAAGTGCGGGCGAAAATGAATTTTGCGCTCGATATGCCGATAGCCGACATGGAAAAAATTGTGCTGGCCTCAGAGGCCGTGCAAAAATGGACGGAGGGAAAAGTCCCTAAGAAAGTGATCATCGTACCCGGAAAAATTGTGAACATTGTGCTTTAACTAAATGTGCTCGTCATCGCGAGAACCAGCGTGGGGGGTGGGATGGTCGAAGCGATCCCATGGAGATTGCTTCGCTCTTGCACGCCATCCCCGCTGATGCTCGCAATGACGGTTTTATTGAAGATTGAGACTTTTTACATTTGATCCGTTAGACCGCTCATGAGCATCCGCATTTTTTTTCTCACGTTCATGACACCCTTTTTGTTTTCATCGGCATCAGGCCAAACCACCATTCAGGGTAAAGTGATTGACAGCCTATCGCGCCAGCCAATTGCGTTTGCCAACCTCACATTGGAAAACGGACGGAGTGGAACCACTACCGAGATCGAAGGGAATTTTCTGCTTACTTTTCCACAAGGATACAATGGCCTAGTTTACATTTCGCACGTAAGCTATCAGCGAATAGCGTTGCCTCTCTCTTATTTTAAAACTCATAAAACAATTGCGTTGCAGCCTGCCTCTACGCTGCTGCGCGAAGTGGCCGTTACCGGAAAGGAAGAAGAAAACCCCGCCTTTCGAATTATCCGCCAAGCTGTGGCCAACAAAAAACAAAACGATCCGATCCATTTAAAATCGTATCAATACATTTCGTACAATAAATTTTTGGTTACACTGAGTGCGCCCTCTGCGCATGACGATTCGGTTATTCAAAAATTGAAAAACAGAAATGACACCGTGAAGCTCAAAAAAAATCAAAAGGAGTTGTTGTCCTTTGATAGTACCATGAGAACCATGCACATTTTTCTAAGTGAATCGGTCACCGAAAAACAAGTCATCAATCCCGACAAGGCGAAAGAAAAACTCTTGGCCTTGCAAGTGTCAGGCTACAAAAGCCCGATCTTCACCAACGTAGCCACCGACTACCAACCGTTTTCATTTTACAGCGACAATATTTCGCTGCTCGGCAAAGATTTTATCAACCCGGTGAGCCGTGGCACGTTCAACCGCTACGATTTTGTTTTGGCCGACACGGCTTACCTCGGCCAAGACACGGTGTACATTATCCAGTTCAAACCACAGCCTAATAAGTTTTTCAATGGAATGAAAGGCATGCTCTCGATTTGTACCGATGGCTTTGCCATTAAAAATGTAATTGCCTCGTCTGCTGATACCTTGGCGCTCACCACCATCCGCATCCAGCAAAATTATGAAAAGGTAGGGGGTCATTGGTTTCCGGTGCAACTGAATACCGACTTGGACTTTCGCAACTATAAATTTTTTGGGCGGTACCTTATCGCACAGCACCGCAGCTTTTTTAAGGAAATAAAAATCAATCCGCCACTAAAGCGTTCAGCGTTTGGCGACATCAACGTTGATCTTACCTTGCCAAAGCCACAAGAAAATAAATTGACACTTGAGCATTACCGAAATAATTTGTTGGACAAAAAAGAAGCGCGCACTTATGTACTGATCGATTCCGTTTTTCAAAAATATAAACTTGGATTTCTTGATAAGTTCATCGAGGCGGTGGCCACACAGGCCGTGCCTATCGGTCCTTTAGAATTGAATCTCAATCAAATCAGTCGGGTGAACAAATACGAACAGTTTCGGTTGGGCGCGGGCCTCTACACCAGCAACCGTTTTTCGAAATGGCTGCGGCTGGGCGGCTATGCGGGCTATGGTTTTCGCGACCAGCGATGGAAATACGGTGGCGAGATGAAATTCAATTTCAACCTCAACAAAGATTTTTTCTTGCGGCTCTCCTACGCCACCGACATTTATGAAACGGGCTCTTCGCACCTCGTGCACGAAGGGCAATTGCTCGGCAATGAAAGTTTTCGCACGTGGGTCTCCTCGCAGTACGACCGCATCGAACAGTACAAAGGCGAACTGGGCTACCGCCTGATGCCTGATGTTCACGCCACCGTTTTTGTTTCGCGCAGCGAGATCACGCCCACGTACAACTACACACTGCAATTGAACAATGAATCGCTCACAAAATTTTTGATTGCCGAAACAGGTTTTGTGGTTCGCTATGTGCATGCCGAAAATTACATGAGCCTGAACGGAAAAAAGATTTTTCTGGGGCAGCAGTTTCCCGTGCTCACCTTTTCATTCGCCCAGGCCGCTCCGCTGTGGGGCACTCAACAATTTAATTACACCCGGTTGGATTTCACCGCCAAGCAAAGGCTGAAGCACCGCTACGGTGGCAAAACAAATTTCTTTTTTGCAACGGGAATGGTGAACGGCATTGCCCCTTACGGAAAATTGTACAACGGCCGAGGTGCCAGCGCCACCAGCCAGTACATCGAAAATTATTTTCAGACGATGGGGCTTTATGAATTTACGGCATCGAAGTATGCTTCGGTTTTTCTCTCGCACAATTTTGGAAATGTGCTGCTCAACAAAAAATATTCCAAGCCCGAGTTGGTGGCCTACCACAACATGGGCGTAGGCCAACTTGAAAACCAACAGGCGCACACCGGGCCCGTGATCCAAAGTTTCGACAAAGGTTTTGTGGAGTCCGGCCTTGGGCTGAACAGCCTCTTCCGAGGAAAGTATGTGAACGTGGCCTACTGGAGCGTGGGCGGTGCCGTGTTTTATCGCTACGGCCCCTACACTTTTTTAAAACCTGTTGACAATGTTTTTTGGCGCGTGACTTTCGGGTTTGGGTTTTGAAGGTTTGACAACCTTAATCCACAAAACTTTGTATCTTCGCTAACAAATGGAATTTATTCATCCAGATTTCCCGCGTATCTCTGCCAACCCTGAAATTAGCTTTGGCAAACCCTGTATCAAAGGCACACGCATGGCGGTTTCATCTGTATTGTCCTACTTCGCGATCGGGATGTCGATAGAAGAATTTTTAATCGATTTCCTATTTCTTTCCAAAGAAGATGGGCAAGAAGCAATTGCCTTTGCGGCTGCGATGATGCAGGATAAATACATCCCTCTGCAAAAGGCTTCATGACTTTTTTATTGGATGAAAATCTTCCACCGAGCCTTGTTCCGTTACTGGAGCAAATCGGTTTTAAAATCCAATCTACCTTCTTTGGAAGATAAAATAATACGAGGCGCGCTTGATAACTATTTCGACTGACAAAATCCGCTATCACTACTTACCTTTAATTAGAGGTTAGACAAAGCAAAAAACAATTCCATAACATTTCTTTAAATTCACGTCTGTTAAAAAATCGCACATGCATTCTTCAAAGATCGTTGGCCTTGGCCACCACGTTCCCGAAACTGTGATCACCAATCAATACCTCTCCAACCTGATGGAGACCACCGATGAGTGGATCATCGAGCGCACGGGCATCAACGAGCGCAGATGGATCGACCCGGCCACCGATACCGTTGCGAACATGGCCGCCAAGGCTACGCGCATGGCGTTGAAAAATGCCACCCTCACCGAAAGCGATATTGACTTTATTGTGTTTGCCACCATCACGCCCGATTATTTTTTTCCGGGCTCGGGCGTTTTATTACAACGCGAATTGGGTTTGGACGGACGCATTGGCGCCATCGATATTCGCAATGCCTGCTCTGGTTTTATTTATGCGCTCTCGGTGGCCGATCAATTTATAAAAACAGGAATGTACAAAACCATTTTGGTGGTGGGTGCCGAGATTCAATCCACCGCCCTTGACATCACCACGCGTGGACGCAACACAGCCGTGATCTTTGGCGATGGTGCAGGTGCCGCTATTTTGCAACGCGCTGACAAAGCAGGTGTGCTCTCCACACACCTCCACTCCGATGGCCGCTTTGCCGAAGAACTCTATGTAAAAGATCCGGGCAGCAGCAGGCCGCATGCCGAGCGGCAGCCCGAACAAATTTTAGACACCACCTCATTCAAAGTAGTGATGAATGGAGGTCAAGTATTCAAACACGCGGTGGTACGGTTTATCGAAGTAATCAACGAGGCATTAGAAAAAAATAACCTGAAAAAAGAAGACATCAACTTGCTGGTGCCGCACCAAGCCAACTTGCGCATCAGCCAGTACATCCAACAAAAATTGGCGTTGCGCGATGACCAGGTTTACAACAACATCATGCGCTACGGCAACACCACAGCCGCCTCCATCCCCATTGCGATGAGCGAAGCATGGGCCGAAGGAAGAATCAAAGAAAATGACGTACTTTGTTTGGCGGCATTTGGCAGCGGCTTCACGTGGGCTTCTGCTTTAATCCGATGGTGAAGAAATTACAAATTCAATAGTCAACTTAATTTGAGCTTGAATTTTGAATGTAAGATTTTGAATCTTGAATTAATTAGATGAAGACTTCCTCCTACAATCCCAGTCCGCTCGAAATCGATTTGGCCAACGCGCTCTTCATCGTGCAAAAAGAAATTGAAAAACACTTGCAGGGAAACGAAATCATTCACGTAGAGACGAACATCAACCGCGACAACCCGATGGTAAAGTTCAGCCTGCTCGACAAAGATGGCGACCCGCACGAAATTGTGGTGCGCATAGTGCAGATCCCTGATAAGTTTTAAGATTTTTATAAGCGTCAAGACACTTTTTAAAGTGGCAGATGCTTATTCTACCCTTCAAAAAATATCCGCAGTTTATAAATTGAAACTTAGCGTAACTTGCAGCCGTTTCTGTTTCTGTAATCCATTGCATGAGGAAAAAAATAGTTATATTTTCTGTAGTTTCGGCTGGGTTGATTTTATTTTCCTTCACCCCCCCGGCCGATCGCTTTTTTGAACTGGCCAAGAACCTTGAAATATTCGGGTCACTTTTCAAAGAAGTGAACGCCCTCTACGTGGACGAGGTGAACCCCAACCTGCTGGCGCGCAACGGCATCGAGGCGATGATGAACACGCTTGATCCGTACACCAATTATATCCCTGAAGATGAAGTGGAAGACTATCGCACCTTGAACACGGGACAGTACGGTGGCATTGGCGCATCCACCATCAACATTGGCAAGCGCACGGTGGTGAACATGGTCTATGAAAATTACCCGGCTTATAAAAACGGGTTGCGCATTGGCGATGAGATCATCAAAATCAACGGCATCGACTTGTCAAAAATTCCCATCGATGAGTCCAGCCGCTTGACGAAAGGGCAAGTGGGCTCAATGGTGCGATTGAGTGTGAAGCGGTTAGGGCAAGCCCAACTGATTGAATTGGAATTCAAACGCGAAAAAATAAAAATCAACAGTGTGCCTTATTTTGGGATGATCCCTTCGCAAGAAATCGGCTTGGTTCAACTGAGCGAATTCACTACCGACTGCAGCAAAGAATTAAAAAAAGGAATCCAATCGCTGAAAGAGCAGGGCGCAAAAAAAATCATCCTCGACATTCGGGGCAACCCGGGCGGACATTTAAACGAAGCCGTTGACATCTGTAATTTTTTTATCCCGAAAGGAAAATTAGTGGTGGCCACCAAAGGCAAAAGTGAAAACCGCGATTACGAAACACAAAACAATCCGCTTGACGAAACTATTCCATTGGCCATCCTTATCAACCGTGGCAGCGCCTCGGCTTCAGAGATTGTGGCGGGCACGCTGCAAGACTATGACCGTGCCGTGATTGTTGGCGAGCGATCGTACGGCAAGGGGCTGGTGCAAATGGGGCGGCCGTTTATCTACAACTCGTATGTGAAGATCACCACCGCAAAATATTATACACCGAGTGGCCGCTGCATTCAAGTGTTAGACTACACGCACCGCAGGGCCGATGGCAGCGTGAGCAGCGTGCCCGATTCGATCAAAAAAGAATTCAAGACTTCGCGAGGCCGAGTGGTGCACGATGGGGGTGGTATTGAGCCCGATGTTGCGCGCGCTGCCGATGAACAACCGAGCATGACCCATGCGCTGGTGCGCCAAGGTTATATTTTTGATTATGCCTCTGCGTATGTTTTAAAACACACGGCCATTGCCGAGCCAAAAAGTTTTTCGCTCAGCACCCCCGAGTACCAGGATTTTGTAAACTGGATGAGCGGCAAGAAACCAGAATATAAAACTGCGGTGGAGTCAGGGTTAAAAGAATTGGAGCAAGAAGCGGCACGCGAACAATATTTGTCGCTGATTAAATCACAGGTTGCTCAACTTCAACAGAAGTTGACTGAAATCCATCAGAGCGATTACATTATTTATAAAGATCAAATCAAACTTTTGTTGGAACACGAAATCGTGTCGAGGTATTATTTTGAACGAGGCGCAGCCGAGTTTATGCTCAGTCGCGATGAAGAAGTGACGAAGGCGGTGGAGGTGCTCAACAATTCGGTGAATTATAAAAAAATCCTTCGCGCCCAGTGATCCTTTCGCAAAATAAAAAATTACGAGCACTGGCCATTACCATTTTTATTTCAGGTGGACTGCTCTTTCTAATGGATTCGTGCATGCAGTTTCGGATGAGCAAATCGGAGGTGGATCAATTCTTTTTGAATAAAGAACAGAAAGGAACGCTTCACGAATATGCGGTTGGCAAAGGGCGCGTCATCAATTACTTGCACGTAGGCGATGAGCATTTGCCGCTCGTTATTTTTGTGCACGGCTCGCCCGGCTCGCTCAGTGCCTTCATCGATTTCATGGCCGACACGGTGTTGTTGAAACGCGCCCAACTCATCACGGTTGATCGCGCTGGCTTTGGTCATTCAAATTTTGGCTATGCCGAAAAATCCTTGGCAAAACAGGCACAATACCTCAAGCCTATTTTAGAAAAATATAAAAACAATAAGTCGATTATTTTGGTAGGCCACTCCCTGGGCGGGCCCGTGATTGCGCGCATGGCCATGGATTATCAATCGCTCGTTGATGGTTTGGTGATCGTGGCTGGCTCCATCGATCCCGACCTGGAGCCCAACGAAACCTGGTTCCGTGCGCCCTTGGCCACACCGTTTTTAAGTTGGGTGATGCCCCGCTCCTTCCGTGCTTCAAACCTCGAGATTTACAAACTCAAACCAGAGTTGCAAGAAATGATGCCGCTCTGGAAAAACATCACGTGCCCTGTGAAAGTCATCCAAGGGAAGAAAGATAATTTGGTAGCACCGGGCAATGCCGATTTTGCTAAGAGAATGTTGGTGAACGCTGCCACGGTAGAGTTGATCGTCAAAGACGACATGAATCATTTTGTGCCGTGGCAACATCCGGAGTTGCTCCGCGAAGCTATTTTAGAATTATTGGAGAAAAATTGAGGTGCAATTAAAAAACTTTGCGTCTTCGCGGTAAATTTTAAACCGCAAAGGCACTAAGGCGAAAAGAATTGATATTTATCGCAAGAACAATAGCTCCCTGTACTTCACCAACGGCCAGTCTTCATCGTCTATCAACAACTCCAGTTCATCGGCTGCATTGCGGATCACCTCAAAATATTTTTCTTTGATGTCATCGCAGTAAGCAAGCGCACGCTTGTGCGTGTCAGTAATCTGGTTGATGCGCTTGCGCTCCTCAATCATCGCGCGGGTGTTCTTCTTGATCGTGTCGATATAGTTCGAGATTTCTTTGATCGTTTGGATCACCGTTTTATTATCAATGCCCAAGCTTTTCAGTCCGTTGGCATTCTCGATGAGTTTGCTTTGGTAGTTGATGGCGGTGGGTATCAAATGGTTCATGGCAATGTCGCCCATCACACGCGCTTCGATCTGCACACGCTTGATGTAGCTTTCCAATCGGATCTCGTTGCGCGCTTCTACTTCTTTGTGCGAAAACACTCCGTGCTTTTCAAAAAGTGCAACTGATTTTTTGGTGAGATAGGCATCGAGTGCGCCTGGCATATTTTTTACGTTGCCGAGTTTGCGTTTCGCAGCTTCCTTCACCCACTCGTCCGAGTAGCCATCGCCTTCAAAGCGGATATCTTTCGATTCTTTGATGTACTTGCGCAGCACCGTCACCACGGCCAACCGCTTTTCTTCACCCTTGCCAATCAGCTTATTCACTTCATCATAAAACTTGTTGAGTTGGTCGGCCACAATCAAGTTCAGTGCCGACATGGCGGTGGCGCAGTTGTCGCTGCTGCCCACGGCACGGAATTCAAATTTATTTCCCGTGAAGGCAAACGGAGAAGTGCGGTTGCGGTCGGTGGCATCCAAAATAATTTCAGGGATCTGGTCGATGCCCAGCTTCATGTACATGTTGTCGCCCTTCTCGATTTTCACATTTCCTTTTTTCTCCAACTCATCGAGCACGGCCGTCATCTGTGTGCCGATGAACACCGACATGATGGCGGGCGGGGCCTCGTTTGCACCCAAGCGAAAATCGTTGCCCGGTGTAGCAATACTTGCGCGCAGCAAATCGGCATGCTCGTGCACGGCCTTGATGGTGGTGATGAGAAATGTGAGGAAGAGTAAGTTATCGCGGGCCGAACTGGAGGGAGCGTAGAGGTTCACGCCCGTGTCGGTGATGAGCGACCAGTTGTTGTGCTTGCCACTGCCGTTCACTCCGGCAAAAGGTTTTTCGTGGAACAATATTTTCAAGTCGTGCTTTTCGGCAACGCGGCTCATCACGTCCATCATCAAAAGATTGTGATCGTTGGCCACGTTCACTTCTTCAAACATCGGTGCCACTTCAAATTGACTCGGGGCTACTTCGTTGTGGCGCGTGCGCACCGGGATGCCGAGCCTCCAACATTCGATTTCAAAATCGCGCATGAAATCATAAACACGGGATGGGATCGTGCCGAAATAATGATCTTCCATTTGCTGGCCGCGCGCAGGCGCATGGCCAAACACGGTGCGGCCGGCCATCACTAAATCGGGGCGCGCGTTGTACAGTGCTTCGTCCACCACAAAATATTCTTGCTCTGCGCCCAGCGAAGCGACTACATGCTGGATGTCTTTATCAAAAAGCTGGCACACGTTGGTGGCCGCTACATCTACTGCCTTGAGTGCTTTGAGCAAGGGCGATTTGGCATCGAGGGTTTCGCCTGTGTACGAAACAAAAACGGTGGGGATGCTCAACGTGCGTCCATACAAAAACATGGGCGAGGTAGGGTCCCAGGCCGTGTAGCCGCGCGCTTCAAAGGTGCTGCGTATGCCGCCACTGGGGAACGAAGAAGCATCGGGCTCTTGCTGCACGAGCTCGCTGCCTTTAAATTTTTCTATTCCCGAAAGGGCATCAAAAAACGAATCGTGTTTCTCGGCCGTGCCGCCCGTGAGGGGTTGAAACCAATGCGTGAAGTGCGTTGCGCCCTTGGCAATGGCCCAACTTTTTGCGGCCGAAGCAACAGCATCGGCAGTGGCCTCATCAATCTTCTCGTGATTTTTAATGGCGTTGCTTACCTTTTTGAAAACAGCTGGCGCCAACGTGGAGCGCATCTGTTCGCTGCCAAACACATTCTCGCCAAAAAACTGAGAAATGTTGGGCGTGGGCAGTTCCACATGGATTTTGGGGCGTTCATTCAGTTTTTTGAGTGCTTCGAATCGTAATTTTGCCATAGTGGTTTGTTTTTTACTCGTTTCTGCTGCAAAGAAAGATATTTTTATGATTTCAGGGTTATTTTTTAACATAAAATTGAAAAAGTATAATGTTTTTATAAATAATAGTATGAAATCGATTCATTAACTGTCAAACACAGAGCTTATTCACTAATCGCCATGCGGCAAGGTTTCGGTTTGCTAAAAGTATATTTGCAGGCACCAATTATTTTCCATGCCCACCGCCATCATCCCCCAACGCATAATTATTTTTTTAACCGCACTCATCGCCTGTATGGGGGTGGTGCACTACTTGCCCCAACTTGATTTTATTGCTGCGTGGCAAAATCCAGAAGCCACATTCACCGTAAGGGTGTTTCAATTTATTTCTGATTCGATCAGCTACGTGAGTATTGGCGTGCCCGTGGTGATCACCGTGGTGCGCGAGTTCAACAGCACAAACAAAAAACAAAACCGCCTCGCATTGCTCTATGTGTTGTTGAGCATAGCCGTGGCCGGATTGATTTCATTGATGATGAAGAAAACATTTTTAGAGCCACGCCCCTACGAAGTGGACGCGCGCATTGTGCAACTCAGCGTGGGCGGTGGCTACTCGCTCCCCTCGGGCCACACCACCGAAGCGTTTGCATCGGCCATGGCGTTGTTATTATTGTTTCCTCGTTGGCTTGTTTTTGTCCCCATGTTTTTATGGGCATCACTTGTAGCGCTTTCGCGGATTTATTTGGGTGTGCATTACCCCTTCGATATTTTGGTCGGTATGTTTATCGGATCGGGGGTATCGTTTGCATTTTTTGTTTTCGTGTTTCGAAAACATATAGTGTTGCCATATAGATCACTGATCACAAACTGAATTCTGCCTCGTACTTCATCGCAAGGAAAATACAAATCAAATCCCGATATTTCAGCGTATGAACCAACATAAAATCCAATTCTCCCTTAAACTATTCTTATGAACCATCAAGACATTCTTTCGCAAGTAAAACAACGCAACAGCAACGAGCCCGAATTTTTGCAGGCTGCCGAGGAGGTGATCATTTCGGTGATGCCCGTGCTGGAACGTCACCCAGAATTTGTCCGGTTGAAACTTTTAGAAAGAATGTTGGAGCCCGAGCGCTTGATTTCATTTCGTGTCAACTGGGTAGATGACAAAGGCACCGTGCAGGTAAACCGCGGCTACCGCGTGCAGATGAACAGTGCCATCGGCCCCTACAAAGGAGGCTTGCGCTTCCATCCATCGGTAACACAAAGTGTGTTGAAATTTTTGGCCTTCGAACAAGTTTTTAAAAATGCACTCACGGGCATCCCGATGGGTGGCGGAAAAGGCGGAAGTGATTTTGACCCGAAAGGAAAATCGGAAAATGAAGTGATGCGCTTTTGCCAGGCATTCATGGGCGAGCTGGCGCGCCACATCAACCACCGCCTCGATGTGCCGGCCGGAGACATCGGTGTGGGCGGCCGCGAGATCGGCTACTTATTTGGAGCCTACAAAAAAATAAAAAATGAATTTACCGGAGTGCTCACGGGCAAAGGCATTGGCTGGGGCGGCAGTTTGATCCGCACCGAAGCGACTGGCTACGGGCTGATCTACTTCGCAGAAAATATGTTGCAAAACAGTGGCAGTTCCATCAAAGGAAAAACGTGTTTGGTTTCTGGATCGGGAAACGTGTCGCAGTATGCCATCGAAAAAATTATACAGCTTGGCGGCAAAGCCATCACCGCCTCCGACTCCAACGGCATCATCATTGACGAGGCGGGCATCACGCAAGAAAAATTAGAGTTTTTAAAAGACTTGAAGAACAACCGCAGAGGCCGTATAAAAGAATATGCCGACAAATACAAATGCGTTTACCAAGATGTGGATGCAAAAGCCGATCACAGTCCGCTGTGGAACGTGAAAGCCGATTGTGCATTTCCGTGCGCCACACAAAACGAAGTGAACGGCAAAGATGCCGCCAACTTGGTGAAGAATGGCGTGAAGCTGCTGGGTGAAGGTGCCAACATGCCCACCACCATTGAGGGCATCATCACCTTGCTGAGTGGCGGTGTGATGTATGCCCCGGGCAAGGCATCCAACGCGGGCGGGGTGGCCACCTCGGGTTTGGAGATGACGCAAAACTACATGGGCAACAACTGGACGCGCGAAGAAGTGGATGCCAAATTAGTGGCGATCATGAAAAACATTCACGACACCGCATTGGCCGCAGCCAAAGAATACGGCAAGCCCGGCAACTACATGATAGGCGCCAACATTGCGGGCTTCCTCAAAGTAGCCAAGGCCATGCAAGCGCAGGGTGTGGTGTAAAATTATTAAACCAGAGAGAAACAATTTGAGGTGCGTATATTCCC
The DNA here is from genome assembly GCA_043780615.1 of Bacteroidota bacterium. Taxonomy (GTDB): domain Bacteria; phylum Bacteroidota; class Bacteroidia; order Cytophagales; family Cyclobacteriaceae; genus ELB16-189. Next base: position 5,634 of record JAYWDN010000054.1, on the reverse strand, counting down.
CATATATTGATGGATATACTCACCTCAGGTGCGTATATTAACGAGTTGTGTGCCATTCTTAAAAAGCGACAGACATGAATAGAATAAAACTCAATATTTTGTTACTCATGTTTGTTCCGTTCACAATTTTCGGACAGTCGGACTACCCTGCCATTGTTGGAGTTCTTCTCCAACAATCTTTATTTTGCAGGTGAGGCGAGGTAGTTTATTAATTGTAGGCATCTCCCGCAGTGTCTCCCGTCTCGGGGACGCTGACGGAATTCACTTCAAAAAAAAACTTTGGTGGCCGAGCAGTTTTAGAATCAGGCGCAGCGTCCCAAAACGGAGACACGCAGATGAAGAACACCTGCTAAGGTGAGGGTGAGGGGTACCTGTGTTGTGACGCTCACTCATTTGTTTTTTCACCTAACTGCTAATGGTTTTTTCTTTGATTGCGGGCTGATCTAATTTGTGCAGTTGTTGGTTGATCAAATCAATGCGCACCAATAAATTTAACACTAGTGCATCGCGCACATCTTGAGCAGGTCTTTTTTTCAATTCCTCTTTCAGCACCAAATACATCGCCTCTAATTTTTTCAGGTTTTGCGTCACCTCGTCTTCGGTCAGTCCAGTCTGTGCTTGGTAGTGGTTCACCAAGTCCATCTTCTCGGTGATCTGCAAACTGTAGTACGATTCCAAATCAGCAAACCCTTGTTGTGCAGCAATTTCTTGCTTGTTGGGTCTTGAATCATTTTTTGCAATCATCAAATAAACCGACAGGCCAAACAGCAGTGCCGCAGCCGCGCGCCAAAACGAGACCGAGTTCCAGAAAATCTGCTTCGAAGCACGTGGCAACGAAGCCTCAATTTTTTGCCACGCACTTTCGGGCGGTGTCTGTGCATCCAAGCCTTCGCGGTTCGCTTCGATGAATTTTTTTAATGAGTCTTTTGTGTTTTTCATAATGCACCTCTTTCCAAAATTTCCTTTAATTTTTTTTTCGATCGGTTAAACTGCGACTTCGAAGTGGACTCGGTGATGCCGAGCACCTCTCCGATCTCTGCGTGGTCGTAGCCTTCCAACAGATACAGTGACAATACAACGCGATAACCGTCCGGCAATTGTTCGATCGCCTTCTTTACTTTTTCTACGGTGAAGGGAAAGCCTTCCAGTTCATCGACTGTCTCTTCTTCGCGAACGTCAAAGTTTTCGCTTTCGGGCATCCGCTCAAATCGCCTGCGCCTCACCACGTTGATGGCCTTGTTCACTACAATGCGTTTTAGCCATGCGCCAAAAGCAGAGTCGCCACGGTACGATTCCAAACTATTGAACGCGCTGATGAAGGCATCTTGCAACACATCTTTGGCTTCATCGGCATTGTTCACGATGCGGTAGCCCACATTGTACATGGCACGGTTGTACTGTTTGTACAAATGTTGGTATGCTTGCCGGTCGCCTTGGCGGCAACGGGCAATCAATACTTCCGCGCTATGTTGGGTCGAATCTGGCAAACACTTTCTCTTCAGAAGACAACCCTATCGTCAGAAGGTTGCACGGTTATTTCAACTTGCTCATGTTTTCTTTGGCCAACACAAAATCTGGAGCCAACGCCAACGTCTGTTCGTATAATTTCTTTGCTGCCACCTTGTCGCCTTGCTCTTGCGCCAACATGCCTTTCAAATTCAACAGCCCTACCTTCACGGTATATTCTTTGGGTTTGCCACTGGCATCGTTGTAGTTTACCTTCAAGGTCTCGGCTTCTTTGCCTGATAATAAAATATCGGCCGAAGTAGCGCTTTCCTTAAATCGCTTCAAGCGAAATTGAAGGAACGCCATTTTGTACAACGTGCCGGGATTGTTCTGCAACAAATAAAGGCTCTCGTAGTTTTGCAGTGCGCGATCCAGCACGCCCAAGTTTTCATAGCCCACGGCAGCAATCTCTAAAGCAGCCATATTTTTTGGGTTGCGTTTCAATAGTTCTTGAGCCACCAACACGGCTGGGGCGTGTTTTTGATTTTGGTAATAATAAACGTCAAGATCATAGATCAGCGAATCGTTGCCGGGGTTTTCTACGATCAAATCGTAAAGTGCGCTCTTGGCTACTTCATAGTCGTTCCATTGAATGGCCATGCCATACTTCATGGCAAAGTGTTTGGTGAGCGGGTTTACTTTTGGCAACGAGTCTTTCGCGACCACTGGCTGCTGCACCACTACTGGGGCAGGAGTTTCTTGCTTGGCCGGTTCGGCTTTTTCATTTTTCTTTTTCTTCTGCGCCCACGCACTTGCTGTCAGTGAAATTAAAATCAGAACGAAGACACTTTTTTTCATAACGGTTTATTGGTTTACATTTTGGTTGATCAATCCTTTTTCTTTTGCGATTTTCATCAAGAGCCCCATCGCTTCATTGTGTGAATTTTTTATCTCGCCCTCCAAGATAGCTTCTTTGATTTGTTCTTTAATGTCGCCAATGATGCGGCTGCCAGGCAGGTTGAACAAGCGCATGATTTCATCGCCAGCAATGGGCGGCTTAAAATTTCGGATGCTGTCGCGCTCTTCCAGTTCAGCCATTTTTTTTTGTACGCGTTCAAAGTTGCCCAAGTACTTCGTTACTTTCTCCGCATTCTTCGAAGTGATGTCGGCACGGCACAACATCATCAGGGCGTCCACATCCTCGCCCGCCTCGAACAATAATCTGCGCACGGCCGAGTCGGTCACTTCTTTCACCAACGCAATCGGCCGCAAGTGAAGGCGCACCAGCTTTTGCACGAAATCCATCTTCTCATTCATCGGCAGTTTCAGTCTGCGGAAAATGCCGGGCGTCATGCGCGCACCTTTGTCTTCATGCCCGTGAAAAGTCCAGCCCACTATGGGTTCAAACCGCTTGGTGAGCGGCTTGGCGATGTCGTGCAAGATGGCCGCCCACCGCAGCCACAGGTCGTCCGACACTTTCGAGACATTGTCGAGCACTTGCAGCGTATGATAAAAATTATCCTTGTGTGCTTTGTTGTCCACATACTCTACGCCATGCAGGGCAATCATCTCAGGAAAAAATTCTTTCAGCAACCCGCTCTGAAAAAGCAATTTGAATCCATACGATGGCACTGGCGACAAAATGATTTTGTTCAATTCATCCGTAATGCGCTCCATCGAAACGATCTTCAACCGGGAAGTATTTTTTGTGATCGCTTCAAACGTGTTGGCTTCAATATCGAAATTCAACTGCGAGGCAAACCGGATGGCGCGCAACATCCGCAGTGGGTCGTCCGAAAAAGTGATCTCTGGATCCAACGGGGTTTGAAGCATCTTCTTGGCAAGATGTGCCACGCCACCAAACGGGTCGATCAGTTCTCCATAGTTTTTTTTGTTCAGACTGATGGCCATCGCGTTGATAGTAAAATCCCTGCGTTTCTGGTCGTCTTCGATCGTTCCATTTTCCACAATCGGCTTGCGCGATTCGCTGCGGTACGATTCTTTGCGCGCGCCAACAAACTCCAAATCAAAATCTTTGTACTTGACCAAGGCAGTTCCAAAATTTTTGAATGTAGCCACGGGCACATCGCCCAGTTCTTTGGCCACCGCTTCGGCCAGCTCAATGCCACTGCCCACGCACACAAAGTCAATGTCTTTGCACGGCCGTTTCAACAACAGATCGCGCACATAGCCGCCCACCGCATAGGCTTCAAAGCCAACGCGATCAGCCACTTGAGCCACCGTATGAAAGACCGATGTCTGTGCTAAATCTTCAGAAAAATTCATTTCGGAACTATGCCCATTTTTGTAAACCGACAAAGGTAATGAGTTTTGATCGTTGCAGAAATTTTCGTTGTTTTCACAATTCGCAAATATTTTTTTTGCATTCCCCGATTGCAAAGTTATCTTTGCGCCCTGTTTAACGGTCTGGTAGTTCAGCTGGTTAGAATGCCTGCCTGTCACGCAGGAGGTCGCGGGTTCGAATCCCGTCCGGACCGCAAACAAATGAAGTCCCCTTGATTCAATCGAGGGGATTTTTTTTATTTTAGATCTCCAGCCATCGTCCACACAGATAGTGCACTATCGGCAACTTAAAGGTATCCCGATACGGAAGGTGATGCTGGAAAGATATAATTTTAAAAGAACGGACCAATCGTGATGCGGTCGGTGAATTCTAAAGCCAACGTGTGATCAAATAATAAAGGGCATCTCTAAATACAGTCACCCAAAAAATAAGTGGCTAAAGGACATTTGAAACCTTGTTGAAGAAAGATTTGAAGCCAACCCGGTCGGCTATTTTCAATTTACTTTTTCAACCACCACCGCTGTTCCGTAAGCAAGCACTTCCGTAAGGCCGCTCATCACTTCGTTGGCATCGTAGCGCATGCTGATGATGGCGTTCGCTCCAATTTCTTTGGCGTGCTGGATCATCAATTGCAAAGCTTCTTCCCGTGCCTTTTCACAAAGTTCGGTGTAGATCGAACTTTTGCCACCGAAGATGGTCATGAACCCTCCGGCCATATTTCCTAAAATGCTTCGCGACCGAACGGTTATCCCGCGAACCAATCCTAATTGCTTTGTGATCTTGTAGCCTTCAAGCGAAGTGCTGGTGGTAAGTAAAGTGGAGTCCATCTTGTTTTATTTTAATTCAATCTTGATAAAATAATTATTCCAACGGAGGAAAATTTTCATACGGGCGTTCCTTCAGATCGTATTGCATGATTGTCCTCGCGCAAGTATTCCAACGAAGAATAGCATCGTTGTTGTAGGGCGGAGCAAGGGGTTGCGATTTTTCAAAAAGCTCCATCGCTTCCATGTACCACTCATAGGCGTCAAAATTAGAGCCCGGGTTTCCAGAATTTAATGTGGCCGTGCCCATGCGTTCGCGAATGATGCCTGTGTAGTACGTTATTGAATATTCATCTTGCAGGCTTTTCGCTAAATCGTTTGCATGCTTGGCAGCTGCACTGAACGACTGACCAAATTGATCAGTCAGCGCCAGCAATAAAATTACTTTTGCTTTATGATTGGCCTTATCGACATCAAGCACATCAAGACAAATACTCTCAGCGAGCTTTGGCTGATTAAGCAACCGGTACTGATCCGCTTTGCTCAACGCTCCATCAATTCCATCTCGAGACAATGCTTTCAATTTGAAAACCTGTTGCGCTTCTGTTTTAACTTGGTTCATAATTTTTAAGATTAAGATTTTTTTGAAAACAATCGGAATAAACTTTTCAATGGATCATAAAATTTATCAGCCACTCGCTCTTTTAACGGAATGATAGCATTGTCTGTAATCGTGATTCCTTCCGGGCAAACCGTGGTGCAACATTTTGTAATGTTACAATAGCCAATGCCAGCGGTTTCTTTCAGATCATCTCTCCTATCCTCCACATCGAGTGGGTGCATCTCCAACGCTGCTGCATAAACCATGTGCCGTGGGCCTGCAAATTTTTCATGAAGCCAGTGTTCGCGCAAAACATGACAAACATCCTGGCAAAGAAAACATTCAATACATTTTCTGAATTCTTGTACACGATCAATATCACTCTGCGCCATTCGCCAAGTGCCATCGGGTGCATCCGGCTGGCGAGGTTTGAATTTCTTGATTTTCTTTTTAGTGCGATAATTAATGGAAACGTCTGTCACCAAATCCTTAATCACAGGAAATGCCTGCATCGGTTG
>JAYWDN010000053.1:0-2014 GCA_043780615.1 Bacteroidota bacterium | reverse complement strand
AGAAGTTAGAAGTTAGAAGTTAGAAGTAAATCGTAATTGTACTTTCAAAGAACCGTTAATAATTCAATAGCATTTCTAATTCTGATTTCACTTTCTCGGCATTGGGCAACATCATCTTTTCCAAATCCACATTGAGTGGAACGGCAGGCAAGTTGGCTGCACCAAAAGTCCAAACGGGTGCATCTAAAAATTGAAAGCATTCTTTTGAAATCCTGCCTGCCAGCGATTCGGCAAACGAGTTGAGCAGCGGCTCTTCGGTAAGCACCAGCACACGTCCATGTTTTTTGACTGAAAATTTCACCGCTTCCCAATCCAACGGATTCAATGTTCGCAAATCCAAAATTTCAATTCGTGAATCAAAATTCTTCGATGCTTCCTTCGCCCAATACACGCCCATTCCGTACGTGATCACCACAGCGCTTTCACTTAAATTTATTTTTTCTTCGCTGGCCTGCTGAACAATAGTTGCTTTGCCCAGCGGCACGATATAATTTTCATCGGGCTCAATAGTCTTGGCATCGAGTGTGCCGGGCACTTTGCTCCAATATAATCCTTTGTGCTCGAGCAACACCACTGGGTTAGGATCATAAAATGAAGCCTTCAACAATCCTTTCATGTCGGCCGCGTTGGAGGGATACACTACTTTGATGCCCCGGATATTGAGCAATGTCGATTCGATACTTCCCGAATGGTAAGGGCCACCGCCACCATACGCGCCAATAGGCACACGGATCAACGCTTGCACCGGAAATTTTCCTTTCGTTAAATAACAGCTCTTCGAAAGTTCTTCCACCAGTTGGTTGATGCCCGGCCAGATGTAATCGGCAAATTGAATTTCAACAATCGGCTTGGCCCCCACGGCACTCATGCCAGCCGTAGAGCCAACGATGTACGCTTCTTGAATCGGAGTATTGAACACCCGCGCTTCGCCATATTTTTGCGCGAGTGTTGCTGCCTCACGGAAAACCCCGCCCAGCCTGCCGCCCACATCTTGTCCATAAAAAAGTGCCTCGGGGTGCTTGCGCAAAATTTCATCTACGGCATGAAGTGCCGCATCGACCATCGTTACTTTTTCGCCACCGCTTGGCGAACGCTCGCCTTGCTCTTCAGTAATTTTTGTAAAGGCAAATTCATGCGTATCAAAATCATTTACATCGGGGTCGGGCGATTGAACTGCTTTGTCGTAATCGGCCAACACTTTTTTATCTGCTTCGTCAAAAATTGATTGAATTGTTTTTTTAGAAATATTTTGTTGCGCTAAAAAAAATTCGAGTTTAACAATCGGATCGTCCTTCGATTGGTCGATTAAATCTACTCCACGGTACCACTCCTTTCTCACTCCCGAAGTATGATGACCCAGCAGTGGGCACTTGGCGTGAACAAGAATGGGTGCACGTTGTGTACGCACAAAATGAAATGCCTTTGCGAGCCCTTCATAACTAGAAATGAAATCAGAACCGTCCACGCGCATGCGCTCCATGCCCTTAAAGCCAGCAGCGTATTCGTAGGCATCCATCGTGCGCATTTCTTCGCCCGTAGCAGAGATGCCCCAACCGTTGTCTTGTATTAAATAAATGATCGGCAATTTTTTCAACACCGCCATCTGAAACGCTTCTGCCACTTCACCCTCGGTGACCGAGCCATCGCCCAGCGAACAAAGCACAACTGATTTCTCTTCATGTTGATGGCCATCTTTAAGAACCTTGCTGTCAACCACCTCATCCTTGTCTCCCTTCTCCAGAAGAGAAGGGTCAGTTGAGTTTTTAAAGAGGTCAATCAACAACCCCTGCGATTCTAAATATGAAATTCCGTGAGCCATGCCCGTAGCAGGAATAGCCTGCATGCCCGTGGCCGAACTTTGATGTGGGATCACTGGAAAGCCCTCGCGCCTCAACGAAGGGTGCGAGTAATAACTTCGTCCGCCCGAAAACGGATCATCGCGCTTGGCCATTAACTGCAACATCAGTTCATAGGGCTGCATGCCAATGGCAAGCAACATCGATTCATCGCGATA
>JAYWDN010000052.1:0-15994 GCA_043780615.1 Bacteroidota bacterium | reverse complement strand
AAGCGGTCATCCGGATGCACACGGGATACGAAACGTAATCGGTAATGATTCCATCTATCATGGAGCGGATGATAACGGAACAGTTAACGTAGCCATGCTCGCCACCGCCAAAGCGCTGAAGAAGTTTCCGGGCAAACGATCGGCACTTGTTGTTATTCATGGTGCAGAAGAGCGAGGGCTGTTAGGTTCACGCTGGTTTGTTTCGCATCCTACCGTGCCACTCTCTTCCATGGCAGCGGTGCTGAATGGCGATATGATTGGACGCAACACGCCTGACAGCGCAGCACTGTTGGGTTCACAAGCTCCCCATAAAAACTCTTCTGATTTAGTGAACATGGCCATGGAGGCCAACGCGGAAGGACCGCAGTTTAAACTCGACACGTTATGGGATAAGCCTACCCACAAAGAAGGCTGGTACTTTCGCAGTGATCATTTGCCCTATGCACGATTGGGCATTCCTGCTTTGATGTACACTACGCTGTTGCATCCGGATTATCATACTCCGCTAGACAATGCACAGAACATCAACTATGAAAAGTTATGGAAGATGACCCAATGGATTTACCGCACTGCCTGGAAGGTGGCCAACTCAGATAAACGGCCGGCACTTGAGCCTGAATTTAAGTTGGAGCGGTGACACTACAGGTATGTTTGTCTTGTTACTAAATAATTTAGCTATGAAGACCATAAAGTCTGCCCTTTTGGGGTCAAAATCGATTATTGACAAAAACCCGGATGCATTACTGTTTCAATTAAAGGAAGATTCTCAAGGCACATCGCGAGCTGATCATTAACCGATTAACCAACGATTTGCCTACCTACCTGGATTATAGATTCAGCCTAAGGCCTGATAAACAGCTGTTGGCAACCGTTAAAGATAAGCTGTTGGATTTGAAGAAATCAAATGTTGATCTTAAAGAATACGATGGAATAGTTCAGATGGCGGAGATAACGGAGAAAACTGCGCACCTAATCACCCTTGTCCATTTTAGGCTTTGAATAGTTTCATTATATGTTTAAAACAACAAAAATCTTAATAATATTTCTAACCCTTTTAAGCTCTTGTGACATCATAGAGGAGCAATCACAATCATTAGATTTCGGTCCTGAGACAAAAATTGTAATAGATAAATATAAAGTGCAATACGATTTCAAGGAAATCAAAGTGCTAATTCTAACTGAAAGTCCTGAGTTTTCTAGCCACTTAATAATTGACTGCATCAACTCAAAGGAGTTTCCATTAGATTATCAGCAGCGAAAACTATTGATGCAAAGCATAGCTGAGGATATTTTCAAATCGTTCAATGTCGAAACTAAAGAGAGGTTTGCTCAAATTGATGTTTTTTTTCGCGTCTGGAAAACCAACCGATTATTCTTTACATCGAGCAAATCAGAGGGTCACTCCTTTAAGGTTGTTGCCGATGAACTAAGATTGTTAAATTGATGCTGCGGGTTTAGTTAGATTAACCACTTTTAAGTATTTTTAAAGTATGTATAGAAGCCAAATTGTGTTTATCGTCATTTTTTTTCTTTTCAATCTAACTTTATCCAAGGGATCTATTGCTCAATCTACTATTGATGATACTCGTGCCAACCAAGCAATGAGCCAATTGTCAGCAACAGGCACTGGCCCAGGAAGTAGTCTTTATGAGTTTGCCTCAGCGGATGATAAGCCAAAGATATTGGGGGATACCTACCACGATATTCATTGGGCTAAATCATCTATTCTATTATGGGATAGCAAACTGTTCAATGGTTATTTAGCAAGATATGATATTAGAAAAAATGAATTTAATATTAAGACTCAGAATGGAGTAAGGGTAATTGATGGCAGTAAGGTTAAAAATTTTGTGTGGATTGATTCTTTAAGCGGCCAGCCCAAAATATTGGTAAACACAAAGGAATTCTTCTTGAACAATAAACCGTTTGATGGAATGTCAGAATTATTAGTGGAAGGCAAAAATTCATTATTCAAAAAGACTATTTTAGATATTACTCCTCCTACTTTTAATAGTGCCTTGAATGTTGGAAGTAACGATTACATTATTGTTAAAAACATAAAATTCTACTTTTCGCTAGATATCAATATGCAAGAGCTAAAAAAAAGACAGGCTCTTAAGTCGTTGCAAGTAATCCACCCTGACCTGGAAAATTTTTGCAAAAAGGAGGCTATCAACTGGGCAAAAGAAGATGACCTGGTAAAATTGTTTAAATATTTAAATTCCAAGTAAAATCTCTCACCTAATTATCTGCCAAACGGACTTATTAGCTAGCTATCCACCTCAATTTTATCTAGTCAACTGCCAAAAAAGTCCTTGAATCCTCTCTGGAACTATAATTGCACACCGAAATCCTTAAATTTACGTCTCAAAGAGCCAAAGGTGTGCAGTAGGCAACTTGCCTTTTGCCTATGAACCATCTCAGCTACATCACAAAAGTCGGCATCTCGGCAACCCTCTCTCTCATATTCAAAACGCTTCAATCATTTATCATTTTCTAAAACTTAACCGGTATGAAATTAAAAGTTATACTATTCAATTCATTCTAGCATTTTCTTTGGTCTGCATAAGTTATGGAGGATGACCCACTGGATTTACCGCACTGCCTGGAAGGTGGCCAACTCAGATAAACGGCCGGCACTTGAGCCTGGCTTTAAGCTGGAGCGGTGACTCTGTAGGTTTTAGGATTATTTTTGAAGTTCCTATTGCTACTATATTTAGTTTAGATATGTTGTCGCATTACTAAATGTGAGAAGCACGGAAGTCAATTTCCGTGCTTCTCTTTTTGCGTTCATTAACTCCGGCTCCTTTTTTTAATTCTTCAATCCGTTTTCATTCCATTCACAGGATTCGATTTAGGGCATCTCTAAAAACTCCTTGTACCCTTTCTTCCGGAGAAGGGTGAAGGGTTGAGGTGGTCAAAGGAAAGGTTTTTAGAGATGCCCTTAAGTAACAATAAGACACGCTGTACGTCTTGTAATGTCAGACAATAAAATGAAAGCTGCAGTCCGTTCAAAATATGGTTTACCAGGAGATTTAAGCGTAAAGGAGCTTGACAACCCAACTCCAAAGGACATAGGGATTAAATTATTTTTTTGTCAACTTCAATTTTTCTAAAGCAAATTTTTCCACTGCTGCTTCCACCGCAGGAATATCCTTGGACACAATGTGCGAGCCCAGCACATGCCCGCCCGCATTGGGGATGGCCACGGTTTCCTTTAAACTGTCGGGCGTGCCCAGTTGTTGGTTCATCTCCAGCATGGCACTCACCTTCACGGTTGGGTCTTGTTCTTTTTCGTTTTTATAATAATAGAGTGTGAGGCTCGGGCATTTCACTTTTTGAAAAGTATTGACATTCATTTTGTCTTCCACCAACTCCTCTAATTGGGTGGCCGCCTCCATCCGGTAGGGGTTGTTCCAATATTTGTCTTTGAGTGAATCCTTAGTAAACACGTTGAAGTTACCTCCTTTCACCAGCCTTGCAATCTGCAAGCCCCATGGATTATTGAGTATCCATGCGTTCGGGTCGTTGATCGCAATGTTGGGCGACATATTGATCAAAGCAAAAACATCTTGCGGGTATTCTGCCGCCAGCATCAGCGCCATGGTGCCACCGGTGGAGGTGCTCATCACAATTACTTTTTTACCAATCGCTTTTCCAATCGCCAATGCTTCTTTGCTGCTCGCCCACCAGCGGTCGGGTGTGAAGTTGATCAGTTGGTCAACCGTGTCGATGCCGTGGTCGGCCATGCGCGTGAGGTAAAGATTACAACCAAATTTCTTCGCAAAGTTTTCGTGCACCGGGTCACCCTCTTCCTGACTTGCTGAGAAGCCGTGAATATAAACTACGCAGTATTCCGTTTTCTTTTTAGAACTATCGGCCCAAACAATACGCGCTTCATTGTCGGGTTTGAGTTTGTGCTTGCTCTCATTTGAAGAAATATATTTTTTTAATTCATTTGGCGATTGTGGAACTATGGGCATGACCGAATTAAACTTAGGCTGATGGGGCTCTGGGCCAAGGAAATAAATGCCGAACAACAACACAATCGGGAAGGTGATGAAGATGATTTTTCGTTTCATATTTTTGGCGTCTTAGGTATCGAGAAGAAGTTTAAAGATAATTTAAAAGAGCAAATGAATGGTATCTTTGGTCGGAAATGGAGTACGTAATTTTAGTGGATCAAGAAGACAATGCCATCGGCACCATGGAAAAAATGGAGGCCCACCGCAAGGGTTTGCTGCACCGTGCTTTTTCGGTGGTGATCTTCAATTCGAAAGGCGAAATGCTTTTGCAAAAACGAGCAACAACAAAATACCACAGTGCCGGCCTGTGGACCAACGCGTGTTGCAGTCACCCGATGCCGGGCGAGCCGATGCCACAAGCCACGCAAAGAAAACTAAAACAGGAAATGGGCATTGATTTGAAAACCGAATATGTTTTCAAATTTATTTATCGTACGCAATTGGAAAACAGTTTGATCGAGCATGAATGCGATCATGTGTTTACCGGAATCTTTGACGGTGTGCCGATCATTAACACACACGAAGTGGAAGCATGGAAATTTGTTTCAACGGATCAATTGCGCAAGGAGGTGAGCTTGAATCCAGAAAATTATACGTATTGGTTCAAGTTGATTTTGGAGCATTACTCCCTCGCTGAAAAAACCTGAGAGCCACCCGGATGTCATTAGCGTCTTATGGGTTGAAACTTTTTGATACAGCGAGCGTTTGACATTCTCTATGTACCCATCTTTTCATTGAATCAATAATTCCATGTTGACTTTCAACAACGTAAAAAAACGGTACGGTTCTCACCTTATTTTAGATATTCCGAAGTTGGAAATCGCTGATGGACTTTATTGGCTAAAGGGGGCAAACGGCTCTGGCAAATCTACACTGCTGAAAATGGCCACAGGGATAATTCCCTTTGAAGGTGAAATCGACATTGAAAAAATAAATCTTAAAAAACAGCCCGTTGCTTTTCGCAACTTGGTAAGCTATGCCGAGGCAGAACCGCTTTATCCTGCTTTTGTTTCTGGCGTTGACTTAATAAGTTTTTATAACTCGGTGAGAAAATCCGATAAATCGAATTCCGATGAATTGATCGATCGCTTTAGCATTGGTGGGTTTTACAAAAATCCAATTGGGACCTATTCCAGCGGTATGATAAAAAAACTTTCTCTGGCGTTGGCATTCATTGGCAATCCAAAATTCATTTTTCTTGATGAGCCGCTTGTCACCCTTGACCAAAATTCACTGCCTGTGCTTTATTCATTAATCTGTGAGCATAGTAAAATAGGCGTCAATTTTATTTTTACTTCGCATCAACCATTTGAATCGGAGCATCTACCACCAACAACGGAGATTCTCATAAAAGACAACATCGTATGGACCCAGTAATGCGCATACTCAGCCAAGTGGTGGTAAAGAAATTTTATGAACGCAACAGCGGCTTCTTCCTTTTTGTTTTCTTTTTAATGTTTGGCATCGTTGAGTCCACGCAAATTGTGAACTACCACCTTTCACTTATTTACGGAGCCATCACTTCGCCCGTGTTCTTTTTGATTATTTCCGTGCTATGGTCCTTCTACATGACCAAATGTTTTGCCTTTGTAGTTGAAATCCGGACGCTTGCGGAAAATTCTTTTTTGATGCAGCTTGGTCAGCTAAAAAAAAGCAGGCAGTTTTTATTTTTACTCGTTACGTTTTTACTGCTTTATCTTCCGGTTGAAATTTATTCTATGGTCATCGTATCGGTGGCTGTTCACGGTCAATATTATTTCATGGCCTCGCTAATTGTTCTCGTTCATTTCACATTACTTATGGTGGCTACGTGGGTGACCGTAAAAAATATAAATTCAACGAAAGCTCAGTTTAGTTTGCTTCCTTCCTTGAAATGGCCATGGCCTAAACCCCTTCCATTCATTTATCTAAACGCTTTGACCAGCGATCACAAAATAATTTTACTTCTCACCAAAGCATTTTCATTTTTCGCACTCATCGGCTTTATGCACATCCCACTCGATCATTATGAGCCGCGCATTGCCATGATGGGTTTGCTTTTTGGTTTGGCAGCCCATGCCGTTATTGTGTTTGAGTTCCGAAAACTCGAAGATCACCATTTGATGTTTGTTCGGCAATTGCCGCTATCCATTCATAAAAGGTTCTTACTCCTTGTTTCAGTTTATGCCCTGGTGCTGCTGCCGGAGTTGATATTGATTGTGGTGAATCCTATTCACCTTGTGGATGCTGCAATTTGTTTTTTAGCGGGCTGCAGTTTTCTTTTGTTCAGCCATTGTACTCTTTACAAAAATGATTTGAACATGGACAAGCACATGCAGGTAATTCTATATCTTTTTCTTGTCGGGTTTGGAGTTGCACTTTTCAATCTTACCTTCCCTGCTTCACTCCTACTGATGTTAGCTGTGTTTCACCGTTTTCAAAAACATTATTATCAGCACGAAGCTTCAGGTGCTTTGTGAAATGATCGACTCCATATTCTTAAAAAGCAACGTGATACTGCAGCACCCACTCGCCAAGTCTTGAATTTTGAACCAAAGCTCCACTGCTGTTTGTTTCGAAATAAGGCCTGTTCTGATAATTAAGGGTGACCTTCGAATTATTTCCGTAGATGAGCCAATTCACACCAACATCAAAAACATACATCGCATCGGTGAGTCTGTCATAACGAGAATATTGCATATCAAAATAAGGTTGTAATGTTCCCTGATCGCCAAGAAGTTTATTTCTGAATTTATAAGCAGTTTGAATGTACCCGATATTCCCAGTTCCTAAATAAGGAAAGGCATTTCCATAATTTGATTTCTCAAAGGAAGTTGCTGATTTTGAAGAACCAGTAGCAGGATTATCAGGCCCGGTAACCTTAATAAAATTGGTGCCGTAATTATAATTAGAGAAGCACGAATATAAACTCAATGCAGTGCCTTTCACCTTATTAAGGGGCGCATCATAAAACACATCAACCGCAAATAATTTTATGTCTTGCTTAACCGTATCGGTTGATGTTGTAGTGCTATGACGATACATCGCATTTGATTGAGTGTAAAATCCTGCGCCAATATTGAAAACTCTTTTCTTGCCCAAATAGCTGCCCGCAGTGCCAGGACCGAAATTACTTTCCTGATCTAAAAACTGGTACATGAAATAACCCTGATAAACCAAGTTGGGTGGCAGCGTTGAGAACGATGAGTTAACATTGATTGGCTCGATACCCGATCCTGAAGTTGTTTGTATGACAAATGGTTTTCCAGCTGAAACCCGATAATCCACTTTTCCAATTTTTCCTTTGGCGTACACACCAAGTCTTCTTACAAACTGATCATAAGTATCATTCGTGACTTCCTGATAATTGGGAGGGTCCAATACCAGAATGCTCATCACAGATGTATTGGAAAATCGCGAAGGGCCATTCCATCCATTAAGACCCGCTCCAATCGAGAAATGTTTCTTTATCACCGCATAATCCGCTGTGATGTCATGAAAAAATGTACCCGCTTTTCGGGCAGAGAGATAATTCAAATTATTTTGCCCGAACTGAATGAAAAAATTCACGCGGTCTGTTAATGCTCCGCTCAGCACAAACCGAATTCTCCTTATACTCATATCCGTAGTATTGCTTTGTGCTACATTTTCAACAGTTGTGTACGGATTGTTTTGATTGTTTCTCATCCAAAACTGGCCGACCATATTCAACGTGATGAAACGAGCACTGTCGTTTTTATCGAGATAATACCGCAATCCGTTTTTTAGCTTATCGGGAAATTGCGCGAATGCGCTATGGCATGATTGAGCAATTACAAAGAAAACAAATAGTATTATGCAAAGCTGGTTCCGGGAAAAAGATAGCATTAAGAGGTATTTGGCGGTGATTGTTTAGAGAATATTTCCGCAATATTACCAAATTAACATTAAGGCAACACATCATTTCAGCAAATGCAAGCGTACGCCCAACCCTAAAAAATCATTGAGCGGCACATCGATATGTTCGCTGTACTGGTAGCGAAAATACGAGTACAACGTACATCGCTCGGATAGGTCATAATCGAATGACATTTGCATGAAGGGAGCTGTAAGCAAGTAAGGATTAAACACATCGTAGGTGCCTATCACTGCTTCGATAAAGCCTGCATCCTTTAGCATGTACCTCAACCCAACTTTATAAATGGGTTGGTTAATTTTATTTCCTGACGTGGTAGGCCAGCCATCAAGCGAATTATTTTTTTGATAAGAAAAAACATAGCCTCCTGCCACCACCGCAACAAACGAATGAAAAATCGGATACTTTGATTCGGCAAGAACGAGGTAATTGGTTTTGGAATAAGTAGGCAAAGGGTATTGAATAATATTATCTGAAAGTCGTGCAACAAACCGAACAGCTTTCCAAAATGACTTTGTCTGCAACTCTACTTTATAATGATTGTAGGAATCAAACTTTTGCGGCCTCTCTCCTTGCCTAAAACCCAACTCAAGTCTCAGCCAGTTGTTTAATTTAAAATTGGGAACGATATTTTCATCAATCCGAATATTGCCATTGGCATCTAAAATTATCCTTGCATACAATAGCAAACTTACTTTGTCTGATTCCTTTGCGTGGGATAAAGTTTTTTTCTGAAGCGAGTCGATAGCTTGACCACTGAGGTTTTCACTTAAAGCAAAAATAGATACAGAGAAAACCAGTCGGAGAAAACCTGCGCTCATTGATTTCATAGAGCAAAAGTAAAAAAAGCCCAGTCCCGATAGCGATCGGGCATTGAATGATTTACTAAGCTGATTTTTTCAGGCAGTGGCCAGCTTTATGTGCTTTTCTTTCTTGCGCTCGGTTTTCTTTTTGAGTTTGCTGATTTTCTTCAGCTCTTTCTTCATTTGCTTACCAACAACCTTCGCCAGTTTTTTTGTGCTCTTATTAATGAGCTTCTCCGATTTCTTTCCAGGGTTGGAGACTCCCAACGTTTGAATGGTCTGATGCAACGAATCGGCCAAGTGCATGCGCACTTCTTTTTTGCCTTTCACAACTAACTTTTCCATAAATAAAAATGATTAGACGTTAAAGTTACTGTGTTACGTTTTTATTATCAACTTTATTTGAAACCTTAACATTATATCTTTCGCCTGTATTCAATCCAACTGATTCACAATGATTTAGCAAATCGTAACCCGCTAACAAAAATAAAGTCCCAACCTACGGGACTTTATCTTTAACCTAAACCTAAACTATAAAGAACGCATCAGGGACGCGATCGTTCCTGAACTCTTATCCGGATTTTCTGAATTCCCAGAATTGTGATATTGAATACTTTAATCATGCAAATCCTGTAAATCCAAAAATCCTGATCAAATATGGAATTGTTCTTTGATGTTCTCGGTCACTATTTTTCCATCAAACAAGTTGACGATGCGATGCGCATAGTTGGCATCGTAGGGCGAGTGCGTCACCATCAAAATGGTAGTGCCTTCTTCGTTCAGTTGCGAAAGGAGTTTCATCACTTCTTCGCCATTGGCCGAGTCCAAATTTCCGGTAGGTTCATCGGCCAAGATCACTCTTGGTTTTGCAACGATGGCACGCGAGATGGCGACACGCTGCTGTTGACCACCCGAAAGTTGTTGTGGAAAATGATTCCTGCGGTGCATGATGTTCATGCGCTCCAGCACTTCTTCCACTCTTTTCTTGCGCTCGTCAGAAGGTACTTTCATGTAAAGCAATGGCAGTTCCACGTTTTCAAAAACAGTCAGTTCATCAATCAAGTTAAAGCTCTGGAACACAAAGCCGATCGACCCTTTGCGAAGTTGCGCACGCTGGCGCTCAGAATATTTGGCCACTTCGTGGTCACCAAAAAAATACTCACCACCCGATGGGTTGTCGAGCAGGCCGAGGATGTTCAACAGTGTGGACTTGCCACAACCAGAGGGCCCCATGATGGCCACAAACTCACCGGCTTTTATTTCCATGTTGATGCTATTGAGTGCAGTCGTTTCCACTTCTTCGGTGGTATAAACTTTTTCGAGGTTTTTTAATTTGATCATAGTGGGTTCGGTTATGAGTGAGATGAGGTGAGTTTTAATTTAGTTGTAATGGATTACTTAAAGTTTTTTAGTTGGTTACAATAATTATACGATAAGACACTTAAATTTTTTAAAAGTTGCACTCAATTGATTTTAGATTCTCGATTTAAGATTTAAGATTATAGTTATCAAAATTTACAACTACATTTTGCCAACTGCTTACTGCCGATTGCCTACTTTTTATTAACGCTAACTCTTCCTGCAACTGCCTACTTTTTAATCAAGAATAAGTACTTCGTTATTTCCAAAATTTTCATACGATGACGTCACCACTCGGTCGCCCGGCTTGAGGCCTTCGAGCACTTCAAAATATTCCGAGCCCATCTTGCGACCAAGCTTCACTTCACGTTTCACGGCACGATTTGTTCCCTCCTCAATGATAAACACCCAATTGCCACCCGTGTCTTTATAAAATCCACCCATCGGCAACAAAAGTTCTTGCGAAGGCTGACCCAACTCGATGCGCAATCGCAAGGATTGACCCCTGCGAATTCCTTGTGGAGTCTCACCCACAAAATTCATGTCCACTTCAAAGCGACCGTTGGTAATGTTTGGATAGATATAAGAGATCACGAGGCTGTATGTTTTGCCAGCGAAATCCGTTGTGGCCGGAAGGCCGGTGGAAATTTTTGGCAAATACAATTCATCGATAGGCACACGCACTTTGTAACTACCAACAATATCCACTTGTCCGAGCCGTTGGGCTGTATTTACTGCCTGGCCAATTTCCCAGTGAGAAGTAGACAGCTGCCCGTCAATTGGAGCTTTGATATTGAGGTTGTCCAATATTGTTCTCACCGATATCAGATTTTGCTTCATGCGGTTTTCTGAAACATCAATATCTTGCAATGAGAGAATCCTGCTCAAGGAATCTCTTTGGTATGCTTCATAGGTAAACTTCCTGCGACTCACGTTATATAAATAGTTCGCTTCTGTTTGTTCAAAATCCTGTCTTGCAATAAGCTTCTTCGCGAGAAGGGTTTTTTGTCTTTCATATTGCGGACGAAAAATCGCTATTTGGTTATCAATCAGAGCCAATGTTTGACGTTGATTTAGATCGTTCGTTAAAATTCCAAGTCGTGTATCGCGGGAACGGTTAATACTTTGCACCAAATCAGCTTCCTGCTGCAAAACTGCTATCTCCCTGTTAAGGTTGGATATTTCAATGATTGGATCTCCAGCCTTTACAATAGCACCGCTTTCCCGAATTACACGTTTGATATTTCCCCCTTCGATCGCATCAAGATAAACTGTGCGCGCAGGTTCAACCGTTCCGGTTTGCGGAATGTATTCTTTGAATTCGCCCATCTTCACTTCCGAAATCGTGATTTTGTCTTTTTCGGTTTTCAGTTTCGAGCGCCTGTCGGCAAAGATGAATTGGTAGGCTATAAAAAAAACAACTGTCGTGATGCCCGTGTAGGTCAATACTTTTTTTACGGTAAACCGTTTTTTCACTAATTTCTTGTCCATTGACTCAGCCATTCTTTTATAATTTTCATTTCCAGTGAGCCAACTAATGTGCCAAGCTGATAACGGGCTTTGCAAGGCAAATTCAGGTGTACAGCATTTATTTAAAGTTCAAATATGAACGGAGTTGTCCGCAAACGGACGAAAATAATAATAGATTTGAAGCAAAAACATCGATTGCACTAAAAACAAAAGCATTCGGTTTACGGTATCAATATTGTGAATGAACTGAGCTACGAGCTTCAACTATGCTCTCGGATTCGCGGCTCGGCCAGCCGCTAAAAACTTGAAGTATTTTTTAAATTAAAAGATTCCCAATGACCGAATCAAGGCACGGAAAAATTCTGATCGTTGACGACAACGAAGATTTATTGATGGCCGCTAAGATGTACCTCAAGCGTCACTTTGCTCAAGTGGATATTGAAAAAAACTCGGAGAGCATTCCCACGCTGATGGCCAACGAAGATTATGATGTGATCTTGCTCGACATGAACTTCACCAAAGATGTGAGCAGCGGCAGCGAAGGATATTATTGGTTGCAAAAGATATTGGACATCGATCCTTCTTCAGTGGTTCTTTTGATTACTGCCTATGGCGATGTGCAAATGGCCGTGAAGGCAATCAAAGCAGGGGCTACTGATTTTGTGTTGAAACCCTGGGAAAATGAAAAGCTGCTCGCCACACTTTTTTCATGCATGCGTTTGCGCGAATCACGCGATCAGGTGGAAACGTTGACAATAAAAAACCAGGAAATCAATCAGGCACTCAATGAAAAATTCAGCGACATCATTGGCCAGAGCCGTGCCATGCAAAAGATTTTTCAAACCGTGGAGCGCGTAGCACAAACGGATGCCAACGTGTTGATCCTCGGAGAAAACGGAACAGGCAAAGAAATGATCGCGCGCGCAATCCACCGAAATTCCATTCGCAAAAATGAATCGTTCGCTGCAGTGGATTTGGGTTCTGTCACCGAAACACTTTTTGAAAGTGAACTCTTCGGCCATAAAAGAGGAAGTTTCACCGATGCGAAAGAAGACCGTGTTGGTCGATTTGAACTCGCCAACAACGGAACATTATTTTTAGATGAGATCGGAAATCTCTCGATGCCCCTTCAAGCCAAGCTGCTCACCGTATTGCAAAACAGAAAAGTAAGTCGCGTGGGCGCGAACAAAGAAGTGCCCATCAACATTCGGCTGGTTTGTGCTACGAACATGCCGCTATATGAAATGGTGAAAAAAAATAAATTCAGACAAGATTTACTTTACCGTATCAACACGATTGAAATTGAAATCCCTCCGCTCCGCGACCGGCCAGAAGATATTCCGTTGCTGGCGCATTTCTTTCTGAAAAGCTATTCCACCAAATATGGAAAGAGCATTGCTAAAATTAGTGATGCTGCCATTGCACGGATGAACAAACACTCGTGGCCTGGCAATATCCGCGAGCTCCAGCATTCTATCGAGCGGGCGGTGATCATGAGTTCAGCATCAGTTTTGCAGCCCGAAGATTTTAATTTGAATGCTTCGAGTGTAAAAGAGAATGAAACCGGTATAAACCTTGACACCTACAATTTAGAAGAAGTGGAAAAACTGTTGATCCGCAAAGTTTTAAAGAAATTCAACGGCAACATTACCCAGGCCGCAACCGAACTCGCGCTTACCCGTTCATCGCTGTACCGAAGATTGGAGAAACATGGACTATAAGATTTTAGATTTACAATTTTAGATTTCGATTTGAAAGATTTCCGCATACGCATTTTTTTTCGCACAGTTCTGCTGGGCGTCACCATCGCGCTGTTTGTGTTCATGCTCAACAGACCCAACATGGTTTTTGCGGCCGGGTTCATGTTGTTGATTATTTTCTTTCAGTTATGGGAGATGTACCGCTTCACTTCGCAGACCAACCGTAAGCTCACACGATTTCTGGAGTCCGTAAGATATTCTGATTTTATTTCTGGCTTTGCTGCTGACAATAAACTCGGCAAAAGTTTTAAAGACCTGAACGAAGCGTTTAACGAAGTGCTCGAAGCGTTTCGCAAGGCGCGATCAGAAAAAGAAGAAAACTGGCAGTACCTCAACACGGTGGTGCAGCAAGTGCGCACCGGCATCGTCTCGTTCGATGCCGATGGCAATGTGCAATTGATCAACGCCAATGCCAAAAAATTTATCAATGTCATCAACTTGAAAAACATCCATGAGCTGGCCGAGAAGAATGAGAAATTATTCAACGCGTTGATCGAAGTGCAGCCGGGCAAAGGCTCGCTGTACAAAACCAACGAATTTTTGCTCACTATTCAAGCCACCGAAATGCGCATTCGTGGAAAAACGGTGAAGTTGGTGACGATGCAAAACATCCAGACGGAATTGCAAAAGCAAGAAATCGAAGCGTGGCAAAACCTTACGCGCGTGCTGCGCCACGAGATCATGAACTCCATCACACCGATTTCATCGCTTACTTCTACGCTGCGCGAAATATTGGATCACGAAATGGTGAAGAAAGAAAACGATTACGCGTTGAAGCCCGAAGCAGCCGATGACCTGCGCGAGGGCCTCAGCACCATTGAGAACCGCAGCAAGGGGCTGATCAAATTTATAGACGCTTACCGCGAATACACTTCGCTGCCTCAGCCAAAAATAAAAACTGTACTATTAAAAGAACTGATCGAAAAAACTGCTCAGTTCATGGGGCAAGAATTAAAAAAGACCAACATCACGTTCACCAGTTCGTGCAGTTCAGACTACCTCACCATTCAGGCCGATGCCGAAATGATCGAACAAGTGCTGATCAATTTGGTAAAGAATTCGATGGAGTCACTTTTGCAGAACGGAACGGGCAGCATTCAACTCAATGGAAAATATTTGGATCAATCGGTGATCATCGAAGTGGCCGACAACGGGCCGGGCATTATCCCCGAAGCGATCAACCGGATATTCGTTCCGTTCTTCACCACTAAAAAAACCGGGTCGGGTATTGGGCTAGCGCTGTCGCGGCAGATTATGCAGATGCACAACGGCACACTTACGGTGCAATCCCTACCAGACGTTAGCACGTTGTTCACGCTTAGGTTTTGAAGGCGGCAAAGCAATCTTCTATTTTAATTTCTTTTTAAAATCTAAACCCCAAACTTCTTTCGTAGATAGCATAACAATATTGGTATGCTACGAATACTCATCTTCTTTTGCCTCATCAGTCAAACTTTGGTAGGCCAGCGATTGCTGATCGAAAAATCAAAATCTCTTTTTGAAAGCGGCAGCTACGCCAATGCCAAATCAATTCTAAAAGACATTGCAAAGCCCTCATCTGAATTTGCCGAAGCTCAGTATTACCTCGGGAGGATTGCCACTGAAGAAAAGCAATATGAATTGGCGATCACGTATTTTGAGTCGGCCGCGAAAACAAATCCAAGTTCAGCCGAATACCACAATTGGTTGGGCGTGCTTTATGGAGTAGTGGCCATGGAGGCCAATCCGATAAAGCAAGCCTACCTCGCCCCAAAAATCAAAAATGAATTTGAAACTGCCATCGTCATCGAGCCCACCAACATCGCAACACTTTGGGGATTGGTACATTATTACACCCAAGCGCCCGGCTTTCTGGGCGGCAGTTGGCAAAAGGCTTTTGACTGTGCTAAGGCGATGGGAAAAATGAACTGCGCTCAGGGGTTGTGTGCCAGCGGGTTTGTCCATGCCGCGCAAAAGCAAACTGCATTGGCCGAAAAAGAAATGCTTCAGGCCATGAAGTTGGACTCCACCAATTTTTTAACTGCCAATTATCTTGCTGAGTTTTATGAGCAAGAGAAGCAAAACGAAAAAGCATTTTTAGTATATCAGAAATTTTTGAGTCGTGCTCCGCTGCACCGCCTTGCACTTTTTAATGTCGGCCGGCACAGTGCGCGGTTCGGCTACCAAACCACGCAAGGCATTCGGTGCCTCAACTTATATCTGACCAAAGCCGCAAAGCCCAACGAGCCTTCGCACTCCAACGCGGCACTTTGCTTGGCCATGATTTATGAAAAGCAAGGCGACATCCCGATGGCAAAAAGCTATTATCAAAATTCGTTGCGGCTCGAGCCCGGCCTGAAAGAAGCCGAAGAGCGATTGAAGCGGCTGAATTAGTACTCCTTTTTTATCCCAGTTTCTTTCTTAAAAAAATAATGGTAATGATATATTAATTTACACCAATTTATTTGCATTAGTGTAAACTCCTTCCTACATTTGGGTATTAATTCAGAGCAATATGATACCCGAATTTCAAAGCATTTTAGACCTGATCAAAGCATTTCCTGATGAGGTTTCATGTATCGAGCACTTAGAGGCTATCCGTTGGAATGGCAATGTAGTGTCTCCTTTTGACGCTACTTCAAAGGTTTACAAATGCAAGGGCAATAAGTACATGTGCAAGAACACTGGCAAGTATTTTAACGTCCGTACAGCCACTATTTTTGA
>JAYWDN010000051.1:0-16070 GCA_043780615.1 Bacteroidota bacterium | reverse complement strand
CTTTCTTTCCTCGCAAATCGCTGGTTATATTGCATGGCCACGAATTGCTGAAAGGCCAATGGTTTAAAACTTGGTTGTTGCGCTACACCATTGGAAATTTTTCCATGGCGGTTTCGGTTTCTGATTTTAGCAAGAACAATTCAAAACCTCATTTAGATCAGAATAAAATAATTGTAATCCCTAATGGGTTCAATCCTGAAAAATATTCTTCAAAACCTTTCCTTCAACAAACAGTTCCATCTCCTCAAATCAATATTATTACTGTGGGCAGAATATCTGCGCGCAAAGGCCAGCAAAATGTGGTGCGTGCTTTGCCAGAGATCATAAAAAAATTCCCATCGGTAGTTTATCACATGATAGGGATCAATGATAACACCGACAATATGGAGAGGCTGGTTGCTAACCTCGGCATGAAAAATCATGTTCGTTTTCACGGAGTACTAAGCGACAACGAACTTGAACATATATTTAAGGCCACGGAGATATTTATTATGCTAAGTGAAAACCAAAAGGATGGCGATGTGGAGGGCTTTGGCATTGCCATTATCGAAGCCAATTATTTTGGAATTCCAGCGATTGGTTCGTTTGGGTGTGGGATTGAGCAAGCCATCAAAGATGGTTTTAGTGGGAGACTTGTGCCTGCTCATGAGCCCGAAAAAATCCCTGCCGCACTCGAAGATATTTTGACTGACTACGAAAGGTACAGTATCAATGCGCAGAGTTGGGCGCAAGAACACGTGTGGACTAATGTGATCAAAAAATATTTGAATGTGATCTCGTTGGTGAACCAACAGCGCGGTGTTTCCGGTTTTTTTGGAACACCTCAAAATTATTTGCACAAAAATTTTGGCGTATTGGTACGACAGAAATTTGTAATGGAACTTATTGGAGACGTTTCTGAAAAAAATATTTTAGACATCGGCTGTGGTGATGGCAGCGTGTCGTTGCCTTTTGGTCAAAAGAATCAACTCACGCTAATTGACTCCTCTCCAAATATGATTACCCTTGCTATTGCCAATACGCCATCGGCTTATAAAGAAAATGTACGCTACAAGACATCGTCATTGGAGGAAGCCGTAACTAAAGAGGAAGAATACGACTTGATTATTGCCGTTGGGTTGTTGGCGCATTTGGATTCTTGGAAGGATAGTTTGACTTCGATGACAAAGGCCTTGAAAAAAAATGGAAAGATGGTCATCCAAATTTCTGATGCCTCGCATTGGCTTATTCGTCACGGATTAAAACCCAGAGGTAAGCGGCTCTATTTGCTCAACAGTATTACCAGCGATACACTTATTGAAGGGTGCAAACAAAATGGACTGACTCTTAAAACAAAAAAACGATATGGGCTTTCGCTGCGCGGCCTGGGGCTTTTGCCCAATTGGTTTTTATATCATTTCACGCTGGCAACCTCGCGCCACCGTATTTTACAATATTTTTCTACTGAAGTGATTGCTGTTTTTCAGAAAGACTAAGATGAATAAAATTGACCTTGTCGTTTTAAGGAAAAATAGTTTTGATTGGAAACACGGAAATGTTTTTCATTGTGACGAAAACCTGAGCGTCATTGCAAAGACGGTAACCCAATCCATTGCTGTTTCTGAAGAAGGTTATATTTTGTTTGTCAATGATGACCAACTGCCCAATGCAGAAATGCTGGATGTGCAAATTGAAAAAGACAGATCCATCAGCGCATGGTACGATGTTCATTCAACAGGAAAATTGAACTGGCCCAATTACATTGACTTTGTCTCGCCTGTCAATTATTTCAACATGGCCTGCATATCAGACTTCAGTAATATTTTACTGCACGGTTTTTTGATCAACAAGAAAATTTTAATGGAGAATACTTTTCTTGACGAACGCTTTTCTACTGTTGATAGTGCAATGAAAGAATGGGTTTATCGGTCTATTTATTGTGGTGTTCTTTTTCAACATTACAAATTGGAAGGCATAAAATATAGTGAGCCAAAGCCTATCGCTGTAGCCGATCAATTGCGATTTATTAAATATCGATTTGGCACCAAATGGTTTTTGTGGTGTGCCATGCGCAGTTTTAAGTTCGATGGTTTCTTGAAAATTAAAAACGAAAGATCAAAGACAGTTAGCAATATCGATCATAGCTTATGGAGAGAGACGCTGCTTAAAAACACGCAAGCCAAGGTTACGGTTTTGATTCCGACCGTTGAGCGCTACCCGTATTTGAAAACTGTGCTAAAGCAACTGGGCGAGCAAACCATTTTGCCTTTCGAAACTATTGTAATCGATCAGACACCCAAAGCTGAGCGGCAGTTTTTTGCTGCTGCCGATTTTTCAAAAATCAATTTAAAATATTTCGAAATGGAAGAAGCAGGCCAGTGCTCTTCTCGAAATTTTGGGTTGAACCATTCTTCGGGCGATTATATTTTATTTATCGATGATGATGTGGAGTTTGAAAGTGATTTGATTGAAAAACATTTGAAGTGCATTCAGTATTTTAATGCCGATGTGAGCTGTGGCGTGTGCGATGAAGTGGGAGCAGGGCCAGTGCCCAAAGAGTTTACGATGATCCGCCACTCAGAAGTTTTCCCAACGAACAACGGAATGATAAAAAGAGAGATCTTAAAAAAATCAGGGCTCTTTGACTTAGCTTACGACAAAGGCCAACGTGCTGATGGCGACTTGGGCGCGCGCGTTTTCAAATCGGGTGCTCGAATGATTTTAAATCCTGCCATTCGTTTGCTGCATCATCATGCACCGTGTGGTGGCTTGCGCAAACACAAAGCCCGCACGGTTACGTTTGCTTCGAGCCGGCAGCACATTACTCATTTTAGGATGCCGCACATTACCGAACTTTACTTTGCAAAAATCCATTGCAGCAAGAGGCAACAGCGCGAGCAAATTATTTTGTTGGCTTTGGGCACGTTTAGCATTCGTGGTGGCTTGTTGCGCAAAGCCGCCAAAGTTTTTTATGCAGCTTTGATGGTGCCATCATTTTTTTATAAAATTTATAAGCGGAACAGAGAAGCCAATAAAATGCTTAAAAGTTTTCCACAAGTACCAACGCTTCAAAATAAAAATTAAGAATGATTTTTCCGCTTACACGTGCCGATGTTTTGCTATTGATGAATGATCTCATCGAGATAGACAAAGAAACTATAGGCGAAAAGTGGACTATTGAAAATTTTATTTTTCAATTGGATTTAAAATGGGAACTATCGTGTTGCGTTGAGTTGAAAAACAAAACATTAGGATTTTTAATTGCTTCAAAAAAAGATAATGCAGCACACATTCATCGCGTGGCTATTGATAAGAATTCTCAAGGACTTGGTTTGGGAAAAAAATTGATTGATGAACTGGAGTTGCGAGCGCGCTCACATTCATTACAAGCTATTACGTTAAAAGTGTCAACGAAAAATAAAAATGCCATTGACTTTTATACTCATATTGGTTTTAAATTGCAGAACTTAGAAGGACATAATTTTTTGATGATGAAAACTTTTTAACAGCTATGATCGACATTAAGAACAAAACCATTTTTGCTATTGCGCCCCATGTGGACGATGTGGAGCTTGGAGCAGGCGGTACTATCTACCAACTGGGCAAACACAACACGGTGTTTTATATTGGGCTATCGCTACCTCCATTAGTGCAAAGTGAAACGTTGCTCAGCGAGTTTCATGCGAGTGCAAAAGTGCTGGGCATCAAGCCCGAAAATATTATTTTAAAGAACTACGACCCACGCAACTTGTTTGATGTGCGCATGGACATTCTTCAGTTTTTTTACGATCTCAATCAAAAGCACAAACCCGATTTTGTTTTTTTGCCGAACAGCAAAGACATTCACCAGTCGCACGAAGTAGTATTTGCCGAAGGCCGCAGGGCATTTAAGTATTCTTCGTTGCTGGGCTATGAGCTTCCGTGGAACAGTTTCGATTTTAAAATGGATTTGTTTATGGAGCTGACCGAAGACTCTATCAATAAAAAAATTGAAGCAGTCAATGCCTACACCACACAAAAGAACAGAATGTTTTTCTCCAACAATATTGTAGGCGACTTGGCACGCGTGCGCGGCAAACAAATTGGGAAAGAATATGCCGAGTGTTTTGAAGTAATCCGAATGATTTTATGATCGTGAGCATTCACCAGCCGCACTTTCTTCCTTGGTTGGGCTATTTCAACAAAGTTTTCAATAGCGATGTGTTTGTGTGGCTGCATGGCGTGCAGTTCCGCAAAAATTATTTTCAAAATAGAACTAAAATAAAAAACCCCTCAAACGATTCTGAATTTTGGCTGACGGTTCCAGTCAAAGCAAAGTTGACCGACAACATTGATGAAGTAACGATAGCCGATGCAAAGTGGGCGGCCCGTGTTTCTAAAACCATTCAACAGTTTTACAGTAAGTCGCCCTACTATAATGAATATTTTGAAGCGCTTATAGAATTGATCAATCGGCCAGCAACGTTGGTTGAAGAAGTCAACTATCAAACATTTATCTATTTGCTTAAAGTGTTGAGCTATCAAGGAAAAGTAGTTCGCATGGATGAGTTGGGTGAACTATCCAACGAACCCAACCAACGATTGATTGACATTTGTAAAAAACTTGGGGCGCAGCACTACATTGCCGGGAAGGGCGGAAAAAATTATCTTAACAAAAAAAAATGGGAGGAAGAAGGTATTAATATTTCATGGCAGTCTTTCGATAGTGATGCAATAACGTATCAGCAAATGGGAAAAGCATTTTTGCCTTCACTATCGTTGATCGATTGTTTGTTTAATGTTGGAGCTGAGCAAACCCGTGAGTTGATACTTCATGCTTGGAAAGTAGAAGCATAACAAATGAAAAAAAAATTCAAGTACCGGCTTGGCACTGTTTCGCAAGCACTCAATTGGAAATCGCCCGAAGGAAAAGTGCTATCGTACGAGCCCTACATTCGCGAGATGCGCGTATGGGCAAACCTGTTTGAAGAGGTGGATGTTTTTGCACCGTTGGCGAAAACAGAAATTTTGGTGACGGTGTCAGAATACGGAGCAGAGAATTTTTCTTTTGATTTTGTTTCGTATGAAGACGGCATAGGAATTAAAAATGCGCTGAAGCGACTTTGGCAGTTGCCGCGTGTGCTGCTGAAATTATTTTTGTTTGTGTGGCGGCATGAAGTGTTGCTCATCCGAAGCCCAAGCCATTTTGGTTTGTTTGCACATGTGATGGTTTTTATTCTACGAAAGAAAACGATTACCAAGTATGCTGGTTTTTTTGGCGCCTATGAAAATGAACGAATGCCCTCGCTGCTTGAACGTAATTTTATACGTCATATTCTAAGCCCACCACATTATGTCTTGGTTTATGGAAAACACCACGCAGATCACCTGATCTCATTTATTCCTGCGGCCATTTCATTGGACGAAATTGCAGAACTTCGAAAACTGAAAGACCACATTAAGTCAGGCAATGGAACAAAGTTTTACTCGCTGGGTAAACTAATGCCGGTAAAAAATTTCGATCTTGCCATCAACGCATTCGGGCTATTGACGCAAGAGTATCCGCAACTTGAATGGGAGTATCATTTGATTGGCGATGGAAACGAAAGAGAAAATCTATACCAGCTTACTAAAGATCTCAAAATTGAAGACCGGGTTTTCTTTGAAGGGAAGCTTAGCTACCAAGCAGCGATGGAAAAACTAACGCATGCCGACTTTGTGATTATGCCCGGTACAAAAGAGGGTTGGCCGAAAGTGGTGATTGAAGCTTGGGCTGCGGGCGCTGTGCCTATTGTTGTGGATGCTGGCCTTTCGGCAGAAATAATAAATGATGGAGTGAATGGATTTTTGTTTGAGGCTACGCCCGAAGCAATGAAGAATAAACTGCTCCAGGTTTTTGCCTCGCCTGCAACTTCCGAAAACATTAGAGAACATTCGCTCGAATTCAGCAAAGCCATGGCCATCGAGAATTTTACGGAATGTGCAAAAGCAGTTTGTATCAATAGGTTGAAGTTGTATGCGGAACTATAGGATTTTGAAAGATCGCATTACTGAGTACTACATAGCTCATGCAACATAAATTTCATTGAAGCTCTGTGTTATGGATGGTTTAGGATTAATGCTATGTTGCCTAAACTATGAGCGTAGTAGTATCACGTAATGGCCGTTTCCTTAAAAAGATGGAAATTGTGGCCAAAATTGAAATGATATTTTTTTGAAAGCAAAACCGCTATTTATTTTTGGGGCTCATGCGTTGTTGGGGCTAGTGCTGGCCTCCAACAAAGACCTTGCATTTTACTGGGGCATTGCTGTGCTCGTTGGCGGATCGGTTGATATCATCTTCAATCGCAACGCAAACAACAGAGCGGGTTACTGGGCTGCTTACTACATGGGCATGGAAGTTTTTCTTCGCATGACCAACGGCATGCTTTTTTATGAATTCGGAAAATACGGAGTGGTACTCCTGCTTTCGCTTGGCATCTTCTTTGAACCGATAAAGAAGGAGTGGCCACGATCTTTTGTGTTCTATTTCGTTTTGTTACTACCATCGATTTTAGTTACCGCTTACCCCGATGCCGAAGAGGGGCGACAAGAAATTTCTTTTAATCTTTCGGGGCCGCTATCGTTGGCAGTAGCGGTGATCTATTTTTACAAACGTGCGCTCACTGGCGATGACCTACGCAAACTAATGATGAGCACGCTCTTGCCACTGGCGGCAATGGCCATCTATCTTTTTTTGGTGACACCCAAAACGAGCGATGTGGTATTTACTACACAATCTAATTTTACCACCTCGGGCGGCTTTGGCCCCAATCAAGTTTCAACCGCTTTGGGTTTAGGGATCTTGCTTTCGGGGATCGCTTTGTTTTATCGATACTCTTTTACTGGTTTTTTGCTTGCCGATGCTTTTTTGATTGGCATTTTTTTGTTTCGTGGCTTGGTCACTTTTAGCAGAGGCGGTGTGATAGCAGCTGTACTCGCCTTGGCGTTTATGATTATCCTTACAGTCTTCTCTGGCAGGGCCGGATCGAAATGGATATCGTATATTTTATTTTTTTTGGTCATGGCCAGTGGCATTGGTTATGTCGTTTGGGATTACGTAAACGAATCGACTGACCAATTGCTGACGTACCGCTACACAGGTGTGAATCCGGTAAACAATCAAGCCGAAGATTTAACGTCCAACCGGCTCGTGATTTTGGAAAAAGAGTGGGCATTGTTTACCAACGAACCCGTTCTTGGAATAGGCCCTGGCATGGGCAAATATTTGGTCAGCGAATTGCGCGTCAACGCAAACTCACATTCAGAATTAACGAGATTGTTGGCCGAGCACGGCCTGTTTGGCTTAGCTTCGCTGCTTATCCTTGTTATTTTTCCGTATCGTCATTTCAAAAAAATGCAGCCCGAGTGGAAGCCGATGCTCATTGCTTTTCTTGTTCTTTCAATTTTAACGATGAGCCACTCGGCCATGCGCTTGGCTATGCCGGGTTTTTTGTTCGGGCTAAGTTTTATTGTGCCTGCATCTAAAAATAAAAAAAAGTCAACGTGAGCAGAAAAAAACCAAGAGTGTTGTTTGTGACCACTGGCCGCATCAATCCCAATGGAAAACTATACTATCCACCTTTGGTAGTGGCACAGGTCAGTTCGCTTGCTCCATTTCTTGGGGCTCATTATCTGGTGGTTATTCATTCGCTAAAAATTGGCGTGATTGTTAAAAAAATAAAGGAGATCAAGTGCTTCGCAAAACGGGCTGATCTCGTCCATGCGCAGTATGGTTCGCTCACTTCTTTTTTGGCTTGGATGGGATCGGGCCGAAAGCCGTTGATCATTTCTTTTGGCGGCTCAGATTTACTGGGCCTCGGTGCCAACGATTGGAAATCAAAATTGAGAAATAAAATCACCTTTCGCTTAGGATTGCTTGCAGCACAAAAGGCGATCCAGCTAATTGTGAAGAGTGAAAATCTTTTTAACACACTGCCCAACTATTTAAAAAACAAAGCCACCATTGTGTCCAATGGAATTAATACAAAAATATTTTCCCCTCAGAATAAATTGGATGCACGCCAGCGTTTGGGATGGATGGAAAACGGGAAGTATATTATTTTTACACCAAGCAGAGCCAACAATATTGTCGTTAAGAATTTAAAGTTGGCAGAAGCAGTACTGAGTTTTGTTCAACGAAAGCACGCCAACACCAAACTTGAATTGATCTTAGATAAATCACCTGAGGAGGTAGCCTTGATGATGAATGCTGCTGATTGCCTGCTGCTCACCAGTTTGCACGAAGGCTCGCCCAACGTGATCAAAGAAGCAATGGCTTGCTGCTTGCCCGTAGTCACAGTCAATGTTGGCGATGTGGCCGCAAGGCTGACTCATGTGTCACCATCGTTTGTGGTTGATTCATACAATGTCGAAGAGATCGCTGATAGCGTTGTAGAAATTTTGACGATCAATAAAAGAAGTAATGGCGCAGAAGAAATCATAGCGCAAAAACTTTCAGAAGAAATTGTCGCTGAGAAAATCATAAACTTGTACCAGGAGGTTTTAACTGAAAAGAAATAGATGTTTAAAGGAAGGGAAGATGCGCTAAATAGAGCAGTAGATTGGTTGCTAAAAAGTATTGACAAGAATACAGGAGGCTCGCGTGCCAATTATTCTATTTTGTTCAATGGACTTAAAGGTTGGTCGGGCCCTTACCCCGAAACCACAGGCTACATCATCCCCACTTTTTTGAACCTCAGCAATTCGCATGCAACTAAAAATAACCTTTTCGAAAAGGCCGAGCGAATGGGCGAGTGGCTGCTCACACTACAATTTGATGATGGAGCTTTTCCTGGAAATATTTACTATCGCGGCAAAATTCAAGAACGGAGTACCTTCAACACAGGGCAAATTATTTTGGGGCTTACCGCACTCTATGACGCAACCAAAAAAAGTAGTTATCTGGAAAGTGCCAAGCGCGCAGCACTGTGGCTCGTTACAAATCAAAGTGATGACGGCACTTGGAAAAACTTTAATTATGTAAACGGGTTTTCGCCCTCGTATTACACACGAGTGTCGTGGCCAATTTTAAAAGTGTATCAGCGCACCAATGATTATATATTTAAAGAAGCGGCACTAAAAAACTTGCGAAGCATCCAACAGCGACAGGGCATCAACAGTTTTATTGATGGCTGTGGATTTCAACCGGGCAGTTATGCTTTTCTGCACACCATCGCCTACACCATTCGCGGCTTCATCGAAAGCGCTGCGATTTTGAATGACGATGAACTGTGGCAAAGTGGCTACTCGTTTGCCGAAAAAATATTGATCAAATTTGAAGTAAAGCACCAATTGGCGGGCGCGTATTATCCAAACTTTAAATCAATTGATTGGTATCAATGCCTCACCGGAAATGTACAAATGGCGATTATCTGGCTCAAGGTTTTTTTGAAGACCAACGATGCACGCTTTTTTAGTGCGGCATCAAAAGCCATCGACACGGTGGTGGATCGGCAAATAAAAAAACCGTGGAACAAGAATTTGATCGGAGCAGTAGCGGGCTCTTCCCCGATCTTTGGGCGTTACATGGCCATGCGCTATCCCAACTGGGCGGTGAAGTTTTTGATCGATGCGTTGATGTTGGAAGAGCAGGCCTTTGAGCTGTTAAAGAACAAATTTTGAAAAAGATCAGGGTAGGGGTGCTGAGCGGGTATTCATCAAGCAAGCATGCGGTTGCGTTGCTTGCAGGGCTGCACGCGTTGCCCCATGTAGAAGTGATCTTTTGTGCCAACGTAAAAACATTTTCATTAAAACGGATTCTTTCTTTAATTAAACGTTACGGGTGGCGTGATGCATTTGATAAATTTAGGAATGTGTATATCTCTTCACGAGGAAATAAATTTGAAGACGAAACAAAATTCATTACCGAATTTAATTTGAATAATAATGTCCTGTTCAAAAATGTCGCATCGGCTTGCGCTAAACTTCACATTCAATTTATTTCTATAGCCTCATTGAAAGAAGAAAGCCTTGTCCAGCAAACCATAGATCGTAAAATTGATTTGCTGATTTATTCTGGCGGTGGGATTCTCAAAAAAAAATTAATTGAGGCGACAAAAACCGGAGTGCTCAATGCACACGGTGGGCCGTTGCCTTTTTTTAGAGGGATGAATGGATTGGAGTGGAGCTTGCTTTATAATGTGAAACCAGAGGTGACTATTCACCTGATTGACCAAGGCATTGACACGGGGCCAATCCTTGCAAAGTTCCCAATTGAAATCAAAGAAGGTGATACGATCAGTTCGTTGCGTGGCAAATCGGTGGTGGTGGAAGTAAAAGGGATTTTAACGGTTGTCAAAAATTTTGATACTTACCTACTTCAAAAAAGCATTCAACAACCCAATGAAGGGAAACAGTTTTTTAGAATGCACAATTCTTTAAAACAATGGATCAACGAAAAGTTAAAATTGAATTGGCGACCTTCACGATCGCAGCAATTTGAGCAGCAAGAAAGATGAAGATCGTAGTACTCACGCAATTTTTTTTGCCCGAGATGGGTGCTCCTCAAACCCGGTTGTACGAGCTGTGCCAGGGTCTACAGCAATTGGGCTGGCAGGTAGAAGTAGTGACGGCCATGCCCAACTACCCCAACGGAAAAATAGCTGATGGTTACCGCACAAAGTTTTCTTGCACTGAGCAAGCTGATTTTGTAATCCATCGCTATTGGCTGTATGCGTCCAACTCGCAGCGCACGTTGCCCCGCATTGTAAGCATGCTGTCGTTTTCGTTCACAGCTTTGTTTTCGCTTTTTAAAGTAAAAAAATTCAGACCTCATTACTTGTTAGTCGAAAGCCCACCGCTGACACTCGGCTTCACGGGGTGGCTCTTATCGAAATTTACTTCCTCACGATTGATCTTAAACATCTCAGACCTTTGGCCGCTGAGCGCGAAAGAGCTTGGTGCCATCAACGATGGCTTTGCTTATCGTTGCCTTGAAAGGCTTGAAGATTTCCTTTATCAGAATTCAAGAATCTGTACGGGGCAATCGCAAGAAATTGTTGAGTATATCGCAGCCCGCAAAAAAGAAAAAGTTTGGCTTTTGCGAAACGGTGTTGACACCGCTCGCTTTGAAGCGAAGGCCAACTTTAAAAGAACCAACAAAATAATTTATGCTGGTTTATTGGGTGTGGCGCAAGGTATCTTTGCCTTGTGCCACGACATCAATTTTTCTGCGTTGGGTTTAGAACTACATATTTATGGCTCTGGAAATGAAAAAGAGAAAATTGTGAATTTTTTAAATCAAAATCATGACAAAGGCATTTTCTACAAAGGCATCGTTACGCGTCAGCAAATTCCCGGTACACTTTTATTATACGATGCAGCATTAGTGTCTTTAGCTAAAAATATTTACGGTGCCGTGCCTTCAAAAATTTATGAAGCGATGGCGGCTGGCTTGCCGATTTTGTTTTCGGGCGAAGGTGAAGGTGCTAAGATTGTAGAGACGGAAATGGTAGGTTGGGTAAATAACCCGAAAGACTTGCAATCATTCAAAAATAATTTGGCGAAATTGCATTCGCTTTCAAACGAATCGTTAATAGAAATGAAAAGGCGCGGTGCGAAGGTGGCCAAAGAAAAATTTGATCGTACCAAACAAATTCAAAACTTGCACCAATTACTCATTGCTGATTTTACTTTATGAAGATAACCTTAGTAGCCGGAGCGCGCCCAAATTTTATTAAGATATCGCCAATTATTAGGGCCATTGAAAAGGCCAAATTGCTTGGTAATGATATTCACTACAGACTAGTTCATACTGGGCAACATTACGATGATGCAATGAGTTTATCCTTTTTTCGTGACCTAAACATACCCTTACCTGATACAAATCTCAATGCTGGTTCTGGCACTCAAGCCGAACAAACCGCAGCAATTATGATTGCTTTTGAAAAAGAATTGAAAAGCAATCCTGTCGACCTGGTGTTGGTAGTAGGCGATGTGACTTCTACCATGGCCTGCGCCATCGTTGCAAAAAAAATGAACGTTAGAGTTGCTCACGTAGAAGCTGGCATCCGCTCTGGAGACAGAACTATGCCTGAAGAAATTAATCGGATTGTTACGGATTCAATTACCGATTATTTTTTTACTACAACCGAGCACGCTGGAGAGAATTTGATTACGTGTGGTGTACCTCAGGAACGGATTTTTTTTGTTGGCAATACCATGATTGATACCTTGGTGGCCAACATGGATCGGCTTTTCAAACCTTCTATTTTAAAAGATCAAAACATAGAGGAAGGGAATTACCTGCTGCTCACCTTGCATCGCCCTTCCAATGTTGATGATGAAAATATTCTCAAAAATATTTTAAATGCGATAGCGCGAGCTGCTAATGGGTTGCCAATTATTTTTCCAGTGCATCCGCGCACACGCAAAATACTTCATGGGATTACTTTGTCGCCATTGTTCGTGCTTACCGATGCGATACGCTATCTTGAATTTATGTACTTGGTAAAAAAATCGAAAGCAGTGATCACCGACAGTGGTGGCATTCAAGAAGAGACTACTTTTTTGAATGTGCCCTGCATCACCTTGCGGAACAATACCGAGCGGCCAGAGACCGTGACGATTGGAACAAATGAACTCATCGGTAGTTCGCCCGATAAAATCGAGCAAGCAGTAGCAAAACTACTTGACGGAAAATGGAAAGCGGGGAGCATCCCATCGCTTTGGGATGGCCAAACATCGGAACGGATTGTAAAAAATATTTTAGAAATTTATAGATGATCATTCCTTTCTCGCCCCCATTTATTGACGAAGACGTGGAGCGTGCCGTGTTGGAAACCTTGCGGTCGGGGTGGATCACATCAGGGCCGGCTGTGTTGGCGTTGGAAAAATTAGTAGCAGAAAAATCAAAAGTAGAAAATGTGGTGTGCGTAAACTCTGCCACCTCGGCACTGATGTTGGTGCTTCATTGGTTTGGCGTTGGCCGTGGCGATGAAGTGATTGTGCCAGCCTACACGTACGCAGCCACTGCGTTGGCCGTGATGCATGTGGGCGCAACCCCAGTGATGGTGGACGCAGCGTTGGATTTTAATATTGACGTAAATAAAATCAACGAGAAAATTACCGGCAAAACGAAGGCGATCATACCCGTTGACATTGCAGGCTGGCCTTGCGACTATAATGCTTTGTATAAACTGATCGAACAAAAAAGAAATGTTTTTTCTTCTTCAAATGAAACTCAAAAAAAATTAGGCCGGATACTTTTGCTGGCCGATTCGGCCCACTCCATCGGGGCCGAATATTTTGGCAACCCTTCTGGCGCGCTGGCCGATATTACTGTGTTTTCCTTTCATGCGGTTAAGAACATTACTACGGCCGAAGGAGGCGCGATCTGCATTACGCTGCCTACAGCATTTAGTAATGAAGAAGAATATGAAAAACTGAAACTTTGGTCGCTGAATGGACAAACCAAAGATGCTTTTACCAAATCGCAAGGCGGAAGCTGGAAATATGATATTGTTTATCCGGGTTTTAAAATGAACATGCCCGATATCTGCGCTGCCATTGGGTTGGCGCAGCTAAAAAAATATTCACAAGTAATTTTGCCCGCACGAAAAATAATTTTTGAGCGTTATGTCAAAAAATTTTCTCAGCATGCGTGGGCAGAGTTGCCACCACAAGATAGTGACGAAAAAAAATCATCGTATCACTTGTTTGCTTTGCGGATCAGAAATATTTCTGAAGACCAGCGCGATGTGATGATTGAAAAGATTTCGGAGCAAGGCGTAGCCGTCAACGTACATTTTCAACCGTTGCCATTATTGACCGTGTTCAAGAGCAAGGGATATTCCATGAAAGAATACCCAACGGCCTATGATAATTACTTACGTGAGATTTCATTGCCGATTTATCCTGGCCTTGACGAAAGCAAAATTGACTTTGTGGTGAGCGCTGTTGCTTTGGCATATCGGCAGGTGACGGCATGACAAGCGAATTATTATTTTAGCGGAACTTCCAATCCCAATTTTCAAGAACGATGTATAAAAAATTTGGTAAAAGAATATTTGATTTTCTGATTGGTATAATTGCACTAATTGTAACCATGCCTCTAATGGTAATGATTGGTATTATTATTAGAATAAATTCTCGAGGATCTATTTTTTATGTTCAAAATAGAGTAGGCCGTGGAAATAAAGATTTTTTATTCTATAAATTCAGAACGATGGTGGTTGGTGCTGATAAACTTGGACAGTTGACTTCCGGAAAACAAGACCCGAGAATAACCTTCGTTGGATATCACCTTAGAAGGTATAAATTGGATGAGCTACCGCAGTTGTATAATATTGTTAAAGGGGATTTAAGTTTTGTTGGCCCACGGGCAGAAGTGAGACGATACGTAGATTATTATAATGAGACAGAAAAAAAAGTACTTGAGGTAATGCCCGGCCTCACGGATTATGCGATCCTTGAGTATAATGAAAAAGAGAGCAAGATATTGACTGATAATCCGAGCAATTTTGAAGAAGTGTATATAAAAAATATACTTCGGGATAAATTAAAACTTAGTTTAACTTATATTGATGAGCAATCATTTCGAACCGACCTTTCAATTCTCTTTAAAACTATATTTAAAATAATTTCAGGATGAGTCCAACCGTTTCGTATCGACTTTTCAATTCATACGACAAATCGTCAATACTCAATTTAATGAAGTTTATCTATCCTGATTATCCATACGATGAAGCTTATTATACTTGGCAGTATTTAAGAAATCCGGCAGGAGAATCTCGTATATTTTTGGCGGAATGCGAAGGTGAAATTGTGGGCATGTATTGCTTGATTCCGAACACCATTGAACTTGGAGCTAGGCACTGTAAAATATGGCGCGTTCAAAATGTGATGATGAGACCGGATTTTAGAATGAAGGGAACTTTCTTTGAACTGATGATGGCCGCGCAGCAGCATCAATCATGGTTAGATACCGACTTTTTTTTTGCGTTTCCGAATGAAAACTCTTTTCGCTCATTCGAAAAATTTGGATATGTTGTTCAAAATGATGTTATTTTTTTTGAGATGAATAGGCATCCAAAGCATGAAATCCTGCAACAGTACCAGATAACAATTGCAAATAACTTTTCCTTTTTAGATGATTCTTTTTTTAAGGCACTAGAGCCTCAGCCTAATCATTTGTCTATTTCTAAGCACTCCGATTTTTTAACTTGGCGATATATTGATCGGCCAGGGGCTTTCTATAAAATATTTATTATTAAAGAGAATAGACTCCCTGTTGGCTACATGGTGATAAAAAAATATACAAACGAGCGTAAGATTATTTCAAATCACATATGTGAACTAAAAGTTATAGCGGATAACAAGGAAATGATTTTGGCTTTGATGTGCTACGCAATTAATAACATGCTTCAAGATGGAGCAGAGTTGCTTAACCTTTTTGCTAGTTCTCCAAATACTAAATCAGTAATAGAGGGATTGGCCTTTGTTCAAAAACCCAGCGAGAGAAAAATTGTTTTCCATACTGGAAAAAATAATCAAAACGAGCTAAGCAAAAAGCTAATGTTTTCACTCGGTGACAATGATGTGTTCTAAATTGATATAAATGAAGATACTTATACTGGTTGCCCATGCAGATGACGAAACACTTGGTGTTGGCGGTTGGATACCAAAACTCATAAAATCAGGCCATGAAATATTGGTGGTGCTAGCATCTGATGGAAACATTAAGGCGCGGGGGAATGATATTAAAAATTTCCCAGCATTTAAAACAGCATGTTCTTTTTTTAATATTTCAAAGTTTGAATGTTTAGGTTTGGAAGACCAGTTTCTCGATAAATATCCGATTGCCGAAATAGCGAATCAAGTAGCCAAAGTTGCTGAAAATCCAGATGTTATTATTTCTCATGTGAGTAGTGATTTAAATAAAGATCATCGCATAATGTGCGATGTGGCCAAAATAATTGGAAGGCCCAAACATAAACCGATTTCAATTTTGGGTATGGAGATAGCGAACACTTCTTCATGGAATGGTAATCCGTTTTTAGCGAACTTGTATATAGATATTTCTGATACAATTGAGCTAAAGAAGAAAGCTTTTTCAATTTACACTAATGAAA
>JAYWDN010000050.1:0-16131 GCA_043780615.1 Bacteroidota bacterium | reverse complement strand
ACCCTCCCTGATACTTTCTTAAAAACCACTCGGCACTGATCAGCACCAACAACAAAAAGAAAAACCATTTGGCGTGAACCAATGGATTAAAATATTCTTCGGAGTGGATCAAACTCTTTGCTTCAATTTTTTCGTAGTCGGTGGCCAGTGCATTCAACTCATTGGCTCGATAAAATTTCCCTCCTGTGGCGCGTGCCAATTTTCTCAGCAGGCCAAAGTCGGCCGTCAGGTTTTGGGGTTCAATGTTTTGTGCCTTAATTAAAAATTGCCCCGAAGCGTTTTCTCTTTTGTTGCTGAGGGTGGTGCTGGCCGTGAAGCGATAGGCACCCTCTTTCAATCCGCCAATTTGGTAACGCTCACCGCCTGGGCTCAGCGTGTAACTGTAATTCATTGCCTTGCCCCGCTCGCCCGTCACCGTCAACTCGATTTTGTTGCCATAGATTTTTTCAAACAAATCGTTGTAGGCTTGTCCTTCAAAAATAACGGGCGCGTCATCGCTGAATTCATTTTGAATGGCGAAGAACCTGAACTTGCGTTTGTCGTCAAGGGTGCTGAGGTATTGTATAAGTTTAGAAAATGTTTCGTCAAAGGCTTCGGTTTTTTCTGTCGAGGCATACTCATATAGCCGCCACAGCCACAAACCTTCGCCAATGAAGGCGGCCATTTTGCGACTATTGTCTTCCCACGATAGCAACATGGGTCGGTCGGTGGCCACACTGCCGATGCGCTGATGCAAGAGTACTTGCGCATTGGCGGGATAAGAAAATTTTCCGAACGGAACTTGCACAGGCGGGTAGCGCGAAAAAATTCCGTTGCTGTTTTCTGAAAAATCAAAATCATGAAATGCCGGGTTGACAATAGCTGTGGCTTCATCTTTCTGAATGGGATTTGCAAAATTGAGTGCGATGCCATTGGCCGCCAACTGCTGCAAATTTGTTTTGTTGCCGATGATCAGCAGCACAGACGATTTGCTTTTTGATAATTGCGAAAACAGTAAAGTGGTTTTCATTTCGGTGTCGAACGGTTGGTGAAAGATGATCAATTCAGTTGCACCCGGTTGCAACAACTTCGGATCGGTTTTTGAAATGCCAGGCATGTGCACAATCAGTTCGTAGTTTGGATTTTTCTCGATCACTGCACGCAATGCTTTTATATCGGGATGAGGCGCAGGTGCGATCACCAAAATCTTCTTGCGGCCTTCCACCACTTCCACAAAAATGCTGGCGCGGTTATTTTTCAAATTCGATTCGCCCGCCACGGGTTCCACCACGATGTCCAATCGTTGAATGCCTTTCTCTTTTGCCTCGGCCAAGAAATCAATTTCAAGAAAAAGCTTGTTGCCTGTATTTTTTTTCTGCGAACTGAGCAGCGTTGAATTTCTAAAAACAGAAACGGTTACATCGCGATTGGAAATATTTTGCACGGCCACCTCAGCGCGCACCGGAAATTGATTGCCTTGGTAGGCAATTTTATTGTAGGCTACATTTTTCAAAATCAAATCGGCCCGCTCGGTGCTATCGCCCAAGCCAACGGTGGTGATGGGCACACGCCACGGAGTGTACAAAGGCGAAGCTCCCGAATTATAAATGCCATCGGTGAGAAGCACCATGCCCGCCAAGTTTTTTCCTTCAAAGTCAGTCACTACTTGGCGCAGGGCCGCAGCGAGGTCTGATGAAGCGTGGTTGAATTTCAGTTGGTCGATTTCATTTCCCGCAAGGTCTTTCCACACCACTTCGTAGCCCTGCTTTTGCAATTGCTGTGAGGCAGAGGTCAATTCATTTTTAATTTTGATGGAATCAACTGCTTCTTTCAGCGAAGAGGAATTGTCGATCACAAAAACCAGCGAAGGGTTTTCAAAAATAGTGTTGGTGAGTTTTACAATCGGGCCGATGAGCAAGAACGAAAGCAGTGCCACCACCACTGCCCGCAGCGCAAACAACAGTTGGTTGGTTTGCTTGCTCCACGGGTGCTTGGCGCGATACAGCAGGTAAGCATAGCCCAGTCCGAGCAATGCGCACAGAAAAATAAAGGCGGGGGATGACTCAAAGATTAGATGCTTCATATCAATACCCATATTTTTCTTTCCAAAGTTTTTTTAAAAGAATCCGTTGCTCTTCTTCACGAGCGTTTTTTCCTGGCTCAAAAAATTTAGCGCCTTGAAGTTGATCGGGCAGAAACTCCATGTCGGCAAAATTATTTTCGTAGCTGTGGGCATATTGATAATTTTTTCCATAGCCCATTTCTTTCATCAGTTTGGTGGGCGCATTGCGGATGGCGAGTGGCACGGGCAAGTCGCCTGTTTCACTCACCGCTTTCATGGCGGCACCGATGGCCACGGTGGCTGCGTTGCTCTTGGGCGAGCACGCCAAATAAATGGCACACTGCGAGAGGATGAGGTTTGCCTCGGGGTAGCCAATCACATCAACAGCCTGAAAAGTACTGGTAGCCATCACCAGCGCAGTGGGGTTTGCGTTGCCAATGTCTTCGCTGGCAAGGATCAACATTCTGCGGGCAATAAATTTTACATCTTCACCGCCTTCAATCATTCGTGCGAGATAATACACCGCAGCGTTGGGGTCGCTGCCGCGCAAGGACTTGATGAACGCAGAAATAATATCGTAGTGCTGCTCCCCGCTCTTATCGTAGATGGCGATGTGCTTTTGTGCTGTGTTCATCACCAGGTCATCGGTGATTTCAATATCGCCCAGCATCGATTCACTGATCAGTTGCACTAAGTTGAGCAGCTTGCGCGCATCGCCTCCCGAAATATTCAGTAAGGCTTGATGTTCTTTAACGATGATCTTTCTTTTCTTCAGATCGTCATCGCGCTCCAACGCTTGGCGCACTAAGTTGAGCAAATCAGTCTCAGTCAACGGCTTCAGTGTATAAACCTGACAACGCGAGAGCAAAGCAGAGTTCACTTCAAACGATGGGTTTTCGGTGGTGGCACCGATCAGCGTGATGGTCCCTTTTTCTACCGCACCGAGCAGCGCATCTTGTTGCGATTTGTTGAAGCGGTGGATTTCATCGATGAACAAAATAGCGCGCGAAGAATATTTTGCCTTCTCAATTATTTCGCGCACGTCTTTCACTCCGGCACTCACCGCGCTGATGGTGTGGAAGGGTCGCTTCACTTCGTGGGCGATGATGTTGGCGATGGTGGTCTTGCCCACCCCGGGCGGCCCCCACAAAATCATGGACGGCACATTGCCCGACACAATAGCCCTGCGGATGATTCCATCCTTGCCCACCAAATGCTCTTGCCCGATGAGGTCATCGAGTGAGGCAGGCCGCATGCGTTCGGCCAGTGGTGGTGTGGAATAATTTAAAAGCATACCTCACCCCCCAACCCCCTCTCCAGAAGAGAGGGGGCTTTTGACCCCAAGTATTTTTTTATTCTTTCCATCAGTCGTTGAATACAATTAGAATTTCATCGTTGAAAAAACTTCCAAGCATTTATCCAACATTGCATCGGTAAAGTCGAGATGAGTAACCAGACGGACTTCGCGCGCACTGAACGCCAAGGCTTTGATTTGGTGTTCGCCAAATTTTGCCAATATTTTTTCTGGCGACAAGCCATCGCCTACTTCAAAGATCACGATGTTGGTATCCACGGGCATCACCGATTTTACCCACGATAAATTTTTTAAGGCTTCGCCCAATTTTTTTGCGCGTGCATGATCTTCTTTCAAGCGATCAATATGATTATCCAACGCATAAATTCCGGCTGCCGCCAAAAAACCCGCCTGCCGCATGCCTCCACCAAAGGCTTTGCGCACGCGCCTGGCCTTGCTCTCAAATTCTTTTTTGTACAATAACACTGAACCAACCGGTGCGCCCAATCCCTTCGATAAACAAATTGAAATCGTGTCAAAGTATTTTCCAAAGTCATTCGCTTTTTCTCCGGTCTCAGCCAAGGCATTAAAAAATCTTGCTCCATCCAAGTGCATTTTTAAATTTTTGGATCTTGCAAACTGACTGATTCCATCAATCTGATTTATTGTATAAAAACTTCCCGCTTCGCGCACAACGGTATTCTCCAAAGCCACCACAGTTGTTAAGGGCTGATGAGCATCTTGAACGTTATTAATGTTAGCGGCAATTTCTTCTACCGAAATTCTCCCCCGGTCGCCACTGAGTAGGCGCACACTCACATTGCAATTGCCGGCAAGGCCACCGCCTTCGTATTTGTAAATATGTGAACCTTTGTAACAGATCACTTCATCGAAAGGCTGCGTGAGCACTTTGATGCCGATCTGGTTGGTCATCGTGCCCGATGGACAAAACAAGGCACCGTCCATGCCGAGCAATTGCGCACACTTTTTTTCCAATCGCTTCACGGTCGGGTCTTCGCCAAACACATCATCGCCCACTTCGGCTTTCATCATCGCCTCGAGCATTCTGGCTGTTGGCTTGGTCACCGTGTCGCTTCGTAAATCAACAATCATAA
Source organism: Bacteroidota bacterium (assembly GCA_043780615.1). Lineage (GTDB taxonomy): Bacteria > Bacteroidota > Bacteroidia > Cytophagales > Cyclobacteriaceae > ELB16-189. The sequence goes on along the minus strand of JAYWDN010000050.1, from coordinate 11,681 downwards.
TGAAAAAATTTAAACGCTGAAATTACAAAAGGGATAGCAATGGCAACAGATATTTAGTGGTATTTGGTTTTTAGTGATTGCGGTTCTACTTTTGTGGCCATATCGCGGGGTGGAGCAGTTGGTAGCTCGTTGGGCTCATAACCCAAAGGTCACAAGTTCGAGTCTTGTCCCCGCTACTAAAATCACAAGCCCGGTCACCCGGGTTTCTTTTTTTATGCAAACTCCTCACAAAGCCGGCTTCGTCAGCATCATTGGCAAACCCAATGTGGGCAAGAGCAGTTTGATGAACAAGCTGGTGGGCGAAAACCTGTCGATCATCACGGCCAAGGCGCAGACCACGCGCCACCGCATCATGGGCATTTTGAATGGAGAAGATTTTCAAATTGTCTATTCGGATACACCGGGCTTGCTCGAACCCAAATACGAACTGCACCAGGCGATGATGAGCTACGTGAAGGTGTCGCTCGAAGATGCCGATGTGATCTTGCTCATCGTAGAGTTGGATGAAAAATATGACGAACAGCTTTTCGAGCGGTTTCAAAGAACACAAACACCCATTGTGTTGCTCATCAACAAAGTTGATTTGGCCAAAGGCTCGCAAGTGGTTGACAAGATTGAATATTGGAAAAATCTCATCAAGGCCGCAGCGATCATTCCGGTATCGGCCAAGACGGGCGAAAACCTCGATCAAGTATTTACGTCTATCAAGAAACAGTTGCCCGAGCACCCGGGTTTTTATCCGAAAGAAGACCTCACCGATCGGAGCGAGCGTTTCTTTGCTGCCGAGATCATCCGCGAAAAAATCTTTACCAACTACGAACAAGAAATTCCTTATAGTTCGGAAGTAAATATCGAATCATTCAAAGAAGAAGAAACAATCATCCGCATCCGCGCAACAATTTTTGTGGAACGCGATTCTCAAAAGGGAATATTGATCGGCAAAGGCGGCAGCTCGCTTAAGAAGGTGGGGACCGAAGCAAGACTGGATTTAGAAAAATTCTTTGGCAAAAAAATATTTTTAGAAACCCACGTGAAGGTGGCAGACAATTGGCGCACGCAAAAACTGAAGCTGAAACACTTTGGCTACCTCGAATAAAATAGGACTTGGCTCTTAGGTCTTAGGCTAGAGCATGCCCAAGTCCTAAGCCCTAATTTGTTACCTTTGAGGTTCTGAAAACACCGGAACACTGAAATCATGGCGAACATCGTAGCAATAGTAGGCAGGCCCAACGTAGGCAAATCCACTTTTTTTAATCGGTTGGTAGAGCAGCGACAGGCCATCATGGACGACATGCCGGGCGTAACACGCGACCGCCACTATGGCTACGCTGAGTGGACAGGTAAATTTTTTACCGTGATCGATACGGGCGGTTATGTCACTGGCTCACACGATAAATTTGAATCGCAAATACGCAAGCAAGTTGAGTTGGCCATTGAAGAATGTTCGGCCGTCATCTTCATGCTCGATTCTCAGCAAGGGCTTACGGGCTACGACAAGGAGTTTGCCAATATCATTCGCAAGTCCAAGAAGCCTGTGTTCATTGCCGCGAACAAAGCCGACACGCCCAAGAAAACAATCGAGTCCACCGAATTTTATGAGCTGGGCATGGGCGAAGTTTTTCCGGTGTCGGCCGAGAACGGATCAGGTACTGGCGAACTGCTTGATGAGTTAGTAAAACTTTTCCCTTCAGAAGGAATCGAAGACCCTAATGCGGGGATTCCTAAAATTGCCATCCTCGGCCGGCCCAATGTAGGCAAGTCATCGTTGCTCAATGTGCTGCTTGGCACTGAGCGCAGTATTGTTACCGATGAGGCGGGCACTACTCGCGATGCCATCCACTCGCGTTACAAAATGTATGGCAACGATTTTATTCTGATCGATACTGCGGGCATTCGCAAGAAAGGCAAGGTGACTCACGATGTGGAATTTTACTCTGTGCTTCGTTCGCTTCGTGCATTGGAAGAGAGTGATGTCTGCCTGATTGTGATCGATGCCCAACGTGGACTGGAGTCGCAAGACGTGAACATCATTAGCTTGGCGCAAAAGCAAGGCAAAGGCATTGTGATCATGGTGAACAAGTGGGACCTGATGGAAAAAGACAGCAAGACTTCAGATAAGATCAAAAAGGAGATGCTTGAAAAAATTGCACCGATCAGTTATGTGCCTATTCTTTTTGCATCGGCACTCACCAAGCAACGGATTTTTCAGGTGATCGAAAAAGCGGTGCAAGTCTATCACAACAAAACGAAGAAGGTCTCCACCTCAGCCCTCAACGATGCGCTGCTTCCCGAGATAGCGCACTATCCGCCACCAGCCATTAAAGGCAAACTCATACAGATCAAATACATTACCCAAGTGGCGGCCAAGACCCCATCGTTTGCATTTTTCTGCAACTTGCCCCAGTATATTCAGGAGTCGTATGTGCGCTTTTTGGAGAACCGCCTCCGTGAGAATTTCGATTTTGAAGGAGCTCCTGTACGGTTGTTTTTTAGAAAAAAATAAAGGCCGTCAACGGTTGCAGCCTTCTCTTGATGCCCAACTTTAGGGCTTATTCAGAGATTGTTTATTTTTTTTTACTATTTATTGCCTTCAAATCAATCATTCGCTTATATTTGCGGGCAAATTTATAACCTGTAAACTATGAAAAAATTGTTCGCGCTTATGATGGTATGCGGCTTTGCCGTTACGTTCGTGGCCTGTGGCGGCAAAAAAGCCGTTGACACTGAGAAGATGAAAGCTGACTCAATTGCTATGGCTGATTCAATCGCCAAAGTAACAGCTAATGCTGAGGCTATGGTGAAAGCAAAAGCTGACTCTGCTGCAAAAGCAGATTCAGTAGCAAAAGCCGCTCCAGTAAAAAAGAAGTAATCTCTACCAAGAGATTTTTCAGGAAAGGCTTTAGTAAAACTAAAGCCTTTTTCTTTTCCTATGGATTTCAAAAAGATAGAAAATATCCTCGTTCAGCATATACCCATCTCTGCGGTTAGCTATTGTGCAAGCCTGTGGCAACAAATGCCCTTTGATTTTAAGCTTAGAAAAAGCCGCCTCTCCAAAGTGGGCGACTTTACCTGCCGTCAGGGGCGCATTCCACAAATCACAGTCAACCGCGACCTGCACCCTTATTTGTTCTTGATGACTTATGTGCATGAAGTGGCGCATTTGCGTGTGCACCACGTACACGGTCTCAGGGCTGAAGCGCACGGTGGGCAGTGGAAGGGAATTTTTCAAGAATTAATGTCGCCCCTCCTTTCCATTGAGTTTTTCCCAGAGCCATTGTTGACGGGAGTTAAGAAACATATGACAGCACCCAAGGCTTCAAGCTTTTCAGATGCTGCGCTGACCCAATTATTTCGGAATGCAGATAGCCGGGAAGCCCAGTCCGTGTTGCTTTCTCACCTTCCCGAAGGAAGCATTTTCAATCTTCATGGACGTTGGTTCAAAAAAGGGAAACTCAGGAGAACACGCGTGCTTTGTAGTGAAGTAAAGACCCGAAGGCAATACTTAGTGCCAGCCGATGTGCCTATTGGCAACGCTCAACTCGCTTTGCTTTGACAACTCATTTTTGACTGTTGATAGCTTTGCGGACACTGTCGAATTTCCTCAAAAGTGCCAAGGCTTTCTTCTCATTGATCCGTAGCTCCTCCATCACCATGCGCACACCGCGATGAACCAGTTTATTGTTGGTGAGCATCATGTCCACCATTTTGTTTCCTTGTACTCTGCCAAGTTGTATCATTGTGGCCGTAGAGATCATGTTGAGCACAAGCTTTTGTGCCGTGCCAGCTTTCATGCGCGTACTGCCCGTAACAAACTCTGGGCCTACCACAATTTCTATCGGATGGTCAACCTGTTTGGCCAACGCACTTCCTTTATTGCAAGTGATGCAGGCGGTAACGATATTTCTTTTTTTAGCTTCTTTTATTCCGCCAATGACATAAGGCGTACTGCCTGAAGCGGCAACGCCAATTAGGATATCATTTTCATTGATAGTAAACTTATGTAAATCTATCCAAGCTTGTTTTTGACTGTCTTCGGCATGTTCTACCGCCTTGCGGATCGCTTTGTCGCCACCTGCTATCAGCCCGATCACTTTGCCTTGTGGCATTCCAAAAGTGGGCGGGATTTCGGACGCATCGATTATCCCTAAACGGCCGCTCGTGCCCGCACCAATATAAAATAGTCGCCCCCCACTTTTCATTTTATTTACGATTGCATCAACCAATTTTTCAATTTTTGGTATTACTTTTTTGATGGCGAGCGGCACAATCTGATCTTCGGCATTGATGCTAATGAGCAGCTCACGCACACTTTTGCGCTCAAGGTTTTTGTGGCGGGAAGGAGACTCGGTGGTCACTGTGGATTACAAATTTAAAGAATATTAGAAGTACAGTTTACCGATTTTTCAATTTTTGAAATCTTGAATCTTCACAAATCTTGCTGATGGTACAAAGCCAATCCGGCAATGGGGCCTTCCAAAATATTTTTAACGGTAATGCCTTTGTCGTTGGCCACCTGGCGCACTACATCGCTGAAGTAAAAACCGATGGAGCCCGTGAGATGCACTTTCAGGTTTTTGTAGTTTTCGTATTTCATCACATTGTTTTCAAAGAAGTCAGAGAAACTTTGGTAAGCGAGGCGATAGCAGTATGGTTCTTTTAAATGTTGAAAAATGAATTTAGAAAACCCCGCCAAGAAAGCACTGGGCCTTTCTTGCTGATAGACTTTTTCGAGTACTTCTTCGCGGCTCCACGGAAAGCGCGCATGAAATTGTTTCGCCAAGCTTTCGGGCATTTGGTTGCGAAAATAATCGAACACTAATTTTTTGCCGAGGTTGGTGCCCGATCCTTCATCGGCCAGTATCCAGCCGAGATTGGCTACGTTGTCGCTGATTTTTTCGCCATCGTACAAGCAAGAGTTGGAACCCGTGCCCAAGATACAGGCAATGCCGGGCTCGCGCCCACATAATGCCCGCGCAGCGGCAAGCAAGTCCCAGCCTACTTCAATGGTGGCTCGCGGGAAATATTCGGCAAAGACCGAACGCACAAGCTGCACGTTCTTTTCTGACGAAACGCCCGTGCCATAATAAAAAATCTTGGACACGTCTTCGTGAACTTGTGGCACAAGGTCGTCCAGAATTATTTTTAAATGTTCAATCGGTTGATAATAGGGATTGAACCCTGCACTGAGTGCTTGGCCTATGGTGCCCTTTTTGCTGAGCAATCGCCAATCTGTTTTTGAACCTCCGCTATCGGCAACGATGATCATTCTTATTTTTTTTGATTTCAGATTTCCTATTCAATAAGCAAATTACAACGGGCGAGGTTGCTCGCGTTCAAAAATTATTTATTTAATTTCACAAGATGAATCCATTGAAACTAATGCTGCTTTTCCTTTTTCTTTTCTGCCAAAATGTATGGGCACAAGAAATGGTTTTTGTTTTTCTCCACCAGCGTGCCGACAAAGCAGAGTTGCCCAAAGCGCAACTCGACTCGATCATGAGCGGGCACATGGCCAACATTGGCCGACTGGCTAAGGAGGGAAAGCTATTGGTAGCTGGCCCTTTTGATGGGGGCGGAGGCATTTTCATTTTCAATTCCAAGTCGGTAGAAGAAGTGAAACGTTGGCTCCAGACCGATCCCGGTATGGCCGCCAATCAGTGGAAGGTGGAGCTTCAACTGTACCAATGGCGCATAGGCCAACCGCGGTTGGTGAACGAGCCGATCGAGATGACTTCGTACCAATTTGTGCGCTTTGTGCCGTACATCGCCAAGTTCAACATCAACGAGGTGCCCGAACTTTTTAACAAGCACGACAACTACCTGAAAGAAATAAAGCAGACTGGCAATGTAGTAGCCGAAGGTATTTTTGGTAATAGCGAGGGCGGTGTGTTGGTGATGCGCGGAGAACTGAACCGAGCAGTGATCGAAGCTGACCCTGCGGTGAATGCGGGCCTGCTTGAAATAGAAATTAAAAAATGGTATTGTGCCAAAGGAGCGTTTGGCGAGAAGTAGATCATTCGGCCACCACCACCGCTAATTTTTTTCCATCGGCACTGACGGCCAATCTTGTGACTCCTTTGAGCAAATCAGCTCCGCTTTTTATTTGAACCTCTTTCCATGTCTTATCAATCTTAGGATCCATCCAAAAAATCTTGGAGTCGGCACTGATCATGATTTTTCCATCGGGTGTCCAGCACAAGTCTTCTTGGTTGGGTGGTGTAGCTGCAATCACGCTGATCTCCGACTTGCGTGGATTGTATTTTTTGATGAACCACTTGCTCTCGGTGATTTTGTGAACAAAGCTGAATGCATTTTCGCTGGGAACACGATGCAACGAGCGGCCAATGTTTTCGGCAATGATGGTGTCTGCTTTGGTGGGCAGCCGCAGGTAGTGAAGCGTGTTGGGTTTATTATCGGTGCCTAAGATGAACAATGCCAAGTGACTGTTGTCGGTCCAAAGATGATAACCAACAACCCGATTGTTGAGGATCGTCAAAGCTTCTCCGCCTTCGATGGGGTACTTGCCCAAATCTTGGGCACCGTTGTCGCGCTGAATGATGCACGAAATAAATTGATTGTCGAGTGTGAGTGTAGGCGAATATTCCCGCTCTGGTGTTTGTGTCAGCGATTGTGTTTGGTTGGTTTTATAATTGTAGAATTTTATATCTGAGCGACCATCATCATTGAAAGAAGAATAATAGATGAGCGGCATGGTGGAATGAAAAGAAGGTTGATTGTCATACCCTTTGTGGTTGGTAATGTTTATGGGGCTCGCGATGATCACTTCGGTTTTCTTTGATTGCAGATCAAAAAGCAAAATCTCTGAACTGGGTTGACCAAACGATTGGATGGCGAACAGCAAGCAGAGGGAAGGCATTATTTTTTTCATGGCCAATTGAATTTATCTTAAAGTAGGTAAATCGGGTTGAAAATGAAAATCTTGAAATAGTTGCCAGGTTTTTCCATGGTGTTTTAAAAGTGTATCGTATTGGTTACAAACGATTCGACAAATATTTTTTCTTTGAATTCGGACAGTTGAATTGTCGTAGCTGAATGTTCACCTCTAAAAATGCTGTGGTGGCTGCAATATAACTCCCGCTCATGCTGCCAAGGTGGGTAACCCACCAGTGCATTTTTTTTGCTGCAGATTATTTCAATCGATTGTATTTTTTCAAAATGGATTGTAGCCGCTCGTGCGGAATGGCATAGACTTTATTTCCGTTGATTCCCTCCATCGTTTCGGCAGCGACCATAGCATTTACTATTGCTTCTTCCACCGCTTCGGCAACAGCCGTAAAAAATGAATTGATGTTTTCGTTGGGCACCATCTGTAACGAAGCAATGCCGTTGAGTTTTCCAGCATCGGAATTGGCAGTGGAGAAAGCAATGAATATGTCGCCCGAAGAATTTCCTCCTCGCCCACCCACTGCACCGATTCCTAACGGCACTCGTTTTGCCAATCTTTTTAATTGATGAGGAAGCAAAGGTGCATCGGTTGCAATCACCACGATGATCGAACCTTGATCATCGCCCAACTTGCCAGGCTGCTCTACCAAGTCTGGGATTTCTTTTCCCACGGGCACACCGGCGATGGTAAGTTGGCTGCGCGATCCGTAGTTGGCCTGCACCAGTGCGCCTACCGTGTAGCCATTGTCTAATTTTCTTGACGAAGTGCCGATGCCTCCTTTGAATTGATGTACGATCATGCCCGTGCCTCCGCCTACGTTGCCCTCGGCCACAGGCCCTGATGAGGCATTGTTCAGTGCCTCAAATACGTGCTCTTTTTTTACATGAAACCCGTTGATGTCATTTAAAAAACCGTCCCACGTTTCGGCCACTACCGGCAAACTAAAATCACCCGAGTAATCGCCACGTGGCATTTTGCCTACACCCCATTGAATGACGGCATCACGCACCGTGCCAACACTGTGGGTGTTGGTAATCAAAATAGGGGAGCCCAGGCATCCCGATTCTTCAAGCCAGGTTGTGCCCGTCATTTCGCCATTGCCATTCAATGTGTACCATGCGGCAAAGACACGATCCATAGAATTTTTTCCTTTTGGAAAAATAACGGTGACACCCGTGCGCACGGGGCCTTTGCTGACCAATAATTTTCCATTCCCTTCAATCAATGTTTTGTGGCCTACCTCAACTCCTACCACATCGGTGATAGCATTTAGTTGTCCGGGTGTTCCATTAAAAGGTATGCCCAAGTCGCGGGCGCGCGGTTTTGAAGGTTGGGCGTGAAGCTGAATGCAAAATAAAAATGCACCGAGGCAAAATATTTTTTTCAAGAGAATAAAAGTTTAGGAGAAAGATAACAGGGCAAACACTCCAATCAAAATGGCGCGCGCGTTTGGCAGGTTGTTATTTATAGGGAGCAATCTGTTGGCGGCTCAAAATCTGGCTCAAAGCAAATTTGGTGCACGAGTCTGCAAAAACAATTTGTTGTGACTTTTGCCAAGACGCACACGGCCCCAAGCCTTCGGCCACAAAATGGCATTTCCATTTTTCGTTGGCATCAGGGTTTTTGGATTTGATCTGGTACGATGTAGAATTATCGCACTCGCCACACCCGTTCAATAGCGTGAGCAAGAACAGATAAGCAACGTATTTCATGCGCAACATAACGACATAGATACAGTTCTGGTATCAAATAGTCAGTAGAGGTATATTATTTTTCGTCCAAGCAGAGGAATAAAAAGCCGAACGACCGCAAAACCACGATGAATTTATGAATGAAGCACGCCTTCTTTTTCCAGTTCAGCGATGAACACCAAGTTTGCTTCGCAGATCGTATCGGGCACAAACACAAAACGCTTGTCATAAATCTGCGGGCCGATGTAATAGCTCACCCAATATTCATTGTTGAGGTGAAACACATTAGGGTCAATCGGTTCTATCAAAGCAGTGCCCTTGGCGGGAACGGTCTCTAAAAAATGCCGCAACACCGAAGTACGTTGTTCTTCACCACTTTGCTCGCCATAGCCACGGCTCGCCACCAACGTGTTTTCAATGGCGAACTCGTTGTGGTTGATCAGAAATACTCTCCACTCAAACACATCAAGCAGATTTTTTTCACGTACAATGGCGAGCGTTACATTTTTCACTTCAGGTATTTCTATGTCTTTCTTCATTCGGCTAGTTGCATTTCAAAAAGAGAAGCGAGTTTCTGTTTTAAAATTCTTTTTACCTGCTCTATACTTTGAGTTGAATGTAATTCTTTTTCCATTGAGGTCACGGCCTTGTCGGCAATGCCGCAGGGCACAATGTGGTTGAAGTAACTCAAGTCTGTGTTCACGTTCATAGCCAAGCCGTGCAGGGTCACCCATCGACTTGTCTTCACTCCCATAGCACAAATTTTTCGTGCTTTTATTTCATCGGCCCAATCCAACCACACGCCCGTCAATCCTTTTATTCTTCCCGAGTCGATGTCAAATTCTTTCAATGTGACGATGACGGCCTCCTCCAATGTTCGCATATATTGATGGATGTCGGTAAAAAAATTTTCGAGATCGATGACAGGATAAACTACGATTTGCCCAGGGCCATGATAGGTGATGTCGCCACCACGGTTGATCTGATAATAGCTGGCGTGGATCGAAGCAAGATTGGCAATAGGGACAATCAAATTCTTTTTATCACCACTTTTGCCGATCGTGAAAACGTGTGGGTGTTCGCAGAAGACTAGGTAATTGTTCGTAACACGTTGTTCGCTGACTGGAAGCTTTCGGTTTTCCGATTTAACAGCAAGAATTTTGTTGAACAATTCCGTTTGATAATCCCACGCCTTTTGATAATCGATCAGGCCCAGGTCGATGAATTGGGTTTGCTTATTTTGTAGAACGTTCATTCACTGCTCAATTGAATTCAACGATCAGCGCTTCGGAAAAATGGAAGCATTCTCACCCGGCAGCAAAACTCAGACACTGACTGATGTCTTCTTTGTCGAGATCGGGATAGTAGGAAAGAATCTCTTGAACACAAATTCCTTGTGCCACTAAAGTTACGATAGTAGCCACGGGGATGCGAAGTCCTCTAATGCAGGCTTCTCCACTCATTTGCATAGTATCTATTGTAATCCTATCGTACATCATACATGGCGAAGTTACAGATTTTATTTTCTGAATATAAAAAACAGGAGTTAATTACTTTGAGTTCACTTCAATTTTGCCAACTCGCTTTTCAAAAAGTCAATGGCTTCGATCGGGTCGGGGTCAACATTGTTTTCTTTTGCGAGGTAGTACGAAATCCAATCGGTGAGGTGGATCAAATAATAATATTGCTCCAGTAGCGATGCCCCCTCGGCCACGATGTCGATGATCGGGTTCGATCGTTTTTCAAAAATCTCGCGGCAGATTTCCATGCGTTTTTCCACCCGTTCGTGATCGTGATCAGAATATAAATAAACCACCTGCGACTGCTGCAAAATATTTTCCGGAAACCGCCACCCGATGATCTCGTTGTGGTTCATTTCAGGAAACGTGTTTACGTGCGCCATTTGCTTGGCGTTTTCGTTGATCTGGTTTTGAAAACGAATGGCCATTGCCTTCAATCGTTCATCGCAATAAATAATCGGCAGCTTGCCCCTTAGTTTTTTTGCAATCAGTTCTGCTTCAGACTGAATGGCCTTCTCGCCACGGTCCAAATATTCAATGGCATTTTCAGTTTCTTTGATGAAGGCGGCACCAATCAGATTGGTATGATACAAGGCGTACAACAATGAAATCATCATGTAGCCAAGTTGCGCGCGCGGGCTGCTCGATCCGCCCGGCACTTGTATGTAAAACAGATTGTACTCTTTCGCCATCTCCAACATTTTGCCGCCCGAGGTAACACAAATAATGTGGGCGCGTTTTAGAAGGCCTTTGTTCACAGCCGCCAGTGTCTCTTCCGTGTTGCCGCTGTACGAGCACGCGATGAACAACGTATGCGGACTTACAAACTGTGGGATGTTGTAACCTTTGGAAACGGTGATAGGAATTGGCACGCGGCCAAACGTGAGCGATTCCACCAAGTTGGCGCCAATGCCCGAGCCGCCCATGCCCGTGATGATGATGTTGCGGATGTCGCTGCCGGGGCGCACCAGATCCATAGCCTGCCCAAGTTTTATGGCGTGTGCCAATTGTTGCGTAAAGCCTTCGATGAGTTTCTTCATGCTTTGTTCTTAACTTTATGGCATCTCTAAAAACATTGCCTTTGATTACCTCAACCCGTCACCCTTCTCCAGAAGAGAAGGGACAAGGAGTTTTTAGAGAAGCCCTTTAATTTTCAAAGGTAAAACAAAATACGGTGAGCGATAAAATAAAAAAGGGCAAAGAAGGCGAAGCACTCGCAGCCGATTTTTTAATAGAAAAAGGTTTTGAGATCATCGCCCGCAATTACCGCCACAAACGATCGGAGATTGACTTGATCGTGAAGAAAAACAACTGGCTCATTTTTGTAGAAGTGAAAATGCGCAGCTCCGATGCCTACGGCTACCCCGAAGATTTTGTGGACTATAAAAAAGCAAAAAACATTATTGACGGTGCAGAAGAATATACGTACCAACAAAATTGGCAAGGCAATGTGCGCTACGATATTGTTTCTATCCGCGACCAACATGGCGAAAAAGAAATTTTACATATTGAAGATGCGTTTTATTGAACCCTCACCCCCGTCCCCTCTCCCCGGGGAGAGGG
>JAYWDN010000049.1:0-6342 GCA_043780615.1 Bacteroidota bacterium | reverse complement strand
ATTGGTGTGGCGTGGAAATCAGCGATGATATTTTTGATCACTTCTTTCATTTAGTAAATGTAATATATTTCTTGAATTTCAAGAAATATAAATTAATTATTTACTGAATATCAAGAAATAAAATGATTATACCATCAGCCGGAAGACGAGTTCCTTCAATATCTGCCCCTCCCCTTCGCTCCCGGTGTTCACGCCTTTCAGTTTTAAATCGGCATGGCGAAGAAGCGAAATGTTTTCGAGTGCTTTTGCCTGCGGATAGCGCAGCAACGCAGCAAGGTAATCCTTGGCCGCATAGGGGCTGATCTTCAATGCCGACACCAACCCTTGCGATGAGCGGTCGGCAACGCTGTGTGCGGCCAGTACTTTGCTGAAGAACGAATACAAAAATGCGACCGTAGGGATGCCCGGGTTTTTCTTTGGGTTGGCCTCAAAATAGTTGGTGATCTTAGCCGCTTGCAACCAGTCTTTGTTGATGAGTGCACGCTGTAGTTCAAAAATATTGTACTCGCGGCTGATGCCCACTTTGGCCATCACTTCGGCTGTGCTGATGCTTCCTTTCGGGTCGTGGCCGATCAACACTTTATCCACTTCGTTGGCAAGCCGATTCAAATCATTGCCCACGTACTCGGCCAGCACACGCGCGGCCTCTTCTTCAATCGATTGCTTTTTTTCGTGCACATACTCCAACACAAAATCCACCAACTGATTGTCGTACGGTTTTTTAAAAGCATGCACCTCTATCAACTTGTCAGCTTTCTTGCCAAGCTCTCTGCGCTTGTCCAATGTTTTATGCTTGTGGCAAAGCACCAGCACGGTGGTAGGCGATGGCCTGGCGAGGTAATCGAGCAACAACTTTGCACCCGTCTCTTTGTTCAGGTCTGTGATTTCTTGCGCTTCGCGCACAATCACCACTTGCCGCTCGGCCATCATCGGGAAGCGTCTGGCATGGGTGAGTATCGTGGCCATGGCGGCATCTTTTCCATACACGATGACTTGATTGAAACTTTTTTCTGATTCGTTCAAGGCATGCTGTTCGATGTAATCCGAAATCAAATCAATGTAATACGTCTCTTCGCCTTGCAACAAATAAACAGGGTCGTACTTGCCCGCCTTCAGTTTGTCCACTATTTTTTTTGCAGCACTGTCCATCAACGAACTTTTTTATGCGACAAATCAAAGGCCGTTACTGCTCCCGTCAAAGCACCAAACAAATGCGCCTCCCAAGAGATGCGCGGATCAGTGGGGAACACGCCATAAAAAATTGCGCTGCCATAGAAAAATAAAATCACCACAGAAATAGCGAGTGATAAAAAGTCTTTTCGCAGAATACCGATCAAAATCAAAAACGAAGCAAGACCGTAGATCAGCCCGCTTGCACCAATGTGGTACGACTGGCGTGGGCTGAACAGCCAAACCAAAATGTTGGTGACGAAATAACAACGAAAAAATACAGTGCCACCGATGCGGTCGTAAAAAAAATAAAGCAGGGTGCCTAAGAAGAGCAACGGAAAAGTATTGGAGATCAAATGCCCCAAACTGCCGTGCACCATGGGTGCAAAAAAAATCCCGACAAGGCCGCTGAAGGTGCGGGGCAAAATACCAAGATACCCTAAGTCGATTTGAAAGAAGTACTCGATGCTAAACGAAAGCCACATGATGAACACCAACCTGAAAGGCACCACCGAGCTGCCAAAGATTTCATTTTCCCTTACTGCCATTCAGATGGCCGATGGGTCTTTGATCATGGGCAACTTCACATAGATGGCCTCGGCTGCGCCAATGGTTTTCATACCGAGCAGGCCGCCCGATGACTGGGCTACTTTCAGCGCGAGCTCGCAAATGCTTCGATAAAATTGAATGGCAAACCCTTGCTCCATCTTTGACAGGAGAGGGTTGAGCCGTGCAAGTTCTTCAGCAATCATTGGGTTTCGTTGGGTCACCTCGATGGGGTAGCTGCGCAGCACCACTTTCAGTTTGTCTTCAAAATCCTCACCTATCTCTCGGTAAAATGCTGACATCTCAAGGCTCGTGTTTGTTCTTTTTTTGGCCAGTGCAATCGCTTCACGGATTTCATTCCGGTCGATGTCGCCATCCGCCCCGGCTATGAGGATGCACACCAAGATGGGGGCCTTGTACATGAACTCTTGTTCTTCGGTCGAAAGGCGATCAAACGGTGAAATCATGAGATTTAAAAATTATACTCTGTAAAAGTGATTTATTTACTGTAAATTTTAAAACTTTAGCGGTTATAAATCTACACGCTTTAATCCACAGTTGCACCCATGTACGAAAAAGAGCCAGTAAAAATTTTTGTGGTCGAAGACGACCCCGCTTACACCAAGTTTTTGCAGTATGTATTGGGCCTCGACCCCGATTTTGAAACGGAATTTTTTACTTCTGGAAAGGAGTGCATCAGCCAGTTGCACCAGAAACCAGCCGTGATCACCCTTGACTACTCCTTGCCCGATATGCCGGGCGAAAAAGTATTGAAGGCGATCCGCGAATTTGATCCCGACATTAGCGTGGTGATTATTTCGGCACAAGAAAAAATCGGCACCGCTGTGGAATTGCTCAAGTTGGGCGCGTTTGATTACATCACCAAAGATGAGGAAGCGAAAGACCGGATATTGAACGCCATCAAAAATGCGCGCAACAAATCTTCGCTCATCAGAGAGATCGGCCACCTCAAAGAAGAGATCTCTGCCAAATACGAATTCGAAAAAAGTATCATCGGCAGCAGCGCAGCCATCAAAAAAGTTTTTTCATTACTTGAGAAAGCAGTGAAGACCCAGATCACCGTTTCGATTACGGGAGAGACCGGAACCGGAAAAGAATTAGTGGCCAAGGCGGTGCACTACAATTCAAAACGCAAAAACAAACCGTTCATAGCAGTGAACGTTGCGGCCATTCCGCGCGAGTTGATCGAAAGCGAATTGTTTGGCCATGAGAAAGGGGCGTTCACGGGCGCCGCAGCCCGGAGGATCGGGAAATTTGAAGAAGCCGAAGGGGGTACTATTTTTTTGGATGAGATTGGCGAAATGGACTTGAACTTGCAAAGCAAACTGCTGCGTGTGCTGCAAGAAAAAGAAATCACACGAATCGGTAGCAACCAAGTAGTCAAGTTGGATGTGCGGGTGATCGTGGCCACCCACCGCAACTTAGTGGAAGAAACAAAAGCCGGAAAATTTCGTGAAGACCTTTACTACCGGCTGCTTGGCCTGCCCATCCAACTACCGGCTTTGCGCGAACGCGGCCAAGACATCGTTGTGCTGGCGCGTCATTTCCTTGATCAGTTCAGCAAAGAAAATCAATTGCCGAAATTCAAGATCACTGCCGATGCTCAAAATAAATTATTGCAGTATCCATTTCCTGGCAATGTGCGCGAACTGAAATCGGTGATCGAGCTGGCGGCCGTGATGGCGGAAGGAAATGAAATGCAAGCGCAAGACATCAACTTCCACAGTGCCACAGCGAGCGACACCATCATGCTGCGCGAGATGACACTGCAAGAATACACCTACCGAATCATCCGCAATTATTTGAATACGTATGACGACAACGTGTTGGATGTAGCGCGCAGGCTCGGCATCGGCAAGTCTTCGATCTACCGTTACCTCAAGGAAATGGAGCAAGGAGGAATATGAAAAAAGTAAAGACACTCAAAACCTACGTCAAACAAGGTGGGTTTTTCAAAGCCGTTGTGGAAGATGGTTCGGACATTATTTTTATTGTTGACTACGAAGGCGAAATACTTTATCACAATCCTTCGGTGCGCGAAACCCTGGGCTACAAAGCCAATGCATTAGTTGGAAAAAATATTTTTGATTTCATCTTGCCCCCTACACGCAGTGCCTTTAAAAAAGCCTACACATTGAGTACCAAAAAACGATTTAGTGAATCGGTAGAGTTTCAGTTTTTGTGCCATGACAAATCATATCAATATTTAGAATTTAATTCGATCAACCTTTTTCATACTGAAAAAATAAAAGGGCTGATCCTCGACTGCCGCGATATTGCCCAACGCAAAAAAGATGCAGAAGAATTGTTGCGTGCCCAAAAGGCAAAAGAACTTTTTCTGGCCAACATCAGCCATGAAATCCGCACGCCCATCAACGGCATCGCAGGCATGGCATCGTTGCTCAGTCAAAACCCGAATGCCAACGAACAGGCTACGTACCTGCGTGCCATCCAAAGTGCTGCCGATAATTTAAAAGTGATCATCAACGACATTCTCGACTTGGCTTCGATCGAATCGGGGAAACTAAAATTCGAACAGATCGGGTTCAACCTCAATGATCTGCTGCACTCGCTCATCAATACTTTTTCTTATCAAGCCTCCGAAAAAAAAATTGATTTGAATTACCATTTGCATGAAGAAGCCAACAAGATTTTTATCGGTGACCCCGTACGGTTAAATCAAATCTTATTAAACCTGATCAACAACGCCATCAAGTTTACCCACCAAGGCTCGATCACGCTTCATTGTTCTGTCAAGAAAAAAGAGACCAAAAAATTTGTGCTTGTTTTTGAGGTGCACGACACCGGCATTGGCATACCCAAAGACAAATTGAAAACTATTTTTGAGAGTTTCAGCCAGGCCGATGCGAGCGTTACCCGCAAGTACGGTGGCACAGGACTGGGGCTCACTATTGTAAAACAATTGATCGAGTTGCAGCAGGGGACCATTCAAGTGAAGAGCGAAGAGGGCACAGGCTCTACTTTTATTTTTAATCTCCCCTACGAACTGGGCAGTCGCGACAACATCAAAGGGCACTTGGCAAAAGGCTCTTCGTTGCGCAACAAAACATTAAAAAATTTGTCTGTTTTGCTGGTCGAAGACAACGACATCAATCGGCTTTATGCCCGCAGCATTTTAAAAATATGGGATTGCAAAATCGATATTGCAGAAAACGGTTATGTGGCCGTTGAGAAAATAAAAAACGGTGCCTACGACATTGTGCTGATGGACGTGCAGATGCCTGTGATGGATGGGTTTGAAGCCACCAAAGCGATCCGTGCAGGCAGCCCACCAAAAAACCAAGTGCACATCATTGCGCTCACTGCCAATGCTTCACGCAGTCATATCGAACAATGTATTGCCTGCGGCATGAACGACTATATCCCAAAGCCTTTTACCCCCGAAGACTTGTACGCAAAACTTTCGCGGATCAAAAGAGTGGAGCGTGTAGAAAAGACCACCCGATCAGCAATGGATGTGTCGCAGAAAAAAAATATCGACCTGGCTTATTTGATCAACGTATCCAACAACAATCAAAAATTTATAGACGATATGTTAGCTGCTTTTTTGGAGTCCATCCCGAAAAGCGTAAAAGAAATTTTGGCTTTTGCCGAAACAAAAAAGTGGGGTGAACTCTCAAGGGCCGTGCACAAGTTGAAGCCCTCGCTTACGTTCTTGGGTATGAATTCAGCAAAAGAGCAGGCTTTGATCTTGGAAGATTTGGCCAAACAAAAAAAAGATAGTAGCGTTGTTCTTTCCCTTGCCCATGGTTTGTGCAAGCAACTCAACCAAGCACTCGAAGAGCTGCGTCAGCTCAATTAGTTGGCGTTGAGCACTACCAATTTTTTGTAAACCGGTTTACGATCAGGAGCACCGATGGCCACAAAGTAAACGCCATTGCTCAACGAAGAAACCTCTACCGTTTTCACACCACCAATGGCGTCTTTGAAATCGCCCGCCATCACATTGATGCCGCGCTGGTCTGCAATCTTCCAGATGCACCCGTTGGGGAAATCGCCCGGCAGCCCAAGGCTGAATTTGCCATTGGCGGGGTTGGGGTAAAGTTGAATGCTTTCCAGTGCCGCCACGGTTGGTGCAGGATCTTCAATGCCTGTAATGAGCGATCCTTTTTTATAGCTCACGGGCATCACTAAGCTTTGCACTATCTCTTTGGTGGTAAAGTTTTGAACAAATGCTACGAGGAACAACTTGGTGGGGTTGGCCACTTGCGCATCAATCTCCACTTCACCTTTTGTCAACGTGAGCAGGTCTCCCTTTATCATCGACACGCTTTTGGTGATGCCATCGCTGCCATAAAGTAGTTTGCGCACCACGTTGTAGTACGTGCCCGGGTTGGTACTGCCCGAGACGATCACCGGGCTTTCCACCAACGCCACTTGTGCCAACAATGGGAACGTGATGGTGGTGTCGGCCATCATCTGCACGCTGGCATTGATGCTGTGGTTGGTGTGCGCGCTTGCCGTGGTGTCAATTTTTAGAATGGTGAGCTGTGGGTTTTTCAATGCTCTTCGGTCAATCTCCACGGGGTCAATTTTGGTGTAATCGCCTGTGCTGAATTTGCCTGCTTGCAGTCCGTCCATGAC
>JAYWDN010000048.1:0-16588 GCA_043780615.1 Bacteroidota bacterium | reverse complement strand
GCAGACACAACTCGCCCGCGCTACAAAAAATCATCATGTCGCCATTTGGGCAACGGCCATGTTGTTCAGTGCATTTCATTTTCAGTTTTTTGGTTTTGTGCCACGCATGTTGCTAGGCGCGATGTTTGGCTACCTGTATTTTTGGTCGGGCAATTTGTTTATTGTGATGTTTGCCCACTTTGTGAACAATGGTTTTTCGGTGCTGATGTTGTATCTCAATCAAAAAAGAATGGTTGAAATTGATATGGAATCTACCGAAGCCGCACCTTGGCAGGCCGTTGTTATTTTTACGTTGATTGGTGGCACGTTGCTTTTCTATTTCAAAAAATTCTACGACAAGCGAAAAGAACAGGTCGATGGCGAATAACAAATTCAACAACCTTGCTCCACGTCTGGTTACTGGCATTCTCGGCTCGGCCGGAATTATTTTTGGCGTGGTGTATAGCGAGTGGCTTTATTTTGCGGTGTTCTTTATCGTCTGCTTGTTTTCGTTGATTGAATTTTTCAAGCTCGCTGGGCTAGACGGGCACGTACCACAAAAAACTTTCGGTGTGGCGTGCGGCCTCGCCATCTATTCGCTCTCCTTTTTTATTGAGCGAGGAACAATATCGTACCGCTACTATTTTCTGATCTTTCCGATCGTGTCGTTGGTGTACATCATCAAGTTGTACAAACAATTCGAGCGCAAACCCTTCACCAATATTGCGATTACTTTTTTGGGGATTTTTTACACCGCGGTTCCGTTCGCCTTGCTCAACATCGCTGCGTTCGAAAATGAAACGTACAACCATCAAATAATATTGGGCTGCTTGCTCATCCTCTGGGCCACCGACACAGGGGCTTACTTTGCAGGAACATTTTTCGGAAAACGAAAATTGTTTGAACGCATCTCGCCAAAGAAATCGTGGGAAGGATTTGCAGGTGGGGCAATCTTGGCAATGGTATTTGCCTATGGCTCTTCGGTTTATCTCACTTCGTTAGCACAATGGCAATGGCTGTGCATTGGCTGGATCATCATTATCGGTGGCACGTACGGTGACTTAGTAGAGTCGTTGCTCAAGCGCAGCATCGAAATCAAAGATAGTGGCGACAGCTTGCCAGGTCATGGCGGTTTTCTTGACCGCTTCGATGGACTGTTCATCTCTGCGCCTTTTATCGTAGCGTTTTTGGAGATTTTTTGATTGAATTTTTGAATAGCGTTACCGTCAAATTTTATAAGTCGGGCCTTTCACTTTCCTTTATTTCCTTACCTTTGCGGCTCATTTTTTTTGACCCATGATTTCAGTTAGCAATCTCACGCTGCAGTTCGGTAAGCGCGTACTCTTCGATCAAGCAAACATCAAATTCACAGGCGGCAATTGCTATGGAGTGATTGGTGCCAACGGTGCTGGCAAATCCACTTTTTTAAAAATCCTTGCGGGCGATATTGACCCCACGGCAGGCCAGATAAGTCTTGAGCCCGGCAAGCGCATGGCCGTGCTTCGGCAAAACCACTTTGAGTTTGACGAGGTAGCGGTGCTTGATACCGTGATCATGGGCCACAAAAAACTGTGGACCATCATGCAAGAAAAGGATGCGATCTACGCCAAGCCCGATTTCTCGGAAGCCGATGGCATCCGCGCCAGCGAACTCGAGCACGACTTCAGTGAGATGGATGGATGGAACGCCACCTCAGAGGCCGCAGCACTGCTCAGCAACTTGGGCATTGCCGAAAGTGCACACTATTTGTTGATGCGTGAACTGAACGGCAATCAGAAAGTGCGGGTGTTGTTGGCACAAGTTATTTTTGGAAATCCTGACATCCTCATCCTTGATGAACCAACCAACGACTTGGACATTCACACCATCACTTGGCTCGAAGACTTTTTGTTGGAATTTAAAAATACGGTGATTGTGGTTTCGCACGACCGGCATTTTCTCGATACAGTTTGCACACACATTGCCGACATTGATTTTAGAGCGATCAAACTCTTTACAGGAAATTATTCTTTCTGGTATGAGTCGAGCCAACTGGCATTGAGCCAACGTGCATCGGCCAACAAGAAAGCCGAAGAGAAAAAGAAAGAGCTGACTGAATTTATTTTGCGCTTCAGCGCGAACGTTTCTAAATCGCGACAAGCAACCAGCCGCAGAAAGCTCTTGGATAAAATCACGCTCGATGACATCCAACCTTCTTCGCGGAAATATCCTGCGATTATTTTTGCACAGAAGAGAACAGCCGGAGACCAGATCCTTCACGTAGAAAATCTAAGCAAATCGCTTGGCGAAAATCAGCTTTTTAAGAACCTCGATTTTTTTGTGAACAAGGGCGACAAGATTGCAGTACTGGGCAAAGACAGCCTGGCCATCACTTCTTTGTTTCAAATTTTGGCGGGCGAATCAAAAGCAGATCAAGGTGAATTTAAATTCGGGCAAACGATCACGTCAGCTTATTTGCCCAACGAGAACAACAACTATTTTAAATCGGACGATAACTTGGTGGATTGGCTGCGTCAATTTTCTGAAGAAGACAAAGATGAAGTGTACATTCGTGGCTTCTTAGGCAAAATGCTTTTTTCGGGCGAAGAAGTTTTTAAAAAATGTAGCGTGCTTTCGGGTGGCGAAAAGGTACGCTGCATGGTGTCGCGGATGATGCTGGCCAGTGCCAATTTTTTAATTTTGGATGAACCCACCAACCACCTCGACCTGGAATCGATTCAAGCATTCAACAATGCCTTAAAAGATTTTCCGGGCACGGTGATGTTCACTTCACACGATCATGAGTTTACGCAAACCGTTGCCAACCGCATTATTGAAATAGGCCCCAATGGATTTTTAGATAAACTGATGACCTACGATGAGTACGTCAGCAGCGAGAAAGTGATGGAGCAAACAGAGATGCTCTATGCTTAATCACTCCTATGTGCATACCGATGGGGAATGTCAATCTTAAACCCATTACTCAATTAAACTTATGGCTCTTATCGATCGAGTAACTTAAAAAAAACAAAAAAGACTTTGTAGAATTTAATTTTAATGTTTCTTTGTAGAAGAAGAATGTTATAATACCTAATTAATAAATACAAGGAAATGATTAAAGCAGTCTTGATCTTCATGTGCTGTAGCATAGCAACTTATGCTCCACAACCCGAAGTTGCTGAAAGTGACATTGCCATTATTGTTAACGCGAGCAACCCAGTAAATACAATGGGACCTGAGTATGTGAAAAATTTTTGGCTTAGGAGATTTGTGAGGAGATGGAAAGAAAACAACAAGGGGATTTTACCTGTTGACCGCAGGCTGAGGTGTGCAGAGCAAGAAATTTTTTATACGCACGTGCTAGGAATGCCAATTAAATCTGTCGAGTCCTATCTGGCAGCACGCCAATACCAAAATGGAGATAACCCTCCCGAAAAATTTAATTCAGATGCTGAGATTATTAACTATGTTGGCACGGAGGCAGGTGCCATCGGTTATGTGAGTGCTTCTTCAATAAACGAAAATGACAAGAACATCAAAATTGTTTTACGCATATCCAAATAGAAAAAAAATGAAATCAAACTTACTGATTATTTTATTTTTGACATTGACGGTTTGCTCTTTTGCGCAAACCCAAATTAAAGGCTTTAACGATATACAAGGTGGAAATGTGAACCCTGCGGGTGGGCAAGCACTGCATGGTGTTTTGGTAGGTCAGTTTGATTTATTCATTACTAGCCGAATCAATGACAATACCTCCTTTTTAGCAGAAACTGTTTTTGAATGGGACCCAGCGAGCAATAGTTGGAAGTTGGATTTAGAGCGAGCCATTGTTCGTTATAGTTTCACGAATTTGATCAATGTTTCTGCAGGCAAATTCCATTCACCCTTTGGATATTGGAACAACGCGTACCATCACGGGTCGGTGATACAACCAACTATTCAGCGCCCCAACATTGTTCGCTTTGAAGACGAGGGTGGATTCTTGCCCATTCACCAAGTAGGCATTCAGCTCGATGGCTCGGGCATATCAAAATTAAATCTTGGATATACCGTGCTACTAAGCAATGGCCAGAATCAAGGCAATTCTGGAGGTGGCCCAACTCCTTCTTATAATAGTAGTATGGCGTTAAGTTGGGCTGTAAATATGGAGCCAGTTGATGGCCTAAAATTTATTTTATCAGGTCATGAAAATAATGTTCCAAAAGGGACAACAACCTATCAAGGAGTTCTTTTACCAGAAGATTCGTATTATCGAATGAGCAATGCTTCCGTAGCTTACTTTTTAGGATCATTGCCCATCGAGGTTTGTGCCGAGTATTATAATATTTCAAACCGTATGGCTACTTCAGGATCTAGCAGACTCAATGGATTCTTGGGCTACGTTGGCTTTACCAAATATAAAATTATTCCCTACCTCGTTTACAACTCCATCCAATTTCAAAACGCAGAAAAGTTTTTTGTGAAAAATAATCTTGATGGGCTTACTGCGGGATTAAGATATTCTGTTTCATCCAACGCAGTTTTAAAACTGGAGTATGCACGTGAAAATACTCAGTTGTTAAATGCACAAGACTTGATTCGCGCCCAGTTTGCAATCGGGTTTTAATACCTACGATCCCAACAGTTACGAATGGATTGTTTTTGAAAGTTGCATTGATAAATCCATGAAAATCATTTTGGCACTGCCATTGCGATCTAAGTGATAGCTCGCTTCGCTCATTAGCCGATTGGCGGTTTCAATTTTTGGTACGGAGAAATATTTGCTAAAGTTTTGTACAAATTTTTCTTCTTCTCCTTTCGCACGGCTCATGCGTTGTGCACCCGAAATTTGGAGCAACGTTTCGCGCATCATGCTTAGTCCATACTGAAGTAAATTTCGTTGACCCAGTTTGTCGAGTTCGTGAAACTCATCGGCCATGCCCAAGAGTTTTGCCAAGTCTTTTTTGAAACACGTGCGCATCCACTCGATGAAGCGCGCTTGATGATGGTCTTCTTCGCTGCCCGTCAGTTGTATTGCAAAATTCAAATCGCCTTCCGCCAATTGTACAATTTCAGAAGTCTTCTTTTCGTCAAGCGAATATTTTTTTTGAAGGAACCGTTCGATCTCTTCGTCAGCAAGCAAAGGCACGCGCACCATTTGTGTGCGCGATAAGATGGTGGGCATGAGTTGCTCGGCACCGTTGGTCACCAGCAAGAAAAAAGTTTGTGGTGCTGGCTCTTCCAAAATCTTTAAAATGCCGTTGGCTGCCGATGAGTGCATAAGTTCGGGCAACCACACGATCATCAGCTTGCTTTTACTTTCAAACGGTTTGAGCGAAAGGGCACGCACAATCTCGCGACTTTCTTCGCGCGCAATCAACGCTTGCTTGTCTTCGCCTCCATAATAGCTGATCCAGTTTCCTAAATTCCCAAAAGGTTGCTCGAGCAAAAAACTGCGCCACGTTTTTAAAATTTCTGAACGGAAACGCTCCTCGTCTTTGTCGCCTTTGATGTTGCCGAGCGGAAAAACAAAGTGCGTGTCGGGGTGAATGTATTTCAAACTTTTGCTGCAGGCAGCACACGTGCCGCAGGCATCGTGCACTGATTTGTTTTCGCAATGAAGGTAGTTGGCAAAGGCCAACGCCAGCGGCAGGTTGAGCGCACCTTGCTTGCCAGCAAACAACAAGGCATGGGCAATGTGGTTCGACTGCACCGAGCCTATTAGCTTAGTTTTTATTTCGTCAAGACCGGGGATGGAGGAGAAATTCATTTTGATGTTTCTTCAAACACATTTTTTAAAATCTCTCTTTCAATTTCATCCAACGCAATATTTCTTCTCGCCATCACCCGCTTGGCGGTGTCCATTGCTTTTTCAAATTGATAAACGACAAAACCAGCGGCACCGCCCCATTGAAACGAGGGGATGAAATTTCGCGGATAGCCCGCACCAAAGATATTGGAGCTTACGCCCACCACGGTGCCGGTGTTGAACATAGTGTTGATGCCACTTTTGCTGTGGTCGCCCATGATGAGTCCGCAATTGGGATGGCCAATATCAACGAAACCCTTTTTAGCATAGCTCCAGAGTTTTACGTTTTCATAATTGTTTTTCAGGTTAGAGGTGTTGGTGTCGGCACCCAAGTTGCACCATTCGCCCAGCACCGCGTTGCCCAAGAAGCCATCGTGTGCTTTGTTGCTGTAGCCGAAGAGCACCGCGTTGCTCACTTCACCGCCTACTTTGCAGTGCGGACCAATAGTGGTGTCGCCCCGCATTTTTCCACCCATGTTCACCACCGAATTTTCTCCCAATGAAAATGGCCCTTTGATCAGCGCGCCTTCTTGCACTTGCGAATTTTTTCCAAGGTAAATCGGACCGCTTTCGGCATTGAGGATGGCTGCGCGAAGCGATACACCTTCCCCCAAAAAAATATTGGAAACATTGTAAACTTTTGTGTGCACATCGTTGATCGCAGCCGATGTTCGATTGGCGGTGATCAATTTATAATCAGCTCGGATTTGATCTCCATTTTGTTGAAAAATTTTCCATGGCCGATCAATCAAGATAATTTCGTTTGGATATTCGACAACCGATTTTGGTTTTGCTTGCCACTCACTTGCACTTGTGCGCAGGGCAATGAGTACTGAATTTTTTTGGAATGCATCACCTTGTTTTAAATTTTTGATTGCATCAAGAAGCGATGCATCGGGGCACGCGGCTCCGTTCACAAATAAATTATCGCTACTGTCAACCTGTGGGAATTTTTTTGAAAGGTATTCAACAGTGGCATACGAAGCCTTGGTTTGGAAATGATGCGCCCACTTTTCTGCAATGGTAAAAATACCCACACGCATTTCGGCCACGGGGCGAGTAAACGTAAGGGGCAGAAGGTGCTGCCGAATGGTGGGGTCGTCAAATAAGATGAGGTTCATAGTCATTAGGCTATACGTCAATTTCTTTTTTACTTGAAATCCACTGAATGAAGTTTGCCGAATTTATAATTGGAATAGTTCGAAATGGATTCAATTCTTTTAAATGAATATCTCCACTGATGAGGCAATCGACTTTTGCGCTCAAGGCAAGTCTAAGAAATTGAATGTCGTTTGGATCTCTGCATTCTATACCGTCAAAGAATGTTATCTCCTTAACTTCAGCATTTGCAAGTAAAGTCTTGATTCTCTCAACACGCAATGAATGGGTCAAATATTTGTCGAATTTTTCCCGGGCTCCTACACGCAACATTTCCTCTTTGGTTTCTTTTGGAAAAATTATTTTTCCATGCTGTTGGGCAAGAACTAAAGCTTGCATGGGTATGCCCGTTGGGTTGAGTATTGCACTGATCAGCGTGTTGGTGTCAAAAATGAAAAGCATTCCCTACTCACTTACGCATAAATGGTACGAAGATATCGGCATCTAACCCCGACAGTTTGCTGATGACCTCGGCACCTACACCTGCTTCAGCTAAGCTGATAGCTAATTCTAATTGGTCGGGGCCAGTTGGGTAAGGATCACCTTTCAAAATAGCCGTCAATGCCTTTGATGTGAGCATCTGCTGACTTGAAGTCGGAAGGGTTTTCCAAATTTCTGACAACGGATCTTCTAATTCAATCGTCATTGTTTTCATAAACCAAATATACCGTAAATTAAAATGCAGTAGGTAACTCCTTCAGTCAAGATAAACCCAAAAAAAAGAACCCCACGCGGAGGTTCTTTCTATTAAAACGCTAAGAACAATATTATTTTTTGCCGTATTTCTTTTGGAATTTCTCTACACGGCCGGCCGTATCCACAAACATTTTCTTGCCTGTAAAATAAGGGTGCGAAGCCGAGCTTACTTCCACCTTGATGACGGGGTATTCTTTGCCATCGGTGAAAGTAATTTTTTCTTTGGGCACGGTAGTAGAGCGGCTCAAAAACTTAAAATCGCTTGAAGTATCCCAAAAAACAACTTCTTGGTAGTTGGGGTGCAGGTTCTTTTTCATAGTCTTTTCTGTAAAAGGACTGCAAAAGTATGGAAATGGTACAGATTTGCAACAAGGGGTCAAATTCATTTTTCGATGGACAGGCGAAAACCCTTTTGTTTTAATTCAAAAATCAAATAAAAAGGGCAATTTTGAATCCTTTAAAACTTAAATGTTTGAAAAATACAGGATTGGTTGTTTTTCTTCTATTTGACTGGGTCGCTTCCCATGCTCAAAGTACCAATGCCACCCTCAACGAGGACTACTACCATTGGGTGACCCGCTACGAGATAAAAGCGGGGCGCGTGGCTTCCGAGATTTTTTCGTCTGTGCGGCCGTTCCAGCGCAAGGCCATCGTGGCGTTTGTCGATTCGTTGGAAAAGAAAGATCGGGTGTTCATTTCGGCTGCCGATCAATTCAACTTACAGTATTTGCGCAACGACAACTGGGAGTGGGGCCATGCGGAAACAAATAATAGCACTAAGCCTTTTTTGAAAACGTTGTATCGGAAGAAATCAGACTTTGTCCATGTGGATGAACCGGACTTTGATTTGCACATCAGCCCGGTTTTGTATTTAGGAATTGGTAAAGACAGCCGGCTGAACGAATCGTTGTACCTCAACTCGCGCGGGGTGGAGATGCGCGGCATGATCGACAAGAAGATTGGCTTTTATACTTTTCTCACCGACAACCAAGCGGTTCTTCCGGCCTATGCCTTCGATGCCCTCACGCTCAACAACGTGGTGCCGCACGAAGGCTATTGGAAAACCTATAAGAATGGTGGCGTGGATTTTTTTCAGGCACGCGGCTACATCGATTTTAATATTAGCAAAAATATTTATGTGCAGTTTGGCCACGATCGTACTTTTATCGGCAACGGTTTTCGCTCGTTGATTTTATCAGACTATGCCCCGCCCAATCTTTTCTTGCGCGCCAATGCCAAAGTATGGCGCATCAATTATATGTTTCAACTCAACCGGCTGGTGGCCGATCAATTAGGTTCTGTCAATGGCTCTGCAGCCAACAAACGCTACCCGGAAAAGTTCTTGGCCTTTCACCATGCCAGCATCAACATCGGCAAAAAATTCAACCTCGGCTTTTTTGAGTCCGTGGTGTTCACCCCGCAAGACACCATCAACAAAAATTCTTTTCAGTTGAGTTATCTCAACCCGGTTATTTTTTATCGAGCTATCGAGCAGCAGGGCGGCAGCCCCGACAATATATTGCTGGGTGCGGATTTTAAATGGAACGCATTGAAACGATTATCATTTTATGGGCAAGTGGTGATCGATGAATTTGTATTGAAAGAATTGAAAGCTGGAAAAGGCTGGTGGGGCAATAAGTTTGCTTTGCAAGGCGGGCTAAAATATATCGATGCTTTTAATGTCCCTAACCTGGATGTACAACTCGAAGCCAACTTTATAAAGCCCTACACGTATTCGCACGACACCCAGTATAGCAACTACAGCAACTATAATCAACCGTTGGCACACCCGCTTGGCGCGAATTTATTGGAAGGCGTTGCCATTGTTCGTTATCAGCCGGTGCCGAAACTAAATCTTGTAGTCAAAACTTTTTACACAAAAATCGGACGCGATGGTGTCAACGAAAACTGGGGCAGCGATATTTTAAAAAATAGTAAATCGCGCCAGATGGAATATGGCAACAAAGTGGGGCAAGGGGTGCAAAACACGATTGCATTTGTAGACCTCACCGCCTCATACATGGTGCGCCACAATGTGTTCATCGATTTCAAAGCCATCATTAGGCACAGCAGCAGCCCGGCAACTTTTTATAATAAGAACTCAACGATAACTTTAATTGCGCTAAGGTGGAATATGCCTGCACGCACTTACGATTTCTGATATGAAAATTTTTCTTCGCATTATTTCTTATGCCAATACGATTGGCCGCAGGCTTGGGTTCTTTTTTCTTTATTCCATTTTAGGAATCATTTTCGGAGCATTCAACATAGTGTTGGTTATCCCCATGCTTACTTCACTTTTTAAACAAGGCAAAGCGGCTGTGGTTGTTCCGCCCGCACCATCATTTGGTTTATCTACAGATTTTATCGTAGGAACTTTTAATCATTATTACTTGGGTGTTGTTCACGATTACGGGCAAATGAACTCGCTATTGTTTGTGATCAGTTTGATTGTGGTGTGTGTGCTGCTTGCCAACTTGTTCCGGTATCTTGAACGGGTTATCGCCACTAAGATCCGTGTGGACTTGGTGAAGAATATTCGTATGGAGATTTTTAAAAAAGTAACCTTGTTGCACATCGGCTACTTCAACAACGAACGCAAAGGCGATTTGATTTCTCGCTTCACCAACGATGTGATGGAAGTGGAGAATGCCGTAATGAACAGTCTCAAGGCTGTGTTGAAAGAACCGATCACTATCATCGTTTACTTTTTTGTACTCTTTACCATTTCGCCACAACTCACGCTGTTCACGCTGCTGGTGTTGCCGCTAACGGGTGGTGTATTGGCTGAGATAATTAAAAGACTCAAAAAACAGGCAAGGGATAGCCAAGAGTCATTGGGTCGCATTGTAAATATCCTGGATGAAACATTTAGCGGCATGCGGGTGGTGAAAGCATTCAACGCGCGCGATTTCATAATCAACAAAATTGAAAAGGAGAGTTCCTACTATCGCAAAGTGAACAAGTCGATGTCGTACAAGAATGAATTGGCCTCGCCCGTGTCTGAGATTTTGGGTGTATTGATTATCGCAGGGATTATTTTCTTTGGAGGCAATATGGTGCTGAGCGACAGCTCTACGTTGAAGCCTGAGGTTTTTCTTGGATTCATTGCTGTCTTTGCGCAGATCATACAGCCAGCCAAGAATTTCTCCAACGGCATCACTTCCTTGCAACGAGGCACCGCATCGGCCAAGCGGATTTTTGAAATGATCGACACGCAACCCGTTATTCAAAACAGACCTGGTGCTATTCCATTGAAGAGTTTTGAACACAGCATCGAATTCAAAAACGTTTCTTTTGCCTATGAGTCGGAGTTGGTGTTGAAAAACATCAACCTGAAAATTGAAAAAGGAAAAACGATTGCCCTGGTAGGTACATCGGGCGGGGGCAAATCCACGTTGGCCGATTTGGTGCCGCGCTTCTACGACCCTACGCAGGGCGAAGTGCTGATCGATGGAAAACCGTTGACCGATTATGAGATCGAATCGCTGCGCAAACAAATGGGTGTGGTCACCCAAGAATCCATTTTGTTCAACGACACCATCTTCAACAACATCGCTTTTGGGAATCCACAGATGAGCGAGGAGGCTGTGATACAAGCCGCCAAGATTGCCAACGCCCACGATTTTATTATGCAAACGGAAAACGGCTATCAGACGTTGATCGGTGAGCGCGGCTCTAAACTTTCGGGCGGACAACGACAGCGGCTAAGCATTGCGCGGGCCGTGTTGAAAAACCCTCCGATCTTGATTTTGGATGAAGCGACCTCAGCTTTGGATTCGGAATCTGAAAAATTGGTGCAAGAAGCGTTGTTCAATCTGATGAAGAACCGTACTTCGCTGGTGATTGCCCACCGACTTAGCACGATCCAACATGCCGATGAGATTGTGGTGATTCAGCATGGGCAAATTGTAGAACGAGGCACTCACGAAGACTTGAACAGCGGGAACGGGCTTTATAAAAAATTGGTGGACATTCAGAAAACAGTGTGATCGGCATCAAAATCCCATGCAAGGTTTTAGCGTTAATTGCACTTTTTGTATAATTTCAAAAGCCTAAGTTTGCGGTCTTAATTTCAATGATATGAACACACGCAGGATCATCTTCTTATCCATATTTGGATTGTATCAAATTATTATTTTTATAATGACCGTGTTCATGGAGTCCAAGAAAAGTGACTTGGGGTTTCTGTTCAGCATGTTTGAAAAAATCAATTTGTTCAAATACGGTGCCTTTATAGGTGTGTTGCTTTTAGCGATTGAATTTGCTTGGGTTTGGAAGGAATCAAAAAACAAACTCCAGGCATAGTCATGGATGCGCAGTCGATCATTGCAGCAGAGTTCAAACAAGCGGCACAAGTGCTTGAAAAATTTATGGGCAATCCGCACAACTTAGCATTGATTGAAGAGGCCGCAAAAATCATTTCTGATTCCATCAATCAAGGGGGCAAGGTAATCTCTTGCGGCAACGGAGGCTCGCACTGCGATGCCATGCACTTTGCCGAAGAGCTCACGGGTCGCTATCGCGAAAATCGTAAGGCCATTCCAGCACTTTGTATTTCCGATCCCAGCCACATCACTTGCGTGAGCAACGATTTTGGTTACGAATTTATTTTTTCGCGCTACCTCGAAGCCTTGGGCAACAAGGGCGATGTGTTGCTTGGGCTCAGCACGAGCGGCAACTCGATGAACATCGTGCGCGCAGCCCAAACCGCCAAAGAAAAAGGAATGAAGGTGATCATCCTGTCTGGCAAAGATGGCGGCAAGCTTGCCCCGTTGGCCGATATTGAACTGCGGGTGCCACACCACGGCTATGCCGACCGTATCCAGGAGGTGCACATCAAGATCATCCACATCTTCATGCTGCTGATCGAGAAGCAGGTGGTGGGGTAATCAAAAATTTAGAATTGTTTTTCTGATGCCTTTGGGGCAAAATAATAATTTATTGTCTTTTTTGTTTTGAGGTGCTGACAAATGTCTTATATTTATGTGTCATTTGTCTGCTATGAAAAAGCCCATCAAAAGCCCATCAAAAGCCAGCTCGCCCAAGCGGGTAGGCTACGTTATCTTAGAAGAAGAAAGTTGGGGCAAAGTGAACGATAGCCTTGGCGAATACGGCATGGCCTATGGTAGGGTAGAGCCGTTATTCCAGTTTCTCGATTTATCCAAAGAAGAATCGGCCAAAGTAGCCGGGGTTTCGGCCCGCACGCTTTCGCGTTGGGATGGCCGCACGCCAATTGGCGTAATGGCCAGTGAGCGCGCTGCCAAAATTGACCACTTGGTAAAGACCGGTGTCGAGGTTTTCAAAAGCGAAGAAGCCTTCAAAGATTGGTTTGCAGAAAATAATTTTTCGTTGGGAGGCAAATCCCCCAAGCAGTTGTTGGGCCAGCCTTTTGGTTTGGATTTAATCAGGGATACATTGCTTGCCGCGCAGTTTGGCAATTTGATGTAGCCTATGGCGATGCTTGTTCACCGCGTGATGTCGAGGGAGCATCAGAAAAACCCGTGGGGGTTTGGCCCTACGGCTGCACGATGGAATCCTGCGGGCTACCCAATTATTTACACGGCCTCACACGTATCGCTTTGCACCACCGAATTGATGGCGATCATGGGCACACGGGTTCGGCTTTTCGATTGGTGCCATGTGATCTATAGAGTGGCAGGCAGCATTAACTATTTTCCTGTTGATGAATTGCCCAAAGATTGGAACCATCGGCCACATCCTACATCGACTCAAGAAGTTGGTAGGGCCTGGCTGCTCGATCACAAACTGCCAGCGATGGCAGTGCCTTCGGCAAGGTTGCCGCTGTCGGCTTTCCCTTCCGAATTTAATTTGCTGCTGAACCCGCTCCACCCGAATTTGAGAAACAAGGTTTCTGTTTTCAAGACAGAGATATTTTCGTTTGCGATGAACGAATAATGTCATCTCTAAAAACTCCTTGTCCCTTCTCTTCTGCACGAAGCCGTTTCGGCAAAGGCAGGGAGAAGGGCGAGGCCTGTCGGACAGGCAGGGGTTGAGGTAGCCAACGGAAGTGTTTTTAGAGATGCCTAGATTATTTCCTTTTTGCAATCTGCTCTTTAAGATTTTTGAATGATTGATAGGGTGCTTGAGCACAGACCCAATTGATAAGCCATGCAGGCACGTTTCCGCCCGGGTCGATTTGTATTTCGTATTTTATTTCTATAAAATTTTTCTTTGTCTCTGTGGCCACCCATTTCGAATAAGAAGCACGCACTCGAACAAAATCTCTCCGCTCTGATAAAATATTTTTTTCGCTGTTTGCTGCCACGACCAAACTTTTGTTGGTGCGGACTGACCGAAGCCGCACCACCATGTCGCGGTCGGAGATTGGCCACGGGGCCTCAATTCTTGCATAGTAAATGAATTCTGAATTACTGATTTTGCGAAGTGATTTTGATTCGGTGGTGTTGTATTGCCACATTACGTAGTTAGGAAAATCGAGCAAGAAATTTTCCAATTGTTGCAAGCTGGCGTGCAAAGTAAATTCAGCTCTGATCGATTTAAACCTTGAGGTGTCAGTACCACAGGTAAACACTTTGATGCTGTCTTGGTCTTTTCGCAGTTTACAATCCGTCTGTGCGGCAGTCGGTGTAAATGCAATCGAAAACAAAATGATAATGAAGTCCTTTCTCAAGAAATATTTATTTTCCTCTCGATTTCTCAATCCTATCCCACATTTCATTGGGGATCATTTCAAGGTGGCTGAATTCGCCACCGTTTCTCAGCCACTCGCCACCATCGATGGTGATCACTTCGCCATTGATGTATCCGGAGTAATCTGACAATAAATAAGCTGCGAGGTTTGCCAACTCCTGATGGTCGCCCACACGCTTGAGCGGGATGCGTTGCGCAGGATCAAATTTTTTAGCCAAGTCTCCAGGCAATAAGCGGCTCCACGCACCTTCAGTTGGAAACGGGCCGGGGGCGATGGCATTGCTGCGGATGTTGAACTTTGCCCACTCTACGGCAAGCGAACGCGTGAGTGCCAGCACGCCCGACTTTGCGCAAGCCGATGGCACCACATAGCCCGAGCCCGTCCACGCATACGTGGTCACGATGTTTAAAAAAATACCGGGTTGTTTTTTGGCAATCCAATTTTTGCCTGCGGCCAGCGTAGTGTAATAAGTTCCTTTCAACACGATGTCCACGATGATGTCGAAAGCGCGGTGCGAAAGTCTTTCGGTGGGGCTGATAAAATTCCCTGCGGCATTGTTGAGCACTGCATCGATTTGGCCAAAACGATTTTCTGTTTCCTTGATTACGTTTTCTATCTCTTCGTACTTGCGCACATCGCACGCCACGGCCAGTACTTTGCCACCCGTCTGCTGCTCCATCTCGGCAGCGGCTTTGTCGAGCACTTCTTTTTTGCGGCTAGTAATAACAAGATTTGCACCGAGTTCGAGCAAGTATTTTCCCATCGATCGGCCCAAGCCAGTGCCGCCCCCGGTGATGATGATGGTTTTGTTTTTGAACGATCCGGGTTTGAACATCCCTTCCATAACTGTCTTTTAATTTATCCTGTAAAGTAGTATTTAATTTTAGATATTTGTTGACTAAATTTTTTAAGCTATGAACCGATTTATTTTTCTTTTGTTTATCTGTGTAACACTCTCTTCCTGCATTGTCAGCAAGAAAAAATTTGACGACATGCTGGCGCAAAAAGTAAAAGCCGAAGGCGAGCTGTCCGACAAATCAAAAAAATTAGATCAGGCGAATGCCACGCTCTCTCAGCTTAGCGAATCGTTGAAAAAGTTAAAACAAGATTCAATTGATCTCAATCAGAATATCCAAACGGGCAATAAAAAGTTAGCTGACCTCAACAAGGAATACGAAAAACTGAACGCGAATTATAAAACTTCATTGAACAAAAGTGGTAAGCTCAACCAAGACCTCTCGCAGCAGCGCGACCAACTCTTGGCCATTCAAGATAATTTAGAGAAGACCCGTTTGCAAAATGATTCGCTCAGCAATAGCTTGGCCGAGCGCGAAAGGAAAGTAAAAGAACTCGGGCTGGTGCTTGCCAAAAAAGATAAAGCCGTGCAAGATTTAAAAAGCAGGATCAGCAATGCGCTTTTGAATTTTAAAGAGAACGACTTGACGGTGAAAGTAAAAAACGGAAAAGTATATGTGTCGCTGGCCGAGCAGTTGCTGTTTGGTTCAGGCAGTATTGATGTGGACAAAAAAGGCGAAGGTGCTTTGCAACAATTGGCCAAGGCGATCAAAGACCAGAAAGATATTCACGTGATGATTGAAGGCCACACCGACAACGTGCCCATCGCAAAAAAAACAAAGTACCTTGAAGACAACTGGGACTTGAGTGTGTTGCGGGCTACTTCCATCACTAAAATTTTGATCAAAGCAGGCATGTCGTCCAATCAAGTGTCTTCGGCCGGCAAGGGAGAATTTTCGCCCATCGCTGCCAATGACAATGCCGCCAACAAACAAAAGAACCGCAGAACGGAAATCATTGTCACGCCCAACTTGGATGAACTGTTTAAGATTTTGGATGCCAACTAAATTTTAATCCCAATGAGCCGACTTATTTATCTTTTGGTATTAGCACTCGATGTCGTTGTGGTGATTGACATCCTCAAGAGCACCAAAGACACGGAGAAAAAAATCCTGTGGATCATTGCCGTAGTTTTTCTGCCCGTGCTTGGCCCGGTGTTGTACTTTGCAATAGGCAGGAAATGAACCTGGTTTTCAGCCTTAAAATTTCACCATGAGTGGGGTAAATATCCTTCCCGTCAAGGAATCAGACATGAAGTTGTTGAGCGAAGTGGCACTCAAAGCGTACACCGATCATTATTTGTATTTGTGGTGCGATGACGGTCGATGGTACATTCAAAAATGTTTTTCAGAGGGCGCATTAAAAAAAGAATGGGAGGATGCCAACGCTCGGCTTTTTATTGTTTGTGAAAATGAAAAACCGATCGGTTTTTTGAAGCTGAATGTGGATGCACC
>JAYWDN010000047.1:0-6360 GCA_043780615.1 Bacteroidota bacterium | reverse complement strand
ATAAAACATTGCACCCCATTCAGTTTGAAGAACTTTGCGGAAGATTTATTTATTCCAATTATTTATTAAATACTTCTTCTGAATATAAAATACAGCCAACAGAAGATAGCGTGTATGTAGAAGCTGTTCCGTTGCCCGTGCATAATGAAAAACCTTTGTTCAGGCATTGGGATGATAAAATGTATGGCGAGGTGTTGGCAAACTATTGGAAGCCCTGGGGACTTGGTAAGAATGAAATCATTACATTTCCAAATTCCCCGATCAGTTATTTAATAAATGAGTATAACTATGAGTTAATAAAACCGGAGACGATCTCATTGCCTTATTAATTTTGATGGTACTAATCGGATAGCGCAATGATTCCTTCACTTTCTATGGCTGAAGAGGAATGGCAAAAGGGACTTGCGGAGCTATACGATAACTGTAATGAAAAGTAAGAGACTATAAAAGGGAAACAAAAAGCCTGAAAACAATGATGACCAAATCCTTTCCAGGACTTTAAAAGAAGTACTTGCACGTTTTATAGAGTATCATCCTGCTAAGCGATTCAGCAAAAATCTTCGGAGTATGCTATTGGAGTCTTTACAGCATGATGGGTTAATTGACCAAAGGACAGGCAAAGAAAATGTTTCCAACTTGAAAAATCCTTGGTCTTATAATTCCCTTTATAACGAGAAACAATATTTTTAAAAACATCCTGGCTGGCAAAATCCATGATTTGCGAGAAGACCATCTTTCCTTGGTTCATTTTCAGTATTTTCCATAAAGAAAACAGGAAAAATTTCAAATCAACGCTAACTTAAAATACGCTCAAACGCATGGCTGTCAAGCATTTCAAAGAACTAAACCTAAAATCAACGCAACGCTAGTGCGTCTGGTTCTATAATAAACTTAACAAATACTTTTCCTTGCATACCTAATTTTTTAGCCTTTGAAGGACACCAAAATTCTTCCTTACGTTTCAGGACGCTGCGTTTTAGTAGGCCATGTATGAGAAGAGACTACGTGAGAAAAAAATCAAAATCTTGAATCTACTCCGCCAGCACCGGCCTGCTCTCAATTGATTTGGCTGACGCTTCCAAAATTTCAAAAGCACTCTCGGCCATCCGGTTTTCAGTATCTAG
The DNA here is from genome assembly GCA_043780615.1 of Bacteroidota bacterium. Classification (GTDB taxonomy): domain Bacteria; phylum Bacteroidota; class Bacteroidia; order Cytophagales; family Cyclobacteriaceae; genus ELB16-189. The sequence continues at coordinate 5,236 of JAYWDN010000047.1, read as the reverse complement.
CGTTGGGTTTATTTCTACAATTTCGTACGCGCATACTCTTGGGTCTTTGCAGAGTTCCGCATTGAGCGTCTTTGCTTCTTCCACCGTCAGGCCGTTGGGCACAGGCGTGCCCGTGCCGGTAGAGAATCGGCTATCGATGCTGTCCACATCAAATGAAATATAGATCAAGTCGCAGTGTTCGAGCATGCTCAGGGCACGCTGCGCCATTTCGGCTGCACCTTTTTTCTTTACCTCTTCTACTTCAATGAAGTTGATGTTTAATTTATTGATCAAATAATTTTCGGGTTTTTCCAGATCGCGCACGGCAATGTACACCAAGTCTTCGGGGTTGATCTTCGGGCCCGGGATGCCCACGTTTTTTATTTGTTCCCAATAGTCGAGTGTCTCGCCTTTGGGGTCGTTCACTTTGCTTTCCAAGTTGTCGATGCCGAAGGCCATCGCTAGCGGCATGCCGTGCATGTTGCCCGAGGGCGTGGTGAAAGGGGTGTGCAAATCGGCATGGGCATCGATCCAGATCACGCCCAATTTTTTTTTCGGGTACGCCTTTTTTATTCCTGCAATGGTGCCGTAGGCGGTAGAATGATCGCCTGCCATAATGAGCGGAAAGAAATCGTCAAACAATTGTTCGTACACTTCCAGGCACACTCGCTCTTCCATCACCAGCACCCCGTCAATAAATTTTGCGTAAGCGTGAAGCGCGCCATCGAAGAGACGCTCGTTTACATTTTCTACTTCGACCGAATCATATTTTCTAAACAAGTCCGATTTCAAATCGAGGCCCGCGATCTTCATGGCCTCGACACCCAAGCTCGCTCCACGCGTGCCCGCACCGATTTCGGATTTCACTTCGATGATTTTGATTTCTTTCACAATACAAACAATTAAACTCTTTATTTTAAAATTACTTAGCCTCGAAAACACGAGAAACTAAAAGCAGAAACTACCTAAACTTAGAAGTCGGGCAGCGCGTGGGCGACAGCGAAAATTCGGAAAAAAAAGGAGCTGGCCATACTGGGGTATCTTTTGCAAAGATGGCAATTTTATTAGAATATTGCACCCTTCGATTCAATGATACGGTCATGTGCTGATTTCATTAACGAATCAACGAATTGGTTTAATTAGCGAATTAGCATGAAGAGTTACCGTGAATTGATTGAACAAACGTTTGAGTTTCCGCAACGGGAATTTAAAGTGCGCGAACACGAACTGCTGTTCAACGATGTGCCGTTGATGGACATCATTAAAGAGTATGACACTCCGCTGCGGATCACCTACCTGCCGCGCATCAGCGAGAACATCCGCTTTGCGCAATCGGCCTTCACCAATGCGATGGAGCGTTTCAAATACAACGGCAACTACACCTATTGCTACTGCACCAAATCTTCGCACTATGATTTTGTGTTGGAAGAAGCGTTGAAGAACAACATTCACATCGAGACCTCGTCTGCCTTTGATATTCCGATTGTACGCACACTGTACGAACGCGGAAAAATTTCGAAAGACACGTACATTTTGTGCAATGGTTTTAAAATGCCGAAGTATAAAGAGTACATCACCGATTTGCTCAACGATGGTTTTAATTGTGTGCCCATCCTCGACAACTTGAGCGAAATCGAGCATTACGAAAACAAAGTGACAAAACCCTACCAAGTGGGCATCCGCGTGGCAGCCGATGAGGAACCCAAGTTTGAATTTTATACTTCGCGCCTCGGCATCCGCTATGGCGACATCAATACGTTGTACAAAGAAAAGATTGAGCCCAGCAGCAAGGCTTCGTTGAAGATGCTGCACTTCTTCATCAACACCGGCATCAAAGACTCGGCTTATTATTGGAGCGAACTCAGCCGCTTTATTTTTAAGTATTGCGAGATGAAGAAAATTTGCGACTCGCTTGATTCTATTGATATTGGCGGTGGCTTCCCGGTGAAGCAATCGCTCACATTCTCTTACGATTATAAATATATGATCGAACAGATCGTAGAAAATATCAAATGGATTTGTGAAAAGAACAACGTGCCTGTACCCAATATATTTACCGAGTTTGGAAGTTTCACCGTGGCCGAGAGCGGGGCGATCTTATACGCTGTAGTGGATCAAAAACTGCAAAACGAAAAAGAGCTTTGGTACATGATCGATGGCTCGTTCATCACGCACCTGCCCGATGTGTGGGGGATGAACCAAAAATATATTTTGCTTTCGGTGAACAAGTGGGACGACCCCTACCACAAAGTAAACATAGGCGGCCTCACCTGCGACAGTCAAGATTATTACAACAGCGAAGCGCACACGGGCGAAGTTTTTTTGCCGATGATCAACGATGAAGAAAAATTATTTATCGGATTTTTTCATACCGGTGCTTATCAAGAATCATTGGGCGGCAATGGCGGCATCCAGCATTGTTTGATCCCCGCGCCCAAGCACGTGCTCATCGACCGCAATGAAGATGGCGAAATCTCTACCGAACTTTTTGCCGCAGAGCAAAGCAGCGAGAGCATGATGAAAATCCTTGGCTATGAAGAAAAAGGGGTTTCAGAAAAAGTTCGCTCCAGTTCGCAGTCAAATAGAAAAGACTTTTGAGATTCATACCTCAAAAGTCCTTTCTACCTATCATTCCATACTGCCTTGGTTGAGTTTTAAACTCTACTCCTTAGTTTCTTCCAAACATCCCTTTGGTTTCTTTGTAATCGGATGGGATCGTAAAGTCGGCAGCATTGAGTGTTTCTGCTTTGAAGTCGGTTACTTCCATGATCATTTTTCCCTGAGGTGTACCTACTTCGATGCGAAGCGGCATGCCATCAACGTTGCTATAAAACATAGACTGTCCGTGCCCCATCCGTTGTTTGGCCATCGCTTTCATATCCACGCCTTTAATGTCGGTGGTGGTCCACATAGTGGTGGTCATAGTCTGTCCGTGCTCGCTCATGGTGATCACATATTTTGTGCAGTTGTAATTTAATATTTTCATTGTTTCAGAAGTCTTCGTAACGGTTGGCTGCTGTTGCGTTGCCGTGCTGGCACCATCGCCCGAGGGCATCACCGAATAGGTTTTGTCTTTGCTGTTGAGCCGCACGGTTTGGTCATTGGCTTTTAAATGGAGCATGTCACCGGCCATCATTCCACCGTCCATTGACATCAATGTGTTGCCATCTTTCATTTTCATCACCCAGCCTTTGGGCATGATGTTGCTCATCATGTCTCCGCCCTGCATCATCTTCATTTTGCTTTCCATCATGGCTTTCATTTGTGGATTGGCATCCATCATCGCTTTCATTTTAGGGTCGTTCATTTGATCCAACGCTTGTTTCATTTGCGCTTGCACAGCGGGGTCGTTCATCTTTTTTTGAGCTTCCTCCATTTCGGCCTTCGCCTTAGGGTCAGTAATTTCCATTTTCATAGACCACTTGATAGTGCCTTCAAAATTTTGTGCCCAAGCCGGAGCAGTTGCCACGGCCAGCAAGGCAATCATTAATTTCCTCATAGTTTGATTTAGGGTTATTTGTGTTGTTAAAGATAATCAAAGATTTTTTAATCAAGGTCGTAATCGTTATCCGTTAATCTGTCGCTACACCGATTAACTATTAACCAATAACTGTTAACTTGGCACATGCACTTCAAAATCACCAGCACTCAAAATCCAAAAGTAAAAAGCCTGATGGCGTTGGAGAAGCCGCGCGAACGAAGGAAGCAGCAACTGTTCATCATCGAAGGGAAAAGAGAAATTGAGTTGGCCATAGCGGCAGGTTATAAAATCGGAAATATTTTTTTCTGCGATGAGATCATCAGCCTTGATGAAGTGCCCGAAAAACTGAAAGAAGATAAACTGATTGTGCCCGTATCGAAAAATGTGTTCGACAAAATTGCGGTACGCGAAAGCACTGGCGGCATCATTGCCGTAGCCGAACAAAAGCCACATCTACTCTCGCAGCTCAAGCTCAAAAAAAATCCATTGGTGTTGATCCTTGAAGGAGTAGAAAAGCCCGGCAACCTGGGCGCCATTTTACGCACTGCCGATGCTGCCGCAGTAGATGCGGTCATCATCTGCGATCCGCAAACTGATTTTTATAATCCGAACGTGATCCGCTCCAGCGTGGGCTGTGTGTTCACCAACCAACTAACGGCCGTCACCTCAGACGAAGCCATTGAATGGCTGAAGAAAAATCAAATCAAAATTTTTTGCACTTCCTTGCAAGCGGCAAAGCCTTACCATGAAATTGATTTCAGACAACCGTGCGCCATCGTGATGGGCACTGAGGCTACCGGGCTTTCGGCCACGTGGACAAATCATTCGGATGCGAACATCATCATCCCCATGCACGGCAAGATCGACAGCATGAATGTTTCCAACGCCACAGCCGTAGTAGTGTTTGAAGCGATGAGGCAGCGAGGTTTTAAGATTTAAGATTCCATAAAAAAAGGCCTCCTCGCGGAAGCCATTTCTTTTTTGATTTTATAAATATTAAGCAAACCGTTTCGCCACTTCGCTCCAGTTCACCACATTCCAAAATGCAGTGACATAATCAGGCCTGCGGTTTTGATAATTCAAATAGTAAGCATGTTCCCACACATCAAGGCCAAGAAGCGGAGCACCCTTTACTTCGGCTACGTCCATCAACGGGTTGTCTTGATTGGGAGTAGAGGTGATCGCTAATTTTCCGGAAGCATCTTTGATCAGCCATGCCCAGCCTGAGCCGAAGCGACCTGCGGCAGCGGCAGCAAATTTAGTTTTAAACTCATCAAAATTTCCGAAAGCTGAATTGATCGCATCGCTCAATGCACCCGATGGAGCACCGCCTGCATTCGGCCCCATGATTTTCCAAAACAGGCTATGATTGTAGTGACCGCCACCGTTGTTGCGAACAGGTGCAGGATATTTTGAAATATTCTTGCATATCTCTTCAATGGTCAAACTCTCTTCGGGTTTTCCGGCAACGGCATTATTCAAATTGGTAACGTAGGCGTTGTGGTGCTTGCCATGATGGATTTCCATCGTGCGTGCATCGATGTGTGGCTCCAATGCATTGAATGCATAAGGGAGCGCGGGAAGTGTAAAGGCCATAAGATTTATTTTTTGTGTTTAGTCTTCAAATATAACAACCGCACAGCCGAACGGAAAGTTTTTATTCTGGATTCTGGCTTCTTGTCACTTTTAAACTGGATCATAGTAATATTAAATGCACTACCAGAATCCAGTTTCAAGAATTAAGAACCAGCATCAAACTCCCTTCTTTATCAATTC
>JAYWDN010000046.1:0-2157 GCA_043780615.1 Bacteroidota bacterium | reverse complement strand
GCGAGCGATAGCGAAGCAATCTCCAAATCGGAGCCAAAATGGGATTGCTTCGGTCGTTCCTCCCTCGCAATGACGTTATTTTTAGGTTTTTAGAGATGACCTAAAATGAATGCCAGACTGAGTTTATCGACCGCGTGCCGCTAAAGTTTTAGCGGTGAGGCAAGAGTTCGGAGTTCACATGACCAGTTTTCGACAAGCTCAAACTGACAACGTGGTTGTTTTGCATCCGTTATAGAAAAGCCTCTCAAATTTTCGGGAGGCTTTTTTTATTGTTAAAAGTTGCGCCTATCGCTTATTTTTGGAAAGGCGCAACCAATTTGCAGTTATGATGCACTACTATTCCAAAATACACCGCGGACAAAAGCGATTGTTTATTCAATCGCCAAAGGACAAAACAATTACCGAGAGGTTAAGAGAAATTGCTCTTTGCCGATGGAGCCAAACCGAAAATGCCTGGCACTTTGAGCCGAGCAACAATGTGTTCAAAAAACTTTTGGAGGCGTTTCCACAAATACAGCCGCTCAACGCTTTGCCTTCAAAAACAAAAGCAGCTGGCGACCAACCGGTGGCATCGGCATCCAAGGAAATTGATAAGCAGGTAGTGAAGGCGGTGCATTACCAACCGGGGCGCTATCGCATCGTAGCGTTTTATCACCCTGTGTTGGTTTCGATATTGAAAACCTTTCCGTATGCCAAGTATGACAAAGCCAACAAATGGTGGAGCATGGCCATCGATGAAAAACAGAAAAAAGCACTTGAGGATTTTTGCAAAACAGAAGGCAAGACCTTACTGTGGGAAGAGGCCGTGAAGAAAGGCACGCTGAAGCCGCGGCCACGGGTGCTTGAGATAGCCAACTACCGCACCTGCCCCGATGAGATGATTCAAAAGTTGGAGACGATGCGCTACTCGGCCCACACGTTAGTTTCTTACAAGCAGTTGTTTGAAGAGTTCATCAACTATTATTCTGGCAAGGCCATTGATGAAATCACCGAGCCGGAGATCATCGCCTACATGCGCTACTTGGTAAAAGAGCGGGGCATCTCATCGAGCTATCAAAACCAAGCAATCAACAGTATCAAGTTTTATTATGAGAAGGTAAAGCGAGGCGAGCGGAAGTTTTACCAATTGGAGCGGCCACTGAAAGAACAAAAGTTGCCCACGGTGCTATCGGTGGAAGAAGTGCAGGCGATGATCAAAGCTACCACCAACCTGAAACACAAAACGATGATTATGATTTGCTACTCGGCAGGGCTGCGGCTGAGTGAAGTGCTTAACCTGCGCCCCACCGATGTGGACAGCAACCGCATGCAGATAAATGTAAAAGGAGGCAAGGGAAAAAAAGACCGCTATACTTTGCTCTCCGAAAAACTGTTGCCCTTGCTGCGCAACTATTATAAACAGTATAAGCCAAAAGAGTTTTTATTTGAAGGCAGCGATGGAGGCGCTTATAGTGAGCGCAGCTTGCAGGCAGTGGTGCGCGATGGGCTGCGCAAAGGGGGCATACGCAAACATGCCACCGTGCATACGCTTAGGCACAGTTTTGCTACGCACTTATTGGAGAATGGGACCGACCTGCGCTACATTCAGTCCTTGCTGGGCCATAGCAGCAGCAAGACTACGGAGATCTATACGCACGTAACGAGCAAGGCACTTAGCGGGATAAGGAGTCCGTTGGATAGTTTGGAATTTTGAAGTTGAATGAGTAGCATTGGAATATGAATTCAGCAAAAAAGCAATATAAATTTCCTGAGAGAACAAAAAGAGCGACCACGCCTAAATGGGAAATACACGCAACCGGGTTGCGTGTATTCCCTGATTTTGGGCGGGTATGCGCAACGGAGTTGCGCGTGTACTAATGTTAGCGGTAATTGCATTAGCGACCACCACCATTGCCGAGCATATTATACATTTCATCATCTGCACATTGTTGGCAAACTTCTTCTTCATACATATCAACGGTGCTTTCATTTTCGGCAAATTTCTTACCACAGACATAGCAACTACCGCTAACATCAGCTTGCTGCAATGGCGGGGTTTCGTGGGTTATTGAATCTTTGTTTTTCATAGGTAGTTTATTTGTTGGTTGACAGTTTCTTTTTCAAAGCCCGCCACTGACAGCAAGCATTGTTCGTTATGCACCATGCACGGGCGGCCCC
>JAYWDN010000045.1:0-6482 GCA_043780615.1 Bacteroidota bacterium | reverse complement strand
GGCGGCAAACCCTGTGCAAAAAACACCCGATGGAAGGGAATTAAAACTTCTCCTTTTAATTGTGGAACGGTATGAAGAAGAAAACTTTTCGATCGGTTCTCCCGACCCAATCGAAGCAATAAAAAATCCGTATGGAAGATTTTGGGTTGGAGCCAAGGGATTTACTTCGTTCTATTGGTGACAAAAGAACTATTTCAAAAATATTAGGCCGCAAACTCCCCTTATCGTTGAGTATGATTCGTAGATTAAGTCATCAATTGCACTTGCCTGCAGAGGTGTTGATCAAAGAGATAAAACGGAAGGCTGCATAAAAGGCATTGATAAAACCAAAGTTTGGTTTTACCTTACCATCGTGAACAGCCGCGTTTTAGTGCTCAACCAGGATTTTAGCCCGCTGATGGTCTGCTCAGTAGAGCGCGCCTTTATTTTGGTTTACCTGAACAAAAGCGAAATGGTGCGCCCGGCCAATGGGCACAAACTGCGAACGGTATCGCATGCTTACCCCATGCCTTCAGTCATCCGGTTGCATCGCTATGTACATGCTCCTTACAAGGGTGTTACGCTTACGCGACAAAATGTTTTTAAGCGCGACAATCAAGAATGCCAATACTGTGGAACAAGGCGTGAGTTAACGCTTGATCATGTGGTCCCTAGTTCGCGTGGCGGCACACACACGTGGCAAAACTTAGCAACGGCTTGCAAAAAATGCAATGCTAAAAAAGGAGACTACACCCCTGAGGAAGCGGGCTTGCACTTGAAGCGCAAACCATTCAAGCCGAGCTATGCACTTTTCTTGCGCGACATCACGGGGTCTAATCACAATGAGTGGGACGAATTTTTGGAATTGAAATCAGTTTCGGCCTGAGAAAAAAATCACCTCACATTATTTTCTTGCCTACCATTTCCGCACCGTTCTGATAAAGTGCCAACTTCTCAATCGCTCCATCACTGTTGGGCTGAACCCAATACCAGGCAGCCCTACGAGAAGAAACTTATTTTCCGATCCTCCATCCAGGCCACTGCAATGCTCGGTGTTTCTTTAAGGTCACGCGTTGCTTGCAAAGTTCTTCAAAGGTTTGCGCAGCCAAAAGTAGTGGCGAAACGGCAATGACAAAGCAAAATATTTTTTTCATGGTTTACGGTTGTGGTATCTCTGTATTTTCTGATGAAGGCGGATCATTCGATGGCACTTCATCGCCTAACAAAATCACCAATGGTTTTAATTCGTTGGAGTAGGAGAGCAAGATTTTTAAAATCCCAACGCTGGGCACGGCCAGGATCATCCCGGCAATGCCCCAGATTTTTCCTCCGATCAACAAAGCAACAATGGCGGCCAGTGCATTGATGCTGATTTTAGAACCGGTGATTTTCGGGGTGATAAAATTTCCTTCCAAAAATTGCACAACCATGTGCACACCGATTACGCCTACCGCATACCATCCGCTGTCTTTCGTGACCAAGGCCAGCAGTGCAGGGAGTGTTGCGCCAAGGGTGATGCCCACGTAAGGGATCATCGTGAGCAGGCCTGACAGGAAACCAAAAAAGATAGCGTGATCGATACCCAATGCCAACAGGCCAATGCTGTTGAGCACGCCCGCAATAAACACCACCAGCCCAAGTCCGGAAATATAGGCGCGCACTACTTTTTGTATTTCATCTTTCCATTTTAATGCAGAGCCTGGGTAGAGCGACAATAAAAATTCTTTGAAGCGATTGCGGTAAAGCAAAAAAAGGAAAACATAAATAGGCACTTGAATAAAAAAATACAAGAGGTACGAAGTAGAGATGAGCAATGCGCCTGCATACTCCGAGAAATTTTTCACCCCTTCCTTCAATAACTGACCTTGGTCTTCGGTGCTGATTTTTAATTGCTCATTCACAGACGTGCTGACGGTGCTTACCAATTGATAAAATTTTTCTTGCAGATCGGGGAGACTGGCCGCGAGACTGGTCAATTGTGAAATGATGAACCACGAAAATAAAACACCAATCAAGATGGAGCCCACCATGACAATGACTATGGCATAGATGCGGCCGGTTCTTTTTTCGAGCCGCTTGACCAACGGCAGCATGACCACCGAAAACAAGGCCGCAAAAGTAATGGGCACTACGATGTCTTTGGTCAGCACCAAGGCAGCGAGCACGAACGCCAAGATTACGACCGACTTGAAAACGTAGTCTAATTTTTCTTTGTAAGTGGATTCCATCTATTGAAAGGTCATGAATTTTCTATTGCCCTCAAAATCACTGCGCACGCTATTTGGATTTCTTCGTCCGTGATGGTGAGCGGTGGAGCGATGCGAAAACTGTGCGGATGTGACAAAAACCAGTAGCCGATCACTCCATTTTCTTTGCACGATCGAACCATGTTATTCACACGCTCGGCACTGTCAAAGTCGATGGCGAACATCAGGCCTATCCTACGCATCTCTTTTATTTTTGGATGACGTAGCAACGCTTCGATAAGTTTTCCTTTTGCTTCTACTTGGCTAATTACTTTTTCGTCTTCGATCACTTGCAGCGTAGCCAATGCCGAAGCACAGCAAACCGGGTTGCCACCAAAAGTAGTGATGTGGCCAAGCATCGGATCGAAGGTGAGCGACTGCATTTTTTCTGTGCTCGAAATGAAGGCCGCGATGGGTAGCCCGCCACCAAAGGCTTTTCCGATGGTGAGAATGTCGGGCACGATTTCAAATTGCTCGAACGCAAACAGAGTGCCCGTGCGCCCCATGCCGCATTGGATCTCGTCAAGGATCAAGAGTGCTCCCGTTTCATCGCATCGTTTTCTCACGGCCTGCAAATATTTTTTTGAAGGGATGCGTACACCCGCATCGCCCTGAATTGTTTCCATGATCACACCTGCAGTGTTGGTAGAGATCACGTTCAAATCCTCTTCGCGATTGAACTCCATAAACTTTATATCGGGCAGGAGTGGGCGGAACGCTTGCTTCTTTATTTCGTTTCCCGACACGCTCATCGAGCCGTGTGTGCTGCCGTGGTATGATTTTTTGCAAGAAACAATTTCTGTTCGGCCGGTGAAACGCTTCGCCAATTTTAAGGCCGCTTCGTTGGCCTCCGTGCCCGAGTTGACGAAGTAAGAGCAATTCAGTGGAGGCGGAAGAAGCGCGCTTAGTTTTTTTGCCAATTGATTGGAAGCGGATTGGATGTACTCGCCATAGACCATCACGTGCAAATGTTTGTCGAGTTGGTCTTTGATGGCCTGCACTACTTTTGGGTGGCGATGGCCGATGTTGCTCACCCCAATGCCCGAGATCATGTCGATGTATTTTTTTCCGTCAGGGCTGTAGAGATAAACCCCTTCTGCTTTTTCTATGGCGATGAGAAAGGGATGTGGCGAGGTCTGCGCCAAGTTGTTTAAGAAAATTTCCTCGCTGAATTCCATTCTGCAAAGCTACACCGCTACCTGAATTTTTGATAAACTCCATAAAACGAAAAAACCCCTGCGGGCAAGGGTTTCTTTTTGTTGGTTTTAATTTTGTTATTGTCCCTCGGTGAAGGTTTTCCCTCTTTTAATGTTAGAAGCCAGCACTGATTTGCTGCTTGCCCAAGAGGGGGCATCTACTTCGGCCATCGGTTTGTATTTAGGTTTGCTTTTCAGAAATGCAAACATTGGTTTTGAAGGTTTCTCCGTTCTCTTTTTTGCGAGGAGGGAGCAGGCCTTTCCGCTCCATTTGATCTGTGCTTTGTACTTGGCCTTGAAGTGGCGCGAATTGGCGCGGTGAAAATCTTGTGCTCCTACGGCATGGGAAATCAATATGCCGATCACAATCACAATCAGCAAAATCAGAACTTGTCTGATGCGGCTTCTCACACCGGCATTGTTAATCATTCTCATAGTGCTCATAGTTTTTGCGTTTGTGTAGCACAAAGATGAGCCACGCAGCAGTCTGGGTTTTGATGAACCCATTTCAAAACCTACATCAGTGACTTAACTTATTGGAGACGGGCAACAGCAGATTGCCACTGAACACAAATTGAAATCAGAGCCTTAAAATCAATGTTTTAGCAGCGAGGAGACGATTATGTGTTTTGAATTTTTAAGAAGTCTTCTACTTCTTTTCGCACATCTTGTACTGAAATACGATCGTAATCGATGGTGGCAATGGACTTGAACAAATCCCCGACAAGGTCTTTCTTGAACCCCAACTTTTCGGCATAGGCGGTGGCTACTTCGAGTTCAAGGTCTTCCACCACTTGATCTAAGTAGATCATATAAACAAGGTGATAGAGTGCTTCCAAACGTGCCGCCTTCTCGGCAGGAATAGTGCCATTGGCTTTTTCCAAATCTTTTAGGTCGGCTGCATTCACACCCAACTGAATGCCCCACTTTACCAAACACCGGATGTACTTGCTATCAATTTTATCAGTAGTCATCAGCACGGCCAGCAAATTGAAATAGCTCTGCTTTACTTTGGCACGATCAACTTCAGTTTCGTTCATAGGTTGTGTTGGCAAGTTAATAATTAGAAGATCAGTGAGTAAGTTAATAAAAAAGTGGCCAACAAATTGGTAAACAAAAAAAAGAGACGGCTCTTTTCGGCAGTCTCTTCACTCAAATGAAATCGGTTATCTATTTAAACTTTGCCAGTTCTTGTACCATGTCGATCAACTTGTTGGAGTAGCCCCACTCGTTGTCGTACCACGACACTACTTTTATAAAATGATCGTTGAGTGCAATGCTCGCTTTGGCATCGAAGATAGACGTGCGCGCATCGCCAAGGAAATCTTGCGACACCACATCGTCTTCGGTGTAGCCGAGGATGCCTTTCATTTCGCCTTCGGCTGCTTCTTTCATGGCGGCTTTCACTTGCTCGTAGGTAGTGGGCTTGTCCAAGCGCACGGTCAGGTCCACCACCGATACATCGGCCACGGGCACGCGGAACGACATGCCCGTGAGTTTGCCTTTCAGTTCGGGAATCACCAATGCCACGGCTTTCGCTGCGCCAGTAGAGGAGGGGATAATGTTTTGGTAGGCACCACGGCCTCCGCGCCAGTCCTTGGTCGAAGGTGAGTCCACTGGTTTTTGAGTGGCAGTGACAGCGTGGATGGTGCTCATCAGCCCTTCTACAATTCCAAATTTATCGTTGAGTACTTTCGCGATTGGAGCAAGGCAGTTGGTAGTGCACGAAGCATTGGAGATGATGGTGTGCTGTGCCGTGAGGCTCTTGTGGTTTACGCCCATCACAAAAGTAGGCGTATCGTCTTTGGCCGGGGCCGACATCAATACTTTTTTTGCCCCTGCAGCAATGTGCTTTTGCCCATCGGCCTGGGTGAGAAACAATCCCGTTGACTCGATGACAATCTCTGCGCCCACTTCAGACCACTTCAAGTTGGCGGGATCTTTTTCTGCCGTGACGCGGATGGTTTTTCCGTTCACCACCAAATTTTTGTCTTTTACCGAAACAGTGCCCTTGAACTTGCCGTGGGTAGAATCGTATTGCAACATGTAGGCCATGTAATCGGGCTCCACAAGGTCATTGATGCCTACAATCTCAATATCTTTTCGTTCGATGGCCGCCCGAAAGGCCAACCGCCCGATGCGTCCGAATCCATTTATCCCAACTTTTGTCATGGTTTATTGTATTAAGTTTTTTTTCGAAGCCAAAATTATATTTCAATAATGCGAAAACCTATGGAAATGTTCCCTCAAAACAATTATTTTAAAAGTCGGATTTGTATTTCCAATTGATGGGTTTATCTTTGCGCCCTCGTTTTAGTAGATGGCCTGTTCGTCTATCGGTTAGGACACCAGATTTTCATTCTGGTAAGAGGGGTTCGACTCCCCTACGGGCTACTTGATGGACATTTGAAAATCTTTTTTCAGATGTCTTTTTTTGTTTTAAAACAATTCGCCCAAGTTGATATAAAAATTGAACGAGTCCCTTGTTAGCGCGCGTTTGCAAAGCGAGCATCCTGTTTTCTAAAAAAAAATGTTTGTTGTAGCTTGGCACAATTTCGGAAAGGTATAAGTTCATAGATACTGATGGCATCTACTTCACCACTGCCTAGTGAGGATGGATCGATGTGGGGGATTGGAGTTAACAGAAAGCACGTGTTGCAAAACGCGCGCTATCAAGGGTGGGAGGTTTTGGAGACGGCAGCACCGACAACACCGACCCGAAAGTGTTTGCCACGATTGTTATCTTTGACAAGAACTATAAGTTTTTGGACGTGGACTACCAGCAGTTGACCTCAAGTGGAAGTATGAATGCAAGTTATGTAGTGAAAGAAGCGGGCTATGCCTTCATGTACGTGAGCAACGAGCACCCCACCCTGACCGATGTTTACTTTGATGACATAACGATGGCCTACACGCCCACCAACATTTTGCAATCAAATGAATACTACCCGTTCGGTTTGCAGACAGCAAACAGCTGGACGCGGGATAATTCATCTAACAATTTCTTATATAACCAAGGCAGTGAGTTGAACGCAACAACTGGCATGTACGACCTGCCGTA
>JAYWDN010000044.1:0-6483 GCA_043780615.1 Bacteroidota bacterium | reverse complement strand
CATAGATAGGCATATCTTCACCGAATCTATTTCTAAACTCTTCTGTATTTTTTCTGATTGTTGGCTCATGCTCACAATGCGTGGCAATCAACGAGGGGAATCTTGAAAAAAATCCTTCCAATATTTTTTCATTGTCCACCAAGAGATTGCCAGTGGAAGAGCCCATAAAAATTTTCAGTCCACAAACTTTTTGAATATTGGTTTTTAAAACTTCTTCCAGGTTATCATTGGATGCACCCATGAAGAAAGAATAATTCGCCAACGAATTTTTTGAAGCGATGCGGTACTTTTCTTCCAACAATTCCTGAGTGAATGTTGGGGGAACCGTATTGGGCATCTCCATGAAACTGGTTACGCCACCGGCCACGGCAGCGCGTGATTCTGAAAAGATATTTCCTTTGTGTGTCAATCCCGGTTCGCGAAAATGCACTTGGTCATCGATCGCTCCGGGCATCAGCAGTTTTCCGTTGGCATCGATCACTTGGCTGGCCGAAGTGGATTGCAAATCTTTTCCGAGTTTTTCGATGGAAGCACCTTTGATCAATACATCGCCCTCAACGGTTTTGCCTTCGTTGATTATTTTCGCGTTCAGGATGAGTGTAGAGTTCATTACCTTGCAAAGATAAACCAAGATTCGAGGATTTTCGGATTAGCAAGATTTGATCAACCCCACTCAAAATGTACACGGTGAATTTAGCTGAAAGAGGTTACGTTCTTATACGCTTTTAAAAAATGGAGTGGACGGTTTTCAAATTGAACAAACAACTTTTTCAGGCGATCGAAGAAGCGGGCTTTTCATCACCTACGGAAATCCAACAAAAATGTATTCCGCTGATTTTGGGAGGCCAACATGTAATTGGCATTGCGCAAACGGGCACGGGCAAAACAGCCGCGTACCTGCTGCCGCTGCTCATGAAAGTAAAATACGCACAAGGCACTGATCCGCGTGCATTGATATTGGTGCCAACCAAAGAGCTCGCGGTGCAAGTGTTGGCGCAAGCACGCCAACTTTCAAAACATACCGACTTGCGTGTGGTGGTGCTGTATGGCGGTGTGGGGACGAAGTCGCAAATTGATGAAATCAAAAAAGGAGTGGACATTGTGGTGGCCACACCGGGGAGGTTTTTGGAAATTTATTTACGGAGCGAACTGCCCACCAAACAAATCAAAACCATGGTGCTTGACGAAGCCGATCGTATGATGGACATGGGCTTTATGCATCAATTGCGAAAAATATTTGAAGTGATCCCATCCAAAAAACAAAACCTACTTTTCTCTGCTACGTTTTCCGATCGCATCGAAAAACTTTCACAAGAATTTTTGGAATTTCCCATTCGGGTTGAAGTTACCCCGCAAGCAACAACGGCCAAACAAGTAGAGCAAGAGGTCTATCACATTCCCAATTTGCGCACGAAAATCAATTTTCTTGAATACCTGTTGACCAACAATGATTCGTTGAACCGCGTGATGGTCTTTGCACGCACCAAAGGAAATGCCAACAATGTTTTCAAGTATTTAGAACGAAAAAAACTGGGGCCGGTGCGGGTGATCCATTCCAACAAAGGACAGAACAGTCGCATCAATGCAATGAACGAATTTAAAGAAGGGCAACTGCGTATCTTGGTGGCTACCGATGTGGCCTCGCGCGGCATCGATGTAGTAAAAGTTTCGCACGTGGTCAACTTTGATGTGCCCGTGTTGTATGAAGATTATGTTCATCGCATTGGCCGAACCGGCCGTGCATTTCAAGAAGGCAAAGCGATCACGTTTGCCACGAAGGCCGAGCTTTACCACATCAAAAAAATAGAGAAACTTATTCGTGAGAAAATCCCAGTGAAAAAACTTCCTGAAGAAATAAAAATTGAAGCAACTTCAACGGAGGAAGCGCATGACATGGCCCGCGAAATTGATCGACAGAAAAAACGCGAGGACCCCGAGTATGGCGGGGCATTTCACGAACGGAAAGGGAAATGACCTTGCCAAGCCCTCGAAGAGTGAAATTAACAATGTGTATGAGTTTGTTATATTTGTGTGTATGAAAACGAAACGAACAAATATCGTGATTAATGAAGAATTGATCAAAGACATCAGGCGTTTCTCTGAACTTAAAACTAAAAGAGAAATAATTGAGCGGGCATTAGAAGACCACTTGAATTATTTGAAACGACAAAAACTAAGATCGTTGCGAGGAAAAATCAATTGGGAAGGCGACTTGATGAAAATGCGTGAGGGGAGGCTGTGATGTTGTTTGATACTTCCATTTGGATTGATTATTTAAAAGATGTCCGTTCGGATGAAACTGGCTTGTTGGATATTGAGCTTGGTAGGTATAAAAACATTGAAGCGGAAATATGCCCACCAGTCTTTCAGGAAATCTTGCAAGGAATAAGAGCCGAAGCAGGATACGAAAGCATTAAGGACCTGCTATTGACAGTTAATTTTTTAAGGTTAGATGGATATTTTGCAGCTGAAGGAGGAGCAAAAATTTATTGGGATTTGCGCAAGAAAGGCATCACCATCCGAAAGCCCAACGACTGCATCATTGCTTTTTATGCGATTCACTTCAACCTAAAACTCGTGCACAGCGATTCTGATTTTGATAAGATTGCAAAGCACACCGCACTCAAGGTTTATAAAAAATAACTTAATCCACATACAACACCAACCCCTTTAAATACTCACCTTCCGGATGGTAAAGTGAAACAGGGTGATCGGCTGGTTGGCTAAGACGCTGCAATACTTTGATCTCGCGTCCGCTTTGAAGTGCGGCAGAAACTACGGTATCATAAAATAATTGTTTGTCCACCACCTGCGAGCAGGAGAACGTGAAAATGATTCCGTTTGGTTTGATGGCGCGCATCGCTTCAGCATTCAATCGCTGATAGCCTTTCATGGCCTGGTGCTTGGCATCTTTGTGTTTGGCAAAAGCAGGCGGATCGAGGATGATGAGATCGTATTGATCTTTTTTGTCTTTTAAAAAATCAAATGTATCCATGGCAAAGCATTCGTGCTGCTGCGCATCAAAACCATTCAACTCAATATTTTTTCTGGTAAGGCTAATTGCTTTCTCTGAGGAGTCAACCGAGTGCACCAATGCCGCGCCCGCATGGAGTGCATACACCGAAAACCCACCCGTGTAACAAAATGTATTGAGCACGGAAGCACCTTTGCTCATTTCACCAAGAAGTTTTCTGTTTTCGCGTTGATCCAAAAAAAATCCCGTCTTCTGTCCTTCTTCCCAGTCCACTAAAAATTTATTGCCGTGCTCGCTCACCACGTGTGGCACGGCACCCATGCCCAACAGGTATTCGTTTTCTGTTTTTGGTTGCAGCGTGTTTTGACTTTTATAATAAATAGCGTGTACCGTTTTGAAAAGAGTTTCTTTGAGGGCCTCAGCAATAAGTTGACGGTCGTTGTGCATGCCAGCGGTGTGGGCTTGCATCACGGCCACGCCATTGTACACATCAATGATCAACCCTGGGAGACCATCGCCTTCGCCATGGATTAAACGGTAGCAATTGGTGTGATTGCTGATCACCTTGGTGAACACACGTTGGTTAAAAGCGTTTGTGATTTTGTCAGCGTAGATTTTTTTGTCAGGCGTTTTTTCCAAAAAGGAAAGCAGCCGCACGGTGATCGTGCCTTTTTGATAATGGCCAAAGCCCAACGTTGTTTTTTGAGCGTCTTTTACCTCCACCCAGTTGCCATCGGCTGGCTCGCCTTCCGTGCGCTCGATGGCACCAGAAAAAACCCATGGATGAAAACGTTTCACGGAGGCTTCACGCCCAGGTTTGAGAAAAATAATTCCAGTAATCTTCATTTCACTTTAATATACACGTAGCGGATGGATTTATTTCCACCAGAAATTGTGGCGATTAATTTCTCCTTAGTAGTTTTGTAAACTATTTTTTTAGGAAAATCGTGAGCAGGGTTTTCGGCAGTGAATGAATTTTTATTCAAGGAAGTAATTTTGAATTCTATTTCACCTTGTGGGCCTGCCACATCGGGCACAAAATAAAAATCGTTTTCTTTTTTAAGGAGCTTGATTTCTTCGGTGATCGTTTTATTCCCAGCCTCATCCATTTGATATGAAATCCCCGAAAGGGAACGGCCATCGTCTCTCCATACCTCAAACGACTTTTTGCCTGCCTGTCCGGCAGGCAGGTTTTCTTCTTGCCATGTGCCCGTTAGCCAATGGAATTCATTTTGTTGAGAGAATCCCGAGAAGGACGTGAGCAAGAGACTGAGGACAAATAAATTTTTCATTTTTTTTACTTGGCGAAGAGTAAAGTTAGTCAATATATTTGGGCGTAAAATTATCGTGAACGGAAAAATTGACGGTACTGACAAAATCTACTATGACCACTCCAACGTGATGGAGGTCTTAAAAAAAATGACTTGCAGGATGGCGTTTCGAAATAGCCAAACCTATTTGGCATATTTTTCGTTAGCAGTGAACCACTAAAAATCATTTGGAAATGGTGTTGGACGAGCGGCAGAAAAAAATAACTACCAAAAAAAACTTTTTTTATGCGCAGTTCATCTCCATCCGCAAAATGGTTGAACTAAAAATTATAACAACATGAAAAATTTTGTTTCTCTTTTATTCGCTGCCGTTCTGGGCAGTGCCCTCACCATCACCACCTATCAGTGGCTGGGCAAAGGCGAACGCAACGGTGTAAAAATTGAGCACATCGAGGGGCTGCCTTCTTCGCAAGTGGCCTACCGCATCAATGAAAAAGGAGAAGCGGTGCCGTTGGATTTTACAGGCACAGCAGAGAAAGTGACGAAGGCAGTGGTACACATCCGTTCAACACAAACGGGCGAGGTTTCGCGTCAGCATGAGAACGACCCCATCCAACAATTTTTCTATGGTCCCAATGACCCCATTGAACGGGGACCAAGGGTGAGTTCGGGTTCGGGCGTGATCATCAATGCCGAAGGCTACATCGTTACCAACAACCACGTGGTGCAAGATGCTGACGTGGTCGATGTAATTTTGTCTGACAACCGCTCGTTCAAAGCTGACATAATCGGCACGGATCCAGACACTGATTTGGCCGTCATCAAAATCAACCAAAAAGAATTGCCTTACCTTTCGTTTGTCAATTCGGATAATTCAAAAGTGGGCGAATGGGTTTTGGCGGTGGGCAATCCATTCAACTTAAACTCGACTGTTACGGCAGGCATCATCAGTGCCAAGGGCAGAAACATCAACATTATCAACTCCAACAACCCATCGCGCAATGCCCGTGCGGGCAGTACCGCTATTGAGTCGTTCATTCAAACCGATGCCGCCATCAATCCTGGAAACAGCGGTGGTGCGCTCGTAAACTTGGAGGGGGGGTTGCTCGGCATTAACACTGCGATTGCAAGTAACACGGGTTCGTATGCTGGTTATGGTTTTGCGGTGCCGTCCAACATTGTGAGCAAAGTAGTGGAAGACCTTCTCGCCTTTGGCACGGTGCAGCGCGGATGGCTTGGCGTGCAAGTAGGCAGTGTGAGCAGTGAGCTTGCTAAGGAAGAAGACCTTGCGGTGAACGAAGGTGCTTTTGTAAGTGGCTTTGGCGACAGGGAAGAAAAGAGCGCGGCAAAAGCTGCGGGCATCAAACCCGGTGACGTGATTGTGAAGCTGAACGAAACAGTGATCAAGTCAAGCACTGCATTGATCGAATATGTGGGCCGCAAGAGGCCGGGCGATAAACTCACGGTCACTGTAAATCGTAAAGGAAAAACAGTGGTGATCCCCGTGACGCTAAAAAACCGTGAGGGTAATGTGGGCACAGTAAAAAAAGAGGAGCGTGATGCGATCACTTCGTTGGGCATGGAGCTTGAAGATGTGGATGCCAAAACTTTAAAGAAATTAGAGATAGATAATGGGGTGGCAGTGAAATCGCTGGACAATGGAATCGTTCAGAAATATACCGACATGCACGAGGGCTTCATCATCACTCACATTGATAATGCTGCAGTGAAATCAGCCAAAGAAGTGACGGAGATGTTAAAAAGAAAAAAACACGGTGACCAAGTGATCTTGGCGGGAATCTATCCAGAGTTTCCAAGAGAATATTTGTATGCTTTCAGGTTTTAAAAAATTAACAACCAAAAATATGAGAAGGTTATTTAGAAAAGGCGAGCGTGTGCGCAGCAAAATTGATGGCAAAGTGATGGAGGTGCTCAAGTACATCAAAAACAAAGTGGTAGAAGTAAAATGGTTCGATCTCTATTCGAAGGAAGTGCGAACCCACAAAATAAAAGAAGACAAGCTTTCAAAAGCTGCGTAAATCAAAACCCGGTGCTGCGGTTTTTTTTGTCACCAGGTTTCTAACGACAACCCTTCGACATTGTTAAAATGCTTGTCGCGTGTAACTAATTTTAGATTATGGGGATCTCTAAAAACCTATCTTTTTATTACCTCAACCCTTCACCCTTCTCCCTGCCTTTGCCGAAACGGCTTCGTGCAGGCAGGCAGAAGAGAAGGGT
>JAYWDN010000043.1:0-38597 GCA_043780615.1 Bacteroidota bacterium | reverse complement strand
TATGGTGAACGCTGATAAGAAATTTATTGCCCAATAAATCTTATGGACTTTACAAAATTATACTCGCTTTTGCACGGAGCTATTCCCGTTGTAGCAGTGTTATCGCTTTCAATTTCGTTCGCAGCACTTTTATTTTTTCAGTACTGGATCAAACGAAATCTTTATCACTCGGTCAAACCCGACTCGCTTTCTTAGCCTGATCTAAAATAACTTTATGCCTCATCAAATCTCCCGCTTCGGTTGGTTGCCCGACTTGCCCGATCATCGCGACCTTACGTATGCTGCTCCGCGCACGTTGCTGCGAAAACTCCCCACAAAAATAGATCTTACAAAAAAGTGTCCGGCTGTTTATGATCAAGGGCAATTGGGCAGCTGCACGGCCAATGCGATTGGGGCTGCATTTGAGTTTGAACTCATCAAGCAAAATAAATTAAGGGTCTTCCGGCCATCGCGTCTTTTTATTTATTACAACGAACGCAGCATGGAGCACACGGTGAACAGCGATAGTGGCGCCCTGATACGCGATGGCATCAAGAGTGTAAACAAGTTGGGTGTGTGCCCCGAAAATATGTGGCCGTACAATCCTAATCAGTTTGCCTGCAGGCCTGCCAACAGTTGCTACACCGAAGCACTACGCCATCAAGTTACCTCCTACCACCGAGTGGAGCGCAACTTGAATCAAATGAAAAGCTGCCTTGCCGAAGGATTTCCGTTTGTGTTTGGTTTTACGGTGTACGATTCATTTGAAAGCAGTGCCATTGCCAAAAGTGGAAAACTGAATTTGCCTAAAAAAAATGAAGCACAAGTAGGAGGCCATGCGGTAACGGCCGTGGGCTACAACGAGGCGAGCAAGCGTTTCTTGGTGCGCAACAGTTGGGGGGCAAACTGGGGGATGAAAGGTTACTTCACCATGCCCTACGACTACCTTCTTGACGAAAACCTTGCCGATGATTTTTGGACAATACGAATGGCGGAGGGGAATCTTACCATCCAAAAGAAATGATGACTCTACATGATCTATAACCGCATGAAAAGAATAATACTCTACTACGGCATGACGTTTCTCTCCTTTGTTTTAGTAGTTAAAACATTGATAGATGAAGGCCCGTGGTGGACGTTGGCCTTTTACTATTTAGGGTTTATTGGTTTTTTGTGCACGTCTGTTACCCTGCTCTACAACTCCATAAAAAAAGAAAAATCCTCAAACGAATTTGAGTAGTTCCAATGAGTGATCTTGGGGCGATCCTGGCGAAAGCGTTATACTCGTGTGGTTTTCTGTTTTGTCTTGAATTTTTTCAATTGAGCGCGCAGTGCCTCGGTGGCCATGTCAGTGGCCTCTTCAAACGAACGCGCTTGTTCTTTGGCAAAGAGTTGGCTGCCCGGCACTTTTAGTTTTATTTCCACGGTTTTATTTTCAATGCCCTCGTTGTTGAGCCGAAGGAAAACTTCTCCGTCCACCAGCCGGTGATAAAAAGTTTCGAGCTTATCAATTTTTTTTTGAATAAAGTCGATGAGTTTTTCATCGGCATCGAAGTGGATCGAATGAACTTGTAACTTCATAAGGGTAAAAATTTAAGTGGAACATAAAAAAAAACAAAAAGGGTCTATGCCTTGGGGTGGGCTTGGTCAAATACTTTTTTTAATTTCTCCATCGAGTTGTGGGTGTACACTTGCGTGGCTGCCAGGCTGCTATGGCCGAGCAATTCTTTCACCGCATTGATCTCTGCGCCCTTGTTCAACAAATGAGTGGCATACGTGTGGCGCAAAACATGAGGGCTTTTTTTCTCAACGTTGGATGCTCTCAAATATTTTTTCACCATACGGTTAACCATTACTGGATAAAGAGGAGCCCCGGTTTTCAATACCAACAACCAATCATTTTTTTTCCCCACCTCTCGGTTGCGAAGAATTAGGTAACGCGCTATCAATTGAACGAGTCCAGTGGTGAAAGGGATCACGCGTTCTTTATTTCTTTTTCCTAAAACTTTAAGCGTGCGGGCTTTCAGGTTGATGCTTATGTCTTTCAACCCAATCAATTCTGACAAGCGCATGCCCGTACCATACAAAATTTCAAGTACCAATTGGTCGCGCTGGCCGTCAAAGTCAGTAGCAAAGACACTATGATCAAGTACTTTCACCATGTCGTTTTCTTGCACAAAGTGAGGTAGTTTCTTTTTTGTTTTGAGGATTTTGATTTTTGCCATCGGGTCTTTGGCAAGAATTTCTTCCTTGACCAAGAATTTATAATACGACCGTAGGCAAGCAATTTTTCGGTTGACAGAAACAGCATCGAGTTTGTTTTCGACCAAACGCACTACCCACGAGCGCACCAAGCCATGATTTGCTTCCGCAGTAGGAAGACGGTCAAATTCTTGATCTAAAAATCCTTGGAACTGCCGCAGATCGGTTTGGTACGACAGCAGTGTTTTGGGGCTGTACCGTTTTTGAAACTTCAGGTATTTAAGAAAGGCTTCTTGCATTGAACGCGCCAACTTCACGTGCATTCAATATAAAAAAAATCCCTCGCGTGGTAAAAGCCAGCGAGGGATTGTTGACAAAATGTCTATTGAATGTTAATAATTATCGCTTGCAAACCGCTTCTGAATGTAGGCGGCATGGATGACTTCGCCCCTTCTTCTTACCGAAGGTTTTGTGAATGAAGTACGCGCACGCAATTCTTTCAAAACTCCCGTCTTCTCAAATTTCTTTTTGAAGCGCTTCAGGGCTTTGTCGATCGATTCGTTTTCCTTGATGTTGATAATCAGCATGTTTTAACAATTAGGGCTGCAAATATAGCTTTCTTCACTTCAACTTTGCAAGCATTACTTTAAAATAGCCCGTGAAATCACAAGCTTCTGTATTTCAGAAGTGCCCTCTCCTATTGTGCAAAGTTTTGCATCGCGATAAAATTTCTCGACAGGAAAATCTTTAAGGTAGCCGTAGCCGCCAAAAATTTGCACGGCATCGTTGGCCACCTCCACAGCAATTTCAGAAGAATAAAGCTTGGCCATGGCCGATTCTTTGCCTACCGGCTTATGGTTATTTTTTAATTCAGCCGCCTGGTGGATCAACAGCTTGGCCGCCTCCACTTTGGTAGCCATGTCGGCCAATTTGAACGAAATCCCTTGAAAAGAAGAGATCGGCTGATTGAACTGTTGACGCTCTTTGGAATACTGCAATGCCGCTTCGTAAGCACCTTGTGCAATGCCAAGCCCTAACGAGGCGATTGATATCCTTCCGCCATCAAGTACCTTCAGCGACTGTACAAAACCATCGCCCTCTTCGCCCATCATTTGGCTTTTGTGTACCCGGCAATCCGCGAAAATCATTTCGGCTGTTTCGCTGGCACGCATACCCAACTTATTTTCTTTTTTACCTCCACTGAAGCCGGGGGTACCCCGCTCTATAATAAAAGCAGTCATGCCATGCGAGTCACCGATTTCTCCTGTACGAACAATCACCACGGCCACATTTCCTGATTTACCATGAGTGATAAAATTCTTCGCGCCATTGATCACGAAATATTCACCATCCTTTTTTGCAACCGTGCTCATATTGCCAGCATCTGAGCCTGTGTTGGGCTCGGTCAATCCCCAAGCACCAATCCATTCACCTGTGGCAAGTTTAGGCAAGTAGTTGCGTTTTTGTCCTTCGTTGCCAAATTGGAGGATGTGGCCTGTGCAAAGGGAGTTGTGTGCTGCCATCGACAAACCAATCGAACCATCAATCTTTGATAGTTCTACAATTGCCGTAACATATTCATGGTAGCCGAAACCCGCTCCGCCATATTCTTCCGGGACCAGCACACCCATCAGGCCCAGGGCGCCCATTTTGTGAAAAAGGTCAACAGGAAAGTGTTGGCTCTCATCCCACTCCATCATTTTTGGGCGGATCTCTTTTGCTCCGAAGTCGCGCACCATCTGTGCAATCATTTTTTCGTTTTCTGAAGAATCTGAACCGATCCTTCGCTTTGGTGCTTCCATTACTTCCATAATTGTTTTTTTTATGAGGCATCAAAAATAGTGAGTTTATTATCAATGGCAAACGACTGTTAGTTTGTTGGATAATATTTGTTCAAAAAACGACTAAATGCTCTATTTTTACGGCCTTACATTTTTTTATGAACATCGCAGTAGTAGGCACCGGTTATGTTGGGCTGGTCACGGGCACATGCTTTGCCGAGACGGGCAACAAAGTAGTTTGCATTGACATTGACCCCGAAAAAGTTGAAAAACTTAGAAAGGGCAAGATCACCATCTTTGAGCCGGGCCTTGAAATTTTATTTGAACGCAACATCCGCCAAGGAAGGCTTTCGTTCACTACCAACTTGGAGGAGGGAATAGCAGGAGCAAAAATTATCTTTTTGGCACTGCCCACACCACCGGGAGAAAATGGTTCTGCCGATTTGAAATACATTCTCGGTGTGGCCGGTTCGCTGGGGCCGTTATTGAAAGACTATACTGTGATTGTCGATAAGAGCACGGTGCCCGTTGGCACGGCAGAAAAAGTTAAACAAAAAATTGGCGCGAAAGCGAGCGTAGATTTTGATGTGGTCTCCAACCCTGAGTTTTTGCGCGAGGGGATGGCCGTAGAAGATTTCATGAAGCCCGAACGTGTGGTGATTGGCACTTCATCAAGTCGTGCCAAAAAAATAATGGAGGCATTGTACGCACCGTTTGTGCGACAAGGAAATCCCTTAGTATTTATGGACGAGCCTTCGGCCGAACTGACCAAGTATGCCGCCAATGCTTTTCTTGCCACCAAGATTACATTTATGAACGAGATCGCCAACTTGTGCGAATTGCTCGGAGCTGATGTAGATGCCGTGCGCAAAGGCATGGGCACTGACAGCCGCATTGGCAAACGATTTCTGTTCCCGGGCATTGGCTACGGGGGCAGTTGCTTTCCAAAAGATGTACAGGCCTTGGCGAAGTCATCGGCCGATGCCCACTATGATTTTAAGATTTTGGAAGCGGTGATGGAAGTGAATGCCACACAAAAAACAAAGTTGATTTCGCGGATGATGGAGTTTTTCAAAAATGATTTGAAGGGAAAAACAATTGCCGTGTGGGGGCTGTCGTTCAAGCCCCACACCGATGACATCCGCGAAGCGCCTGCCTTGGAAAACATCAATGAACTTCTCAAAGCCGGGGCGATCATAAAAGCGCACGACCCTGAGGCGATGAACAATGCAAAAAAAATTCTTGGTGAGACGATTTCGTACTTTGAGAATCCGTATGATACGGCCGAGGATGCCGATGCCATTTTTATTGCTACTGAGTGGCCTGAATTCCGTACACCGGATTTTGAAAAACTTTCTGCGTCCATGAAAAACAAAGTGATTTTTGATGGGCGAAATCTATACGACCTTGACCTGATGAAAGAGTTGGGGTTCACTTACTACAGCATTGGCCGACAGACAATTTATGGATAAGCAACGCATACTCATCACGGGTGGTGCTGGCTTTTTGGGCTCGCACCTTTGTGATCGTTTTATTAAAGAAGGCTTTGATGTGATTGCGATGGACAATCTCATCACGGGCGACTTGAGAAACATCGAACACCTTTTTAAACTGAAGGAATTTGAATTTTATAATCACGATGTATCGAAGTTTGTTCACGTGCCCGGAGAACTTCATTACATTTTGCATTTTGCTTCACCTGCAAGCCCGATTGATTATTTAAAAATCCCCATACAAACCTTGAAAGTTGGTTCGCTCGGCATTCATAATTTGCTCGGCTTGGCGCGCACCAAGAATGCACGGATCATGATCGCCTCTACCTCTGAAGTATATGGCGACCCTACGGTGCATCCGCAGCCCGAAGAATATTATGGCAACGTAAACCCTGTGGGGCCGCGTGGAGTTTACGATGAAGCTAAACGTTTTCAAGAAGCAATGACGATGGCCTACCACACGTACCACAACTTGGACACACGCATCATCCGGATTTTCAATACCTACGGGCCACGCATGAGGCTCAACGATGGCCGAGTGTTGCCCGCATTTATTGGGCAAGCACTGCGCGGAGAAGACCTTACTATTTTTGGCGATGGATCGCAGACCCGTTCATTTTGCTTTGTCGATGATTTAGTGGAGGGGATTTTCCGTTTGTTGATGAGCAACTACGTGCAGCCAATGAACATCGGCAACCCGAGCGAAATCACCATCAAAGAATTTGCCGAAGAGATCATCAAGCTCACGGGCACTACTCAAAAAATTATTTATCAACCGCTGCCAAAAGACGATCCCAAGCAACGTCAGCCCGACATCACCAAGGCAAAAGAAATTTTAAAGTGGGAACCCAAAGTTTCGCGTGCAGAAGGCCTGAAGATTACTTACAATTATTTTAAGTCCCTGCCCAAAGAAGTGCTCTACCACCGCGATCATAAAAATTTTGAAGGGTTTATTCGGTAACTGGCCTTACGCAAAGTTGCGATCGTCACTGCGAGTACCCGCGGAGGTTTGTGGGTGGCGCGAAGCAGTCTCAGAGACAACCGTCATTGCGAGAACGTCCCGAAATAATCGGGACGGGCGAAGCAATCCACATGGACAGACACAATTTTTGGAGATTTTCGTGTCGCCTGCCACCGCAGGCACTCGCAATGACTTTCAAATTAATAGCTTTGCGTAACCTCAGTTAGGTAACTCAATACCCAAACTTCCACTTCGTCTTAAAATCCCTCGTCAAAGTTTGATTGGTTAACAAAGCACGCAACATTTCAATAGGCATCGGGCCGCTTTGCAAAACCGCATCGTGAAAATCTTTTTCTTTCATCTTACCAGCGCTTACCAACTCACTACGCATGGCATAAAATTGTTTTGCACCAATCATGTAAGCAAGTTGATATAATGGCCCATATCCCCCGGTGAACGACCTGCGCACTTCGGCCTCAGCATTTGCACGCTCGTGGCCAACTTTGTCAACTAAAAATTCAATGCACTGTTGCGGTGTCCACTTTTCTAAATGATAGTGGAGTGAAAAAATAATCCGCGCGCATCGGTGCATCCGCCAGAACAACATCCCAACTTTATTCTCTGGCGACTTTTGAAAATTCTTTTCCCACAAAATCATTTCCCAATACAGCGCCCATCCTTCCATCCAAAAAGGGGAATAAAAAAATTGACGATGTGCATTGTATCGATCGTTCATAAATCCTTGCAGATGATGGCCGGGTATCAATTCATGAAAAACCGTAGCACGCGCAAAATGTTTATTGTTACCGCGCAGGCTCATCATCCTATCTTCATAAGGCATCGTGGAAGTCGGGAATGCAATCCAGATATTTTCACCGCCTAAAAAGAATGGTGCGAACCGTTGTTCTTTTACAGAAAGCATGACCATCCTCCAATCCTCCTTGGCAATTTCAGGAACAGTTACTAAATCGTTTTTCAGCAAATAGTCGATGGCTTCCTTGGCAAGGAAAGAAACAAGCTCCGGTTGCTTTCCAGGCTCAACGTGATCGTTCTTTACTTTTTCGAGTGCTTTTTTCCAGTCGCTGCCAAAACCCATCTCTTGTGAAGCTTTCAATATCTCTTTTTCGCACCAGGCAAATTCCTTATTCGCCACATCCATTAACTCTTCGGGCGAGTAAGAAATAAATTCAGCTTGTAAACTTCTTATGATTTCATCCTTGCCAATCGGGTTTCCAATAATTCCACTTCCATCGTCTTTCCCAGCGGCCTTCCATGTTTTCAAAAAAAGGATGTATTGACTAAAGGCTGAGTCCAATTCTGTGTGCGGCACTTTTGTCCACCAGCTAAACTGCGGATCGTATTCATTATAAAACGAAAATAATTCATTGTATGCTTTTCGATAATCCTGTACGGCCGCTACCGCTTTCTTTGAATTTTTTTCAGCGTACTTCGGTTGTTTTTCGATTTCTTTTTGATTTGTCAGCAAATCTTTTTTTAGATCGTTAAACATTTTTGCTGTTTGCTCACCATTTAGCGGCACACCGTTTCTGCGTTGTTGCACCAGCGCCATGATTTTATTGGCAAATGGAATGGCCGTTTGGATTTGATCAAACTCACTTTTACTCTGTTGTAGACCGTGAACATCTTTCTCTATTGCGTTTCGCAACAGCACATAATCTACCTTGCCATCCTGGCTCATGCTTTCAAATGGAATACTATTTATTTTTTTTAACCAGTCGCTATAAAACCGATCAAAGCGTGCATAGTATTCATCGGATTCTTTAACCTCATACTTTCGTGTTAAGCTGCTCCCGTCTGCTTGATATTGCGCAATGCAATCTCTCATCTCGCTGCGGCCCGTAAAAGTTTGAGCGTGCAGGATCAGAGGCCAAATGCCAAAAAGAAAAATCAACTTTTTCATTCTTATTATTTTTTACTGAAGTGTTTATAAAACGTTACAATCGTTTCGATGCCGATCAAAAAATTCTTCACGCCATAGTGTTCGTTGGGCGAGTGGATGGCATCGCTGTCGAGGCCAAAGCCCATCAGCACAGTATCCAATCCAAGTTCTTTTTTGAATAAGGAAACAATTGGAATGCTGCCGCCATCGCGGGTTGGGATTGGTGCTTTGCCCCATACTTCAACAAACGCATCGCTGGCCGCTTTGAATGCTTTTGAATCCGTTGGTGTAACGGCTGGCTGGCCTCCATGATAAGGAGTCACTTTTACTTTCACCGATTTAGGTGCAATGGATAAAAAATGTTTTGTGAAAAGTTCGGTCATCTCTTGACTGTCTTGGTTGGGCACTAAGCGCATGGAAATTTTTGCCGATGCTTTCGAAGGCAAAACTGTTTTTGCTCCTTCCCCAATATAGCCGCCCCAAATCCCATTGGCATCCAACGTGGGGCGAATGCCCGTGCGTTCTATCGTAGTAAATCCTTTTTCGCCACGCACATCGTCAATCGCTAAATCTTTTTTGTATTCACTTAAATTAAACGGTGCTTCATTTATTTTTTTTCGGTCAGCATCCGATAGCTCGACTACCTTATCATAAAATCCTGGAATGGTAACTCGACCATTTTCATCGTGCAAGGATGCGATCATTTGACTTAGCACATTGATTGGGTTTGCTACCGCCCCGCCATACACGCCCGAATGCAGATCGCGATTGGCTCCCGTCACTTCTACTTCAAGGTAGCTCAGGCCGCGCAGTCCCACGGTTATTGAAGGGCAATCCAATGAGATCATAGACGTGTCCGAAATCAAAATCACATCGGCTTTCAATTTTACTTTATTCTCTTTTACGAATGTTCCCAAGTTATCTGAGCCAACTTCTTCTTCGCCTTCGATCATGAACTTGACGTTGCACGAAAGCTGATTGAGTTTCATCATTGCTTCGAACGCTTTGAGGTGCATGTACACTTGGCCTTTGTCATCGCACGAGCCACGCGCAAAAATCTTGTTGTCTTTGATCACAGGCTCAAAGGGTGGCGATGTCCAGAGGTCGAGTGGATCGGGCGGCTGCACATCGTAATGACCGTACACCAAAACGGTAGGCGCAGATGTGTTAATTATTTTTTGTCCGTAAACAATCGGATGGCCTTTGGTCTCGCAGAGTTCAACCGAATCAGCTCCGGCATCTTTTAATTTTTGTACAATGAACTCGGCCGCCCTACGCACATCATTTTTGTTGCGGCTGTCGGCACTGACCGATGGAATGCGCAGCAAATCGAAAAGTTCATCGAGAAAGCGTTGCTGGTTGGATTGGATGTAGTCTTTGATCATATATCTATTTGAGAAGTCGAAGATAGTCCCGATAGCCGCTCAAAACCCTGTGAATTACCACAGCATTTTGTTCGATGGTATAAAAAATAATGTAAGTGCCATGCACTAATGAGTAATAGCCAGCATGTGATAAGTCTGGCTCGTTTCGTTTTGTGCCCAAATACGGGTGGATCATCAATTGCTGAAATCTCTTTTCTAAATCATCATAAAAATTTACAGCAGCGGCAATTTTGTCTTGAGCAATGTAATCAACAATCTCAGCAATATCTTCTTCCGCAACAGGCAAGAAATGAAGCTCAAATTCCTTTTTCACGCAACCTTTTTCGAATGTTCAACGATACCTCCTTCAATGTTTTACGTTTTGCACCTAAAGCCAATTGCGCCTGAGCTACTGAAAGCTTTGAAAACAAATCCAATTTGGACTTCATCGAACGATAATGCGAGACTGACATCACCACCATATCGCCTTCACCGTTTTTAGTGATGAATATAGGCTCATGGGATTGATGTGCCATTTTTGAAATTGCATTGGACTTATTTCTTAAGTCCGAAATAGGTTTGATAATTGCCATGTATCAAAATTATATCAATATTATGATAAATACAAAAGCTAAGTACGACAGTTTTGCATTTCTTTGTGGCTTAGTATCTTGGTGGCTACGAGGCACTAAGCCACTAAGGAAATACACAAAGCTTAACCCGGTCGTTTTTTTCAAAACTGCTGTATACCCAAAGCCATTTTAAGACTTGACTGGTGCTTCTTTAAACAATAAACCAAATCCAAGCATTAAGACTGCGGCAATCCCAGCCGGTATCATCCAAATCATTTGCCATATGTGCCCAGTTTCAGTTTTGTAGTGTCCCGCCACTTGCCCTGCCACATAAAAGCCGATGAGCATGCCCACCCCATACGTAGCAAGGGTGATGAGCCCTTGTGCTGATGATTTGTATTCTTCACCCGCTCTCTTGTCGGTATAAATTTGGCCAGTCACAAAAAAGAAATCGTAACAGATACCGTGCAAGATGATTCCCAGATACAAAAACGAAACGGTACTGTCGGTGGCGTTGCCAAAACCAAACAGCACATAGCGCACTACCCAACCCCCCATGCCGATCAGCAGCATTTTTTTGACACCCAAACGGCTAAAGAAAAAAGGCATCAACACCATAAACACTGTCTCTGAAACTTGGCCGAGTGTCATCTTCGCGGCTGCGTTTTCCAAATTGATTTCGTTCAAAAATTTATTGGCCTCTTGATAATAAAACGCCAGTGGGATGCAGATGAGCATGGACGAAATAAAAAATATCAAAAAGTTTTTGTCCTTGAGCAAACGCAAAGCATCCAAGCCGACAATATCTTTTAGCGTTACTTTTTTATTTGCCGCAGCCGGTGGTGTGTCGGGCAAAAAAAAACTGAGCACGCCCAGCACCAAAGAAGTTGCTGCCGATAAACGAAACGTGTTCACCAACGAATTGTTCTTCTCCCATGCCAGCCAGCCGATCACAAGGCCCGCGGCTATCCAACCAATAGTGCCCCACACGCGCAAGTTTGAAAATTCCTTTTCGGGATTGCGCAACTGACGAAACGATATGGAATTGACCAACGCCAGCGTGGGCATGTACAAAATCATGTACGAAAAAAGGAAAGGGTAAAATGTATTAAAATTGTTTTGCTGGGCGAGGTAATACATCAGTGCGGCTCCTACCAAATGCAACACGCCCAAAATTTTTTGCGCAGAAAAAAAGCGGTCGGCAATCATGCCAATGATAAACGGAGCGATGATCGCCCCCAACGATTGTGTTCCGTAGGCCATCCCGTTTTCGGCATCGGTGGCATCGAGTGTTTGCGTGAGGTAGGTGCCCATCGTGACAAACCATGCGCCCCAAATAAAAAATTCGAGGAACATCATGGAGGAAAGTTGTAGGCGGAGCAGAGGCTTCATTGGCTGAAAATTTTCTTTGAACGTAAAGAATAATTTTTAATTCGCCAATGAAGTGATTAGCCAATTATGTTCATCGATCAATTGGCTCATTGGCTAATGGATACATTATATTTCGATCCTTTAAAAATTTTCTGTGCGTCAGCGATGCCCATCAATTCGGGCAATAATGTTTTTGGATTTTGTTTCATGTATTCGTTCACCATCTGCCAGCCCACCCATGTGCCGATGCGCCCGGGGCATTCGTTGCCCACCTCATACGTCTTGGGCCGCTCGGCTGTGTAGCGTTGCTTCATTTGCTGGCTGGTAGAAAACAAGGCTTCGTCATCGACCAGCCGTTTCCAGATCATATCCTGATTTTCTTTTGCTCCTGCAATTTCCTTAGATGTATAGCCAATAAAAATGCTGTCGGGCGCGCAAGGCAGCATGTGCCTGGCAAAATAATACGCTTTGCCGTAAGCTATCATTTCAGCCAACACGGTGCGGTCGCTCCTATTTACTTTATTGTATTGGTTGTCGATGCCGATGAGCAACAAAGCAGACGGAACGATAAAATTTTTCTCATATCTTCTGAGCATGTAAGCATACATGTTGGGCTTGTACTTCCCTTTTTTGCCAAGATAAAAATCGAGACCCACGATCACGAGCGAGTCGCTCACAAACAAATCGCTCTCCATTCCGGTGATCACCGTCTCAACGCGAGGTGGCTGAAACCCTGGGTAATAATATTTCATGTTGGCAAACGCAATCTGAAATTCTACTTTAAGCGATTGGCCATTGCCAAAAACTTTTTTTGTTTCCAGCAGCAGTGTATCAAACGAAGGATGAACGAAACGCTTAAAAAGTTGATTGATGAACACCGAGTCGTTCGGATAATTTTTGCGAGCAAAGAAAACATCGCGCAAAACAGCGTGACGGCCCAGAAAATCCACCAACTGCTGTTTGGTGCCAATGGCGGGCAGCGAATCTTCAAGCGAACTAAAGTTCAATTCTATTTTTATGTCGGGCGACAACACGCATTTTTCTTCGGGCTGCTGACAAGCAAAAAAGGAAATGGCTACAATGACAAAAACAAAAAAGCGGATGTTGGTCATGGATGGAATGATTAAAAAAACGAACGCGATATTAACGGAAAAATTCAGTTGGTATTGGCATGGCGCTGATAAACTTTGCGGTGGGCGGAGTTTTTACAGAAGCCTTTAATGTAGTTTGGCATTGCATTTATAAAATCGGTTGTCAACGGGCATCACAGGGAAAGTGGCGGGCAACTTGGCTTTGGCAATTTCTTCAAAACCATTTCTGATATAAAAGCGCTGGGCGGCAAGCATCGAATCGATCGTGCCCAAAAATATTTCGGTGACGTGCTTTTGCTTGCACCAAGCGAGCAGCACATCGAACAACAACTGAGCTACGCCTTTTTCTTTACCGCGGTGATCGCGGTGCACAAACATTTTTCGTAGCGCCACTTGATCATTGCCAATGTCGATGAGGGCGATGGTGCCCACTACTTCGCCTGCACAAAGTGCTAACCAAAAATTTCCGTGCCTTGTGAGGTAGAAGGCAGGGATGGTTTTTAAGTCGGGCTGGTCGGCAATGGTGATGGGTACATGGAACTCGTTTTGCTGTATGGGCAAGATCAACCCCACCACCGCTTGTTGGTATTTTTCTTGGAAAGGAATTATTTGATAATTCATGCTACAATCTATGAAAATATTTTTTGCGGATAATCCACGCACTTGGATACGGCTTGCGTGAGCGATAGAAGCGGAAAGTGACTTGTAGCGGATAGCGCGACCACGAACTTGCGGTGGCCTACGCGGGGCGGGTGAGGGGCACGCCCAAAAATTAAAAATTTCTTTGAGGGCAAGGAAAATAGTTCGACTTTGCCAGTATGTCGAAACTCCTCAAACACATTGCGGTCTCGGGCAACATTGGCTCGGGCAAAACCACGTTGACCGAAAAGTTGGCGAAGCATTATGCTTGGGCTCCGCTGTTTGAGGCGGTGGACGACAATCCGTACCTCCGCGATTTTTATGAGGACATGACGCGCTGGGCGTTTCACTTGCAAATTTATTTTCTCAACAGTCGTTTCAATCAGGTGCGCCTGATCCGCGAAAGCGAAAAGACGATCATTCAAGACCGCACGATCTACGAAGACGCTTATATTTTTGCCGCCAACTTGCACAAGAGCGGGCACATCAACGACCGCGACTACCAAAGCTACCTCGATATTTTTCATTCGATGATCAACTTTGTGCCGCCACCCGACTTGCTGATTTATTTGAAAGCCGATATTCCGAAACTGGTACAACAGATTCAAAGACGCAACCGCGATTTTGAATTCAACATCAAGCTGGACTATTTAAAGACGCTCAACGAGCATTATGAAAAATGGATTGGCGAGTACAAAGGCAAAATGTTGGTGGTGGATATGAACCTCCTCGACTTTGTTAAAAACATTGAAGATTTTTCGCTCATCGTGGGCAAGGTGGACCTGGAATTGAATAGTTTGTTTGGGTGATAAATATTGCCACAAAGAATTTACTGCACACTTTTTGTTTTCCCATTTACTCCTTCTTGATCAGCACAAAATTCCCTCCTTCGTCACCCGCGTTTTGGATTTCGCCATAGAGCGGCTTGGTGTCGGAATTATTTTTCATCGAAGTTTTTATTTCATCAAACAAATCTTCTGAGGGGAGATATTTATTTTGATTTTCGGTTAGCGTTTTGAGCAGGTATTTCATGAACACGCTTTTGTCGGGCACGGTGGTGAGCGAGCCGCTGGTCATGGCTTTGCGGCTGGGCCGCCTCATCATGTCGGCAATGTTGGGGTCTGCGTTGTTGAAGGGTGCGCGGGTTTTAAAAATCCCACCGCTAAAGCACGCATCGGCAATCAGGAGTGTGTGTTTGGAGTTGATGGCCCGGATGTTTTCTACCAGCGCGCTGTTGCGAAACCATTTGGTGGTGGTTTTCTTTTGTGCATCGGCAGGCAGCCAATACCCGATGTTGGTCTTCTCGTCAAAGTAGCCGTGGCCCGCATAGAAAATCAGGAGGTAGTCGGTTGGCTCAATTTTTTTGCCGAGGTCTTCAAAGGCAATGCTGATGTCTTCGAAGGTGGGGTTTTTTAAAAATGTAATGTCCTCGTCTGCAAAGGTATATTTGTCCGTCAGCACTTGCCGCAGCAGGTTGGCGTCTTTGATCGGCTCGCTCAGCGAAACAATCTCTGGATCGGTGTAGGTCTCCACGCCCATGATCAACGCAAAGAAGCGGTGCTTGCTTTTCATCGCGCTGCTGTCCATCGGTTGTGGTTTTGTGGTGACTCCATTACGGTCGGGCTCTTTTGATTTGATTTGAGTAACAGACGTTGACTTACCATTTTCTTTTAGCGGTAGATTGGTTGAATACGAAACGGCAATTTCTTTGATGGCATTGATCCTTACTTTTTCAAGTTCAACGGCATCCTTGTAGCGCGTCATCAGCAAGTCCCACTCTTTCTTCTCTTCAGCGCTGATCTTGCTCCCAATATCTTTCAGCAATGTTTGCGCTTCGGCAAAACAAGAGGCGGCAGGGTCTATCTCGCCCAGCATGTCCAGCACCTCGCTGAATTTGTTGGCGGCCAACGTTGCCTTGGCGGATTGGATCTGCTTCGCACATTTTTGATTTTGCAACGCCTGATAGATCAGCATGGAGCGCTCTTGGATTTTCAAATAGCAATTTACCTCTTGCGGAATGCTCATCAGCAGGGCAAGCGATTGCTCATAATCTTGCACCAGCATGAGGCTTTCTGATTTCGAAAGGATTTGATCGCATTGCGCATCGTAGTATTGCACGATTTTAGTTTTTGCGGTTTCGATGAATTGTTTGAATTGCAAATCGCCCGAAGAAATTTTTGAAATGGCATTCGTGATAGACAACAACACCGAATTCCCGCTGCCGCTGATGGCCTTGGTGGTGGATGAAAATATCGTGTTCGTGTCGGTTTGCCTGATGACCAGGCCCAACTCGGTTTTTGTTACCGTCAGTTTCGACAGGCCGCCTTCTACCACACTGCTCTCGTTGATGGTGAACGTTGGGTAAAGTGTAAACGTATTTTTACCGGGCGATGCCACCACACCATTCGCGCTTACAATCTGAGTAATTTTTGTAGCCAGCTTAGTTCCCTGCGAGGCGTCCAAGCCTTCGAGGGTTGCGGGCATCGAAACAGAAAGCGCGATCTTGCCGATGTCGTTCACCGTTTGGGCGAAGGTCGTTGCCGCGATGGCTAACAGGAGAAGGCAAATGATTATCCGCTTCATAGGGTTAGTGTTTGGTGTTCAAATTTTATTCCCAAAGCATCATTTAATCGTCATATAAATCGTGCTGTTCTTTACGTCTTTCGAGGTTTGCATGTTCAGACCTTTAAAAAATTTGAACAGCTCCAGTGCAAACTTGTTGGGATTATAGTTATTGCCCGTCACCGGATCTTTCAAGGGTATGCGCACCTCGTCAAAAATCATTTTCACATCGGTGGTGCCTTGGATGTGGTAATTGTTTTTGTAGGCATTTTTTTCCATCCACAATTCGAGCTGATCGGACAGCGGTAGTTTGTCCGCGCCAATCTCCGATGACATTTTATATTCCGAGCCGGCATCGAAGCTGATGTCCACCACTACCGATTTGCCATTGTTGACAATCTCGGTGAACTTGGCCTGCATTACATTCAAAAAATCTTCCACACAATTTTCTACTGCTTTGGCGGCAAGCTTGCCAAAATCATCGGTATAGAATTTGGCACTCTGCCCCACCTTGTTGGCCAATGAATTTCCGGTAGAGGATTCATAGGCAGAAAGCACCAGCGTCACAGAATTTCCAGTCTCCGATTTCAGCGCACTCACTTCGGCCTGCACATACACATCCGCTCCCGACAACTCAATGATCTGCGATTTGATGTCGGTCTGGTTATCCGAAGTGAACACGCTGTTGTCTTTGGCTGCTTTCAATTTGGCCACAAAATCTACGGTAGTAAAACCACGGCTGTCAAATCCTTCTTTTATTTTGGTGATGGCAATCCTCCGGTTCACATCTTCTTCCAAAATCGTGCGGATGTCCTCGCCTTCTTTCGTAAAGGGGATGACCATTATTTTGGGTTGTACTGTAACCACTTTTGAACCGCTGTTTGCTGCACTATTTTGGCTGCTGACTCCATGAGCAATCAGGAGGCTGCTAAGAAACAAGAGAAGACTAAAAAAATGAAAGTGGCTCTTCATATAATTATTTTACAATCAATTTGCAGGTGAGTACTTCACCGGCATTAAAGCGTTTCAATATTTCTTCGCCTCCATCCGATACCGAGCATTCCGAAAAATCCTCTCCCGCAATTTTTGTCACCTTAACCTGGCCGATGGTAGAAACATAAGGCTTGCCATCAAGCAGTTCACTTTTCTCTACGATGAGTTTGTCGCCTTCTTTGAAACCAAAGGTGCGGCCTCCGGTAATCAATACAGAAGACGCACTCTCTTTTTTTGTAGTAAGTACTTTGCGGATCTTTGTGGTGAGTGGAAAGGTTTTGATAAAATAGGCACTTAACGCAGGCTCAATAGATTTGAGTGCTTCGTTCACCGCGCTTTCGGGCGAGAGCATCAGCGGGCTTACGGTGGTTTGAAAATCTTCGGCCTCGGTGGTGGTGCCCAGTTCTACGTTGTTCACTTTGAGTGTGAAGGCGGCACTGGCCTTAAATCCATTGACGCTGCCATCGGCATTCTTCATTTTGTAAATGCTCATTTTCAAAATATGCCCATTGATCTGAAATTGTGCCGCCAATGCTACGCCTTGTTTGGCGGTCTTGCTATCAAGGAATGCTTCTGATTTTTGAAACTCCAACTCGTTGTGTATTTTATCTTTGCTGATGCGCTCCACCATGGTGAACCGCCTGGTATTCGTTACCACCTCGGCCACTTTCTCTGCCACCGCATCCGCATATTTTGAATCTACTTCGCTCGTGAATCTTTCGACCCCCACCACGGGTTTTAAATCGGTTTGCGAATAGCCAACTGGGCCATTCGCAAACAAGATTGTAAGGCAAAGACATTTTAAAAATAAATTCTGGGCCTTGGTTCGTGTCCCCACGAAACATTTGCTGGTTCGGGAAGACACGAACCAAGGCAAGCAATAGATGGATGCTATAAATTGAAATCCCTTCACGTCAGTTATTGCTAGCCGACTTTAAGGTAACCACTAAATGGTTTACCATCTTGAGGTTGTCTTGCAGTTCAGGGCCCAGCAGTGCTACTGTGTCTTTAGTATAATTAAGAGCCTTCGTTGCTTTGGATGCCTGCATAGGGCCTGCCTTTGAAATATCACCGGATGCCGCAGAGACTGCTGCCGAAGCTTTCGAAACAGCTAGAGACTGCGCGGTGATGTTGGCCGCTAACTTAGTAAGTTCCTCAAGCGAGGGCTTCTTCACTGTAACATCAGTAACACCATCAATGGATTCGCCAATCGTGCGCTTGTACAATTCAGGAATGATTTTATTATTATCTGCGGAAGCAACCAGCATGACCGCAGAGCTAATGGCCAGATCGTCCACACTTTTCACGCCCGATGATTTTGGCACCGTGAGTTTTTCGATTTTGGCTTTGCGCTCCTGTACCGCTGGCGACTTCAATTCTGCTTTCAATACGTCACGCTCTGCTTTTAGTTCATCTTTAGTTTTTGCTTGGGCATAACACGGGTTTTGCGCTGCAATGGATAGACCAATTACCATGGCCATCGCAAATGTCATTTTCTTGATCATAAAAATAGTTTTAGGTTGAGGCTCCTACTCGTATGGCTTTTCGGTTCCGCCCCGTTTTTTTATGTGGGTGCTGGGCTCCACAGGTTTTATCGGTACTTAAAATCTGAAATGAATCATGCTGATAAAGTTACTCGAAGGGTGCTTTCAATCAAACTTAACCACAAATTTCTTTGTGATCACCGCCTCGGGTTTGTCCTCTTCCAATTCAAAAACTTTTACCGGCTCGGTATCGTAATCCTTTCTGGCGTAGAGCGATATTTTCGAGCCCGATGAGGCGCCTATGATCACGATCGTGTTTTCGCCTTTTTTCACGCCTGTGCGGTGTGAGCCCCTGATTTTTCCCAACGTTTTTCCGTTGATGATCACCTCGGCCTCATCGCCAAAAATAATATTGAGCATTGCATCATAGTCATAATCAGGAGCTGCTTCCTGGGCTGGGACGGGTGGCACTAATCCACTGGGCCTGTATTTATCGTCTTCTAATTTGGAGCGGTCACCTTTGAGTAAGTTAGCTTCGTCTGCGCTTTCTATTCCCTCCATGGAGGGACCGTTACTGTATTTCCATTCGCCTTCCTTAATAAATTCAAATGTGATTAGCATCGGATGAGCGTCTCCATCACCTCCCATTCCAAAGGGATCAAACTTGGCGCTCTTAGGCGCCAACATCACCAAAATGCCGGTGCCATTTTTTTCTTCGGCACGCAAGGCTTGCATTTTTTGTAAGACAATGTTTGCCATCAGTTTGCCGCCCATACCTTCAAAAAAATCGTTGGGGAAATCCAGCTTGTGCGCGATGCTCTCATTTTTCATTTTCATGTAGGCCGATGCCGCCATGGCCGCTTTCAGGTGATCTGCATTTTTGGTCACCACCGATTGCTTATATTTTTCGAACGCGTTTTTAAAAGCGTTTTCCAAATCGACCGACTGGGTTGAGGTCTGCGCCAATCCAATTACGCAAAGCGAACTAAGCGCTGTTATAATTATGCTGGAAGAGATCAAATTGGGTTCCATTGTTTTTGGGGTAAGGGTATTAACTATTTTTAAACACTTTATGAAATGACAATACATGAACAGGGCTTACATAAAAATTCCATGCAATCTGCGTGAGCATCATTATCCCTGAAATCCTTTCTATATCAAGTCACCTGGCACTGCTGCATTGATGGCCGCTTGCAGGGTGGGATAAATATTCGGGCCGGTGGGCCGGGTGGCATTGTTGTCGGCAATGCGGATGGTTTGGGCGGTGGCGGCACTTGCCACCACGATGGCACACGAGAGTAAAAGAAATTTTTTCATGGTTTGTGTTTTCAATGTTGACGTTTTTAAATTTTTATGGGTATCCATTTTATTTCATTTTTATTGGGCATTCTAAAAACTAAAAACCACTTGCCGCAGCCGATGTAAAAGTGCGGCCCGATCTCATTACTCCGTCTCCACCAAAAAGGGGATTTATTATTTTTTTCATTTTCATTGAAAGAGCGATTTTCATATCAAAAAATTTAAGAGCCCTAAAGCCTGGTGGCCGAAAGGATCACCGCCAACAAATGTCGGTGGAAAAATAT
Source organism: Bacteroidota bacterium (assembly GCA_043780615.1). Classification (GTDB taxonomy): domain Bacteria; phylum Bacteroidota; class Bacteroidia; order Cytophagales; family Cyclobacteriaceae; genus ELB16-189. The sequence continues at coordinate 18,622 of JAYWDN010000043.1, read as the reverse complement.
TTGTGTTTTTTGATTTTCCGAGTGCCGAAAAAGGCCAGGAAAGACCCCCTTAAAATTTGCGTGAAAAAGCAGCTTTTTTGGATTTTGCTAAAAATTTTGGTAAGGATATCCTTAGAAAAATCAGGATATCCTTAGAGAAGCAAAGCAAGGATTTTCTATAAGAAGAGCGTTTGGAACCAATTCTATTCTTCACCACCATGCATTTAAACTTTTCTGTCCCGCTGTTTACTGCTTCATTCATTGTTTTTATTTTCAATTATACCAACACAATTAAGTCGTGGTTCGTGTCTGCACGAATCACCACCAAAAAGGGGATTTTAAATTTAAAGCTCCTCCCTTGAAGAATGTCGTTAAAAAATTATTTTGCAGTGGTAGCTCAATTTGTTTATAAATCTCTTGATGCTAAGCAAACAGATTGTTCAATCTCACCTTTTCATGTGATCGCAATGTTCCCTTACAGAAGCCCGATCACTTTTAAGAAGTTGATAGTTTCAATGGAATCGTTCGTTCGTAGTTTTTCAAATACATGTTGGCAATGGCTTTTCCCGTGGCCAATGATATGCCCATCTTATCGGCTAAGCATTGTAGTGTTTATCGTTAGCATCGTTTTGATTTCAAAACAAAAATTGGAAACAGTTGGCAAGTCTGCTTTAGTTGTTCAAATCTTACACGTGGTGGCATTGGCTATTTTATTGAAGGGAGTCAATCTTTGATCGGATTAAAAATTTCGATCACTGCCCCACCATAAACACTGCGTTCGCAAAAAGCATTTTACCGTTCTCCCAAAAGCAACGGAACATGGGGTTGTCGATCATGTACACAACTTGGCCTTTGCCTTTGTCTTCTACCCCAAAGACCAACGTGTTTTCCAGTTTTTTGTTGATTTTATTTCCAGCAAAACCAATCACTGGTTTTTGTTTTCCTTTGAGTGTGCCCACATTCCAACCATGCTCGATATACGGGTAATGCAGTTCGCTCGTGCGCAACGAATAGTAAAAATCATCTAACCCAAAAGCAAGTGGATGTGTTTTATCAAGAGTCACTTTATAAATGGCTCCCGATATGCTATTGCTCAATCCCTTTCGTTCGGCATCGGCAAATTTAATTGGCCCTTCTCTTTCCTTTTGCTCTTTATCTTCTTTTTCAGCTTTTTTCTTCGCGTCATCGTCAAGAAATTCTTTCAGCGCAAAACCTTTTTTATCTGCGAATGAGGCAGCACCATTGGCAATCAAAATCAATCGACCGCCATCGCTCACCCATTTTTCGATCAAAGAAAGTTGTGCTTCATCAAATAATTTGTAGTTGCCATCGGGCACAATGAGCACGGTGTATTTTGTCAAGTCGGTATCCTTTAAATAATCCGTTGCGATTACACTTACCGGATAATGAATTTGTTGTTCAAAGAAATGCCATACTTCGCCATGTCCCAGCGATGATGTTTGATCGCCCCCGAGCAGCGCCACTTTGGGCATCTTCAAATAGTTTACATCGCCCGAACCAAAATCCAAACCTTTTTCAACAAAACCGGTGGCCGCAGCATAAATTTTTCGATTTAGATTTTTGGCAATGGCTTGAATCGCGTTATCAAAGTCGGTGATCGTTTCATTGTTCCTGCGCGTGACGATCAGCGTGCCGGGCTCAAAGCTCTGGCCATTGAGTGAAAACGATTTTTTTGACGAGCGGACTTTCATCCCTTTCTTCATCAACGCGGCAAGCATCTCCACATCGTTCAGGCTTTGATACTTGAAAACATAGGCATACGGCTTGACCGGAATATTTTCTTGCGCAATTGCTTTCGGTTGATAATTTTTTGCCACAGCAATTTTCTCGTTGAGCGCAAATGCTTTCAGTCCGTAGCTATAAAATAAATTCCACGCTGTTATATCGTAAGTAAGTGAATCCGTGAGTTTGTTTTGAGGCTCAAACACGGTCGTGATGAAGCGGCCTTTTGATTGATGGACATTGAACACGATGTCTTCTGTGGTAAGATTAAAATTACTTACGCTTTGCGTTGTGAAATCAAATCCTCGCACAGGCTTACCCGCAGCCGCATGACCGAATTGAATAGCGTGCGTGCTTAGCCAAGCTGTCAATTTTTTAATTTTATCAGAATTGTTTTCTGCCCTGATCACATAAGTTTTATACAATGCCGCTGGGTTCGCGTTGTTTTCCTTGAAGAATTTCTCAAACTCATCATTGAGCTTAGCGGCATTCAAGGAAGAAATTTCAATGGTGCTCAAACTATTGGTAAAGTGATGTGTGAGTCGGTCTTTCAATGTCAGCGGATCGCCTTCGGCTGTAGTTACCGTGAGTCCACCGCCAATGCCGCCTTGCTCGTAGGTCATGCCAATGGCGCCACTGTAAACCGGGTACGTGTCGCCATAGCTTGGATAAAAAAGATCGAAGCGTTCTTTCGTAAAATACAGCCAGCCTTGCTCATCAAAATATTTTGCGTTGTTCTTGCCGATCGTAGTTTGAAACTCGCGTTGCCAATTGCTGATCACTTCGTGGAACGGTTCGGCAGCTGGCGCAAAATAGTAAGGCGAGTTGTAGCCTTGCTCATGAAAATCTACATGAACATGAGGCATCCACTGATTGTAAATTTTTATTCGTGCTTGCGATTCGGTTTGTGTTCCCCAGGCCCAATCGCGGTTCAGATCAAATAAATAATGGTTGGCTCTTCCGCCAGGCCACGGCTCGCGATGCTCGCGCGCTTGCGGGTCAGGGTTAGCTGGATCATTTCCATATTGAGTATAGTAATTTGCATAACGATCGCGGCCATCGGGGTTGATGCACGGATCCATAATAACCACCGTGTTCTTCAACCATTCTTTCGTTTTATTGTTTTGCGGATTGACCAACTCAAATAAAGTTTTCATGGACGCCTCCATCGAGTTGGCCTCGTTGCCATGCACGTTATAGCTCAGCCACACGATGGTCACTTTCGTGGAAGGAGTTCCTTCCATCATTCCTGCTCGCTTCAAATTATCCTGACGGATTGTTTCAATAATTTTAAAATTTTCGGGCGAAGAAATGATGGAATAAACCAACGGGCGATGCTCATACGTTTCTCCATACTGCTGAACACGCATTTGCGATGGCATGGCTTCGGCTACGTGCTTGAAATATTCGACCATGCGATAATGATAAGTAAATCGGTCGCCCAGTTCGTAACTTAAAAATTCAGATGGAGACTGAAGTTTGGGTTGAGCAAAAACGACAGAAGTCAGCGCGACAAAAAAGAGAGTTATAATTTTTTTCATGGCAAAAGAAATATTCAAGATCAAAGTAAGTAGAATTGTCTAACGCTTATCGCAAACTATTTAACTGGCAAAGCTGCCTTCTTAGCGGCTTTGTTTTTCTTTCGCTGCTTCCATTCTTTCATGATCGTGCCGATCTGCACCTTCACACCCAAGTTGTAGTAGGTGCCATCAAACTGGCTATCGAAACTGGTAGCGCGGCTCTTGCTGGTAAAAGTCTGGCTCAGCGTTTGCCGATAGCCCACAGCACTCTCAAAGTAGGCCCACCGGTGCACTTTCACCAGCACATCAAAACCAATTTGCCCAGGAATAAAATGGCCTTGCGATGGCTGCGGCTTCAACGTGCTTGTCAATATGGAAAAATTGTTTCCTGATGTGTCAAATAGTTTTTCTGAAAAATTTCCGTAGCCAATTTCGATGGGAATGGAAAGCTCCAGCACACGGCTCGCATAGAAAGTGTACATCACCCCTACAGAAGCAAACCAAATATTAAGCTGCTGTGCTGCTTCCAAAAAATCTTTGTCTCTTATTTTACCCGATGCCTCTAATTTTGAAACAGGAATCGGAATACCTTTTGATGTGGCGATCACCTTGCCTATTAATTGAGGAGTAGGAGCTATGGCATAAATCCCCAACAGTTTGTCGTTAAAATTCTGGTTGATCCAATAGTACCCGGCCCCTACCCGTATCCGTTGGCGAAACACCAACCCGAGGTTGACCCCATATACATTGACAGGAAAATCGCGAAGAAAAGAATTGCGGGTGTCAATTTGAAAATCAAGTTTTGTTGACTTGGGCACTCGCTTCAGTGGCGTGTGCGCCATGTAGTACTTCCAATTTTTTTTTGTTTGTCTTACCGAATCCATTTGCTGGGCGGCAGCCGTCAACGGAAAAGCAAGCAAGAAAAAAATTGAAAGTTTCATAACTGTTTTTTGATCTGCGGGATATGATGGCCCACATGTTCTCTGAGAAATTTCACCGCATGTTGAATGTTCAACATGCCCGCGCGCACGTGTTTATAAATTTTTCGTTTGAGGTGGGTAGCCTTCACGCTATTCAATGTTTTTTTTAAATCTGCTCTCACGGAAATCCATTCTAATTCCAATTTTTTAAAATCTCTTTCTTGAGAAGTATTTTCCAACACCACCTTGGGTACTTTAAATTTCATGGGCAGACGCTGCGAGGCGATGAGCAACAACATTTTAATGTCTTCGGCAAGGCCAGTGTCTTCGGCTGTTTCCGCGCCCTGCATTTTTTTGTTGAGGTACATGACCGACAGCCGCTCGGCCGCTATCAAGTGTGCGATGATTTGGTTGATCGACCATTTCTCTGAAAGATGGTGGTTCAATTTTTCATTTTTCAATTCCCGCAAAGGTGTCAGTAACTTTTCGCGTTGCTTTTCAAGATCGGTATAAAGATGTTCGAGCCTTGGGTGCATATCTTTTTGGTTAGATAAAAATAGAAAAATCAGTGAACACTTATGACCTATGAGCATTTCAAAGCAGATAAAAACAAAAGCCGACCTAATTGGATCGGCTTTTTTGTACTTTGATTTTTTTAAACTCTAAATGCTTTCTTCAACTGCTCTACATAGTCGAGGCGTTCCCAAGGGAACAAGTTCACTTTCACTTTCTTTTCATTCTGTTTTCCTCTATTAAAAATTTTCTCTACTGTTTTTGGTTCGCGGCCCATGTGGCCATACGCTGCGGTCTCTGAGTAAATTGGCGTGCGCAAGTTGAAACGCTCTTCAATAAAGTAAGGGCGCATGTCAAATACTTTTTCAATTTTCTTGGCGATGGCGCCATCGGTCATTTTTATTTTGGCCGTGCCGTAGGTGTTCACATAAAGCCCCACGGGTTTTGCCACGCCAATGGCATAGGCCACTTGCACCAGCACTTCATCGCAGATGCCTGCGGCCACCATATTTTTTGCTATGTGGCGCGTGGCATACGCAGCCGAGCGATCCACCTTTGAAGGGTCTTTGCCAGAGAAGGCACCACCACCGTGCGCACCCTTGCCGCCATAGGTGTCCACAATTATTTTTCTTCCGGTCAAGCCCGTGTCTCCGTGCGGGCCACCGATCACAAACTTGCCCGTTGGGTTCACATGGTATTTAATGTCGTAGCCAAATAATTTCTGCATACGCTTCGGCATTTTTTTCTTGATGCGTGGCACCAAAATGTTGATCACATCCTCTTTTATTTTCTTGAGCATCACCGCATCTTTGGCAAAGTCATCGTGCTGTGTTGAGATCACAATGGCATCGATGCGCTGGGGCCGGTTGTCGTCACTGTATTCAATCGTCACCTGCGATTTGGCATCGGGCCGTAGGTACGTCATCACTTTGCCCTCTCTGCGGATCACCGCCAACTCGCTCAACAAAAGGTGAGCAAGATCTAATGGCAACGGCATGTAGTTGTCAGTTTCGTTGGTGGCATAGCCAAACATCATCCCTTGGTCGCCCGCGCCCTGGTCTTCTTTTTTCTTGCGCTCCACGCCTTGGTTGATATCCGATGATTGCTCATGTATCGCAGAAAAAATCCCACAACTGTTTGCCTCGAACATGTACTCGCTTTTGGTGTAGCCAATTTTACGGATCACCTCGCGGGCAATTTCTTGCACATCGAGGTAGGCTTTTGATTTTACTTCGCCCGCCAAAACCACTTGGCCTGTAGTGACCAATGTTTCGCACGCTACTTTAGAGTCGGGGTCGTAGGCGAGAAAATAATCGATAAGGGCATCGGAGATTTGATCGGCTACTTTGTCGGGGTGGCCTTCAGAAACGGATTCGGAAGTGAATAAATAAGGCATATTGATTTACAATTGATGATTTACGAATTACGATTTTTAGAGCGGCAAAACTAATTCAATTAGTCGATTAGTCAATGAGCCAATTATCAATACACGATTGGCTAATTGGAAATTGCAGAATTGGCTAATTAATTAGTGCTGAGAAACAAAAACACCGCAGGTTCTTTCGATAAAACAGGAACGCTCATTTTCCACTCGCCCACGGTTTGTGTCTTTACCAATTCGTTCTTTCCCGTAAGGTCGAGCGCGATGCACAATTGGGTGGAGCTACTAAGCGAGGTCATCAGGTTTTTCAATACTTGATTATTCCGAAATGGGGTTTCAATAAAAATTTGGGTTTGGTTTTTTGTTGCCGATTCTTTTTCAAGTGCCTTTATTTTTTGAATACATTCCTTTGCATCGATGGGCAAGTAGCCATGAAAAGCAAACTGCTGACCGTTCAGGCCCGAGGCCATCAGTGCCAGCAAAATAGACGAAGGCCCTACCAGCGGAATAACGCGAATATTTTTTTTGTGCGCATAGCCCACCGCCAACGCCCCGGGGTCGGCCACACCGGGGCAGCCCGACTCAGAAAGAATGCCGATGGCGTGCCCTGAAAAAATTGGCGCACACATTTCTTGCAGTTCGCTCTCTTTGGTGTCTTTGTTCAGCACCGAAAAATTCAACGCTTCAATACTTTCATAAATTTTTAAACTGCTCAAGTACCGTCTTGCCGTGCGGATGTCTTCGGCTAAAAAATAACGGATGGCCTTCAGCCGTTCCGTCACCATGGTGGGCATCACTTGGCCTTCTGTCCCTTCGGCAATCACCGTAGGGATCAGGTAAAAGCTGCCGATCTTATCCATTCAAAAAATTTAAAACGGTTTGCGCAAATTCTTGTGGCTTCTCTGCCTGCACCCAGTGGCCCGTATCGAGTGTGGCAAATTGCGCGGAGGGAAATATTTTTTGTATCAATGCTTCATCCCCTACTTGAAAATAATTTGAATTCTTTCCATTAATAAAAAGCGTAGGGTTATCAAAGGTGCCCTTGTATATCATACCTTTACCTATCTCTTGAAGGTGCGCATCAATCGCGGTCAAGTTTACTTTCCAACTGAATTTTCCTTCACCGTTGCGCGAAAGATTCTTCAACAAAAATTGGCGCACGGCCACATCGGGTTCGTATCGGGCCAAGGCTACTTCTGCTTCAGAGCGCGCAGTGATTTCATTTAGCGGTATCGCTTTCATCCCTTCAATCAGTCGATCGTGGCGCACCAAATAATTCTTCGGCACAATATCTACTACCATCAACTTGTCAATAATCTTTGGGTTTTTCACGGCAAAGTTCATCGCCACCTTGCCGCCCATGGAGTGGCCGATAAGGTGCGGCTCTTCGATTTTGTTATCCTTGATAAATTCTTCGAGGTCTTCGGTGAGCACTTCGTAATTGAATTCTTCGCGGTGTGGCGACAGCCCGTGGTTGCGTTGGTCAACGAGATAGACAGAAAAATTTTCGGCAAATATTTTTCCAAGCGTATGCCAATTATCAGACGAGCCAAGCAGGCCATGCAAGATGATCAACGGTTTGCCCTGGCCTTGTTGTCTAAAAAAGAGTTTCACTTTAATTTGATGATTCGGTGATTCGTTAATTCGGTGATTACAACATCGATGAAATAAACCGATGGTCAAATTAACAATTAAATCAGATAAAATGGATAGCCTCAACGAATCAACGAATCATCGAATCAATTTATCACCAAATTAATTTTCATCTTTGATTTTTGAATTATACAGCATGGAACTAATCGGTGGGGTTTATCAGGTGCAAGGATTGGCATTGGCCGAAATCGCCAAAGAGTTTGGCACGCCCTTGTACGTTTACGATGGCAAAAAAATAGTGGATCAGTTGCAAAGCCTGAAAAATGCGTTTTCAGAAAACAATGTCAAAGTAAAGTATGCTGCCAAGGCACTCACCAATATTTCTATTTTAAAACTGCTGAAAAAATTTGGCTCGGGTGTCGATGTCGTTTCCATTCAAGAGGCGCACTTGGCAATGGGTGCGGGTTTTGAAAAAGAAGAGATCATGTTTACCCCCAATTGTGTTGACTTCAGTGAAATTGTGGCGGGCGTTGAACTGGGCCTGACCATCAACCTCGACAATCTTTCGGTGCTCGAAAAATTTGGAAAGAAATATGGCAACGGCTACCCCTGCTGCATCCGCCTGAACCCGCACATCCTTGCGGGCGGCAATTATAAAATTTCTACCGGCCACGGCAATTCAAAGTTTGGCATTTCGGTTTACCAGCTGCCGCAAGTGATGCAGTTGGTAGAGCAACATAAAATTGTGATCAACGGACTGCACATCCACACGGGCTCTGAAATCACCGAAACGGACGTGTACTTGAAAATGGCCGAAATACTTTTTGGGGTGGCCCGCGATTTTCCCGCACTCAAGTTTATCGATTTTGGCAGCGGCTATAAAGTGGCTTACAAGGAAGGCGACCACGTCACCAATATTTATGACTTGGGCTTGAAACTAGGCAAGGCATTCAAAGAATTTTATCAAAGCTATGGCAAACAACTCGAACTGTGGATAGAGCCAGGAAAATATTTGGTGAGCGAAGCAGGCTACTTATTGGTGAACGCCAACGTGGTGAAGACTACGCCTTCGGTAACCTTTGTTGGGGTTGACAGCGGGCTCAACCACTTCATCCGCCCGATGATGTACGATGCTTACCATGAAATTGTAAACCTCACGCACCCCGAAGGTGCTCAAAAAATTTATACCGTGGTGGGCAACATTTGCGAGACCGATACTTTGGGCGTGGACCGAAAACTAAATGAAGTATGCGAAGGCGACTTGCTCGCCATAAAAAATGCGGGTGCCTATGGCTACTCCATGGCCTCGAACTATAACTCACGATTACGCCCAGCCGAAGTATTGATTTGGAATGGCCAAGCGCAACTCATCCGCAAACGCGACACGCTCGATGATTTGCTGAGGAACCAAGTCGTGGCAGAGATTTAATTTTTAAATAAAAAAAATCACCTTATGAACAAAACCAAACTCATCATCAACAACAACGGATCGGTAAAAATAGAAGGTGACTTCGAAATCGTTGACGTCAACGGCAACGCTTATGGCCTGCAAGGGCGCACGGTGGTGTCGCTGTGCCGGTGTGGCCGCTCGGCAAACAAACCTTTTTGTGATGGCTCACACAAAGGCAACTTTGAGCATGAAGCCATTGCATTTGAATTGCCTCCGCGCAAAGTTTAGTTGCTTGTTATTGAATGGCGAGCTTCGTAGTCTTAGCCAACTTCTTTCTCAATCACTTTTTCTACAAATTGATTCAGCGACATGTTTTGCATGGCCGAACGGATGGCGGCCAACCGATGGATTTTTGGCTTGAGCCGCACATTAAAGCTTCCTTTGTATTCATGGTCAGGGTGCTTTCCAAACTCTTGACACATGGCCATATAATCTTCGACCGCCTCCTTAAAAGCCTTCTTTAGTTTGGCAACTGAGTTGGCCTCAAAGGTCACCAGGTCTCGTATGCCCACTATCTTTCCAAAAAAAGTTTCATCGGTGGCACTGAACTCAACGGAGCCCGTATAGCCTTTGTGTTGCAAAACGTTTTTCATAATAGTCCCTCCTCTTTTAAATGTTCTATGATCAAGTCCATCGCATACATTTTTAATACGGGCCGAGGGTGCGGCTCGTGTAGGCTAACCATCACCTTCGTACTGTTGTGAATAAATTTTCTTCTCGATCCTCCGCCTTTTTTTTCTTCATAGCCGAAATGCAACATAATTGATTGCAATTCTTTCCAAGTGAAGTCCTTAGGTTTGTTTTTTAGTCGCGCTAATGCTTTTTGAAACTGGCTCATGGGCAAACAAATGTAACTATATTTCAGTTGCAGTGCCAAAAATGGGCTTTTGCTACTTGCCTAAAAAGTTTATTTTTGCGCCCGCAATGAAAAGAATAATTGAATCCAGAAAACTTCTCGGGGTTGACAAAGCCGTTGACTTGAAGGAATTGAAATCCATTTACAGGAATTTTATGAAGGACTGGCATCCCGACAAAATTCAAGATAACCCCCAGGCCAAGCTCGAGGCGGAAGAAAAGAGCAAATCTGTTATTGAAGCCTATCACCTGCTGGTGAGCATCGCCCCCGAAACGCACGAGCAGCAATTGCAACAATACACCGAAGTGATCACCGCTTCGAAGCTGGTGGATTTTCAATACAAGTCGCAAACCTTGAAAATGAACTTTGCCGATGGCAGCAGTTACGAATACTTTGGCCTGCCCAAAAACATTTATGGCAAGCTGGTCAACTCCGATACGCCCGATCGCTTTGCGCGCAGGCACATCTACCATTCTTTTACCTACCGAAAAGTGAGCAAAGCAGTCGCTGAATAATTTTTCAGTTACAAAAAAATTGCCACGAAACCGAAAGAAAAATTCTGTGGCTCCGTGGCAATCAAAAAAAAATAAAACTATTTCAGTCTCTCCCTAAAAAACGCCAACGTGTTTTTGTAGGCATCGGCAGTAAACTCTTTGCTGTGCTTTGGGTTGCTGGGGTTGGCAAAGCCGTGGTCAGCATCGTAGGGTTTTACGGTCACTTTTTTTCCGGCTGCGGCCATGTTCTTTTCAAACTTGTCCATCACCTCTTTGTTGATCCACTGATCTTGAGTGGGCCAGATGTTGAGCACATCGCAGTTCAAAGTTTTCAGTCGATCAACATTATCTTCAGGCATGCCATAATACATCACACAAGCCACCGCTTGATTGCCTACCGTAAGTGCTGCTTGCATGGACTGGCCTCCGCCAAAACACCAACCAATGGTGGCCACGCTCGCCTTTGCCCCGGCATACGCCAGCGCACCTTTCACAATTTCGTTGCCTCGCTCTTGCTTAAACTCTTGCATGTATCTACTCGCTTCTTCGCGGGTTGTGCCCACCCTGCCATCGTACATATCCAACGCCAACACGTTTACGTTCCCTAAATCTTTATAGAGATTTTCAGCTTCGCGCTTGATGTGGTCATTGAGCCCCCACCATTCTTGAAAAACAAAAATCCAATTATTGGTTTTTGATTTCGCCTCAATAAAGTAAGCGTTGCCCTCGGCACTACTGGTTTTAATTTTAATCATGCGGCCACCAGCTTGGCTCACATGCACATAGCGCACCGGGTTGGGGTGACTTAAATTGAAACTTTTGTTGGACGCAAACATGGCAAACCTTTCGGTGGGCGGAGTGTGGCAAATCACAGGAGCTGCCTTTTGCGCGAAGCCCGGGGGCGCAATGATTGCAAGGGCTAAAAATAAAATTGATTTTTTCATGGGTATGTTTTGGTGCGTATAAAACAAAAAAATCCTTAGTCTTTCAATTGCCCACGCATTACTCGGTCGTAGGTGATAAAATCCGTATTGACAGGTTCCAATTTATTTTGGCGCAGCAACATAGCCACTTGCGCCCGGTGATAGCTGCCATGGTTGGCCACGTGCATCATGATCATCTCCACGTTGTTGATGAAAGGTTCGCCCAAGTAGTTGGTGTAGTTCAGCTCACGATCAAAAGTTTCTGTTGCCTCCACAAAATCAAGCCATCGCTTGTCCACGCTTTCAAGCATAGCCGATAATTCTGTGAGCGGATACGCTGCCCAAAGTTTCACATCGGGCTTGGGCAGGCCCAACACACGGTGAAGCCACAGCGTTTCTGCGGCCGCTATGTGCCCCATCAACGAAACCGTTTTTTCGTGATTCACTTCTTGTTTGGTCAAGCAGGCCGTTACCCGCTTGTTGGCCCACGCATTGTATTGATACAGGGTTAAGAAATATTTTTTCATAAACAGGCTAATCTTTACCAAACAGTTTCACAAACTCTCGCGACAACATCTTACGGCTATATTTTTGTTCTGCAAGATTGCGTGCTGCCATTTGAAATTGCAACAAAATATCTTTGTTTTTTATAAACGGTTGCACTTGTTCTACAAAATCAGTTGGGCGTTTGGCATCCACCGCAATTCCACATCTTACTTTCTCAATTTCTTCTTTAATCCATCCACCAAAATTTGCTACAATCAATTTGCCCGCAGCCAGTCCATCAAAATATTTATTGGGCGAACCCGTTTCAAGGACTGGGATGTTTTTAAAACTTACGAAGACGGCATCGGTGATGTTCATAATTTCTTTCACCTTCTCGCGGTTTACAAACCCGGTGAATGAAATATTGATAAGCCCCAGTTTTTCCACGGCCGATTTTAAATACGGCAACATTGCGCCTTCGCCACAAAGGATAAAATGAATGGGAAGATTTGCCCTGCGCGAAGTGTTGGCGCACTCAATGAAATACTCCAAGCCATTGGCCGCGCCCACCGCTCCGATATAGGACACCACAAATTTGTTTGAAACATTAAAGTTTGTTTCAATGGATGGGTCCTTAGGCTCGGGTTTATAAAAATCGCAATCGGCCATGTTGGGGATCACATGGATTTTTTTTTCGGAAAATTTCATTTCGATGGCATGACGGATCGGTTGCGATAAAGCCACAATCGAATCAGCACCTTTATAAATTGATTTCTCCAACCGATAGAGCAGTGAAGCAAAAAAATAATTTTTTACAAAGCCCATTTGCACGGGGGCATCCGGCCAAAGGTCGCCCACCTCAAAAACGTAAGGCCATTTCATTTTTCGTTTTAGTTGTTGTGCCGCCAGCCCCACCGTGAGCGGAACGGAAATGGCATAGCACATTTCAATTCCTGAAATTGTTTTTGCCAGCCGAACACTTTGCCATACGTATTTCAAAAAAGAAAAGCTTCGTGCTGCAAAACCAAAAGCATTGTTGTAGGCCACTGGCAAATAATGTACGTCTATGCCCTCATGGTATTCTTGGAAATATTTTTTTTCATTGCTGCCCGTGATCACCACCGTTTCGATGCCGCTCTCCACCAGTGCTTTCGCCAAATAATACGAACGCACGGCCCCGCCTTTTTCGGGCGTATTGAAATGTTGGTGCAAGATCAGGACTTTCACCTCGCAAAGAAAAAAGGAAACCGCATCAATCCAAAACTCCCTCTCCTTTGGAGAGGGTCGGGGGTGAGGTTGTATTTAAGATACCGATCGGTATCTTTGTGCATGCGCAATTCAAACGAAACCATTGGCATCATCCTTCACCAAGCAGGCGGCTTGTTTAATTCCCATGGCTACAAGGCTACCTCCATCGGCCATATCACGGCCGCATCGGGCTACACCAAAGGCGCGGTGTACCGACATTTCAAAAGCAAAGAAAAGCTGGAAGAGCAGGCATTGGCTTACTTGTCGGGCATCATGTTCAACATTCTCACCGAGCGCATCAAGTCGCAACGCAATGCGGGAGACAAACTGCGCGCGGTGCTGCGCTATTTTGAATCCCATATCAGCAAGCCTCCAATCAAGGGAGGGTGCCCGCTATTAAATGCGGCCATCGAAGCGGACGACAGCAGCCCCTTACTACGAAAGAAAGCGCTTTCAATTTTAGAAATCTTAAAAGGTTCGATCGTTCATATTCTTAGCAAGGGCGTAGAGCACCGACAACTTAAAAAATCAATCGACAAAAATTATTTTGCGGCCGTGATGATTGCCAGCTTGGAAGGTGCCATCATGATGAGCAAACTGTCGCGCACGGACAAAGACATACGAATGGTGACGAAACATTTGGAAGAAATGATCCATCAAATTGAAATGTAATTTTTTAGCCAACAATACTTGACACGCATCGCTATGAAAAAGAAGATTTTAATTTTTTTTGTAGGAAATTATTTAAACCTGTTGGCCGTGATCGCTCCTCGACTGGCTGGGAAAAAAGGTTTTTTGATTTTCTGTAATCCGCGCAGGCGTGAAGTGAAGCCTCACCATCTTGAATTTTTAAATGCCTCTGAGAAATTCACGATCCTGTATGCCAACAAAAAAGTGCAAGGCTACAAGTGGGGCACTGGCGACAGAAAAATTTTATTATTGCACGGATGGGAGAGCCACAGCTATTGGTGGAAAAATGTAGTAAGTGGTTTGCCCAAAGAAAAGTTTACGATCTACTCCATCGATGCGCCCGGTCATGGGCTTTCCGAGGGCGGCTATATCAACATTCCGCACTACAGTGGGCTTATCGAGCAGCTCATTTCGCAGGAAAACTTTTATGCGTTGTTGGCGCACTCACTCGGAGCGTTTGCATCGGTGTACACCTTGCATCGAGCTCCACAACTTGCGGTTTCTAAAATGGTGGTGATGGCGGCACCCGGTGAAGCCAAAGAGTTTGTGGCTCATTATCAAAAAGTAGTCGGCCTGTCTGACCGTTGTATGAAAGCTATCCACGCACACTTTGTAAAAGTGCTGGGCTTGGCGCCAGAATATTTTTCATTAAAAGAATTTGCCAAAACGCTGACACTGCCCGGCTTGATGATTCACGACAAGGATGACCGCGAAGCTCCTTACGCTCACGTGCTGGCCGCACATCAAAACTGGAAAAACTCGGAGATGGTCACCACCACGGGGCTTGGCCACAATTTAAAGTCGGGCGACCTGATAAAAAAAGTAGTGCAATTCTTAGGTTAGATTTTAATTTTAACGCCAAAATAAAAATTTCGCGCGGTGGCTGCATTGAAGTAGCGGCTTGCCGCAGCATTCAGATCATTGCCCAAGCTGTACCGCTGATCGAAAGCATTATCCACGCCCACAAAAATTTCTATCGTTGACTTTCCAAGATGATCTTTAAACCCAATCCGTGACCCAGCCAAAAAATAATCGGAAGCAAAAATAGAGTTGGCGTCATTGAGCGGTGTGCGCTCCACAAAATATGCGGTGAGGTTGCAATAGAATTTTTTATAGTAAACATCGGCACCACTAACCACCACGTTTCGCGATGTGCCTGTCAATTGGTTTCCCGAATAAGTAACACCATCGTGTTGATAGTTTAAAAAATTATAGTTGGCCAACGTATGGGCTATCCAAAATTTATAGTTCCTGTTCTGTGGCTGCCATACTAACGATGTCTCCAATCCTCTTTGTGAAGTGCTGCCCGCATTGATAAAGGTGGCTCCATTGTTTTGACCAACGATGGTATTCGTCAATTCAAAATCAAAGGCAACTACATCGAAAGAGAAAGCCTTCAACAATTTTCCTCGCATACCAAATTCATAACTCATGCCTTGCTCGGGCGACAGCGTATTATTATAGACTCCCGATGAAGGTCGTACTTCGGCCAGCGTGGGCGGAGAGAATCCTTTGTTCACGGAAGCAAAAACAGAAAAGTTTTCATTGAGTTTTTTTAGCAATGCCACACGAGGCGAAATTACCGGATCAAAATTCCGCTGCTGCCCAGGTTGCGATCCAGTCAATCGATGGAAATTAAAATTCAAAAAATTAGTACTGCTTCCAATCGTGAAATAAAAATGGTGAGGAAGATCAAACTCGGCTTGAGCAAATAGAACAATCAAATTGGAAGTCAGCCGGTCGTCTGTTTGCAACGTATCTTTAGCACCAAGCCGATTGCCGTAATCGGTGAGCGGGGAATAAAAATGCTGATACTCTGCACCCATGGTAAATTTAGCTTTCCAATTATTTTTATCAAGTTCATACCGCGTGTCGGTGCGCCCGCCCCAATTGTATTCCGTTCTGCGTTCAAAATTGAGAATGGATGGATTCGTGAAATCGGTATAAGCACTGTAAAGCCCCGCCCGTGTTGACCATCGCGAAGCCCACTGCGATTCGTACACGGCCGCCCCATAAATGGTTTTGTTGTAGATGGCGGCATGCTGCTGCACGGCACCTGCCGTTGTTTTTGATGGAAGCCGCGCTTGTTTAGGGTCAACAGTATATTGCGCCAACGTAAGCCCACCCGGTGTTTGATAATATAGATCAGAATAAAAAACAGAAGTGTGCAGTACGCTTTTATTACGCAAAGAATAATTTCCGCTCAAGTTGAGCGCATCACGCCTCATCGCACTCTGTTCGCGATAGCCCTCCGACTGTTGGTGGACATAGTTTACAAAAAGTCTATTTTTGTCATTGGCAAAAAATGCACCTGCCTGATGACGTTGCAATCCAAAACTTCCGCCCGAGGATGAAAATTGAAATTGATTTTTGCTGCTCGAAGGGCTCGTCAACAAAACGACACCTCCAGTACCTGCGCCATACAAGCTCGCTCCCTGGCCTTTGATTATTTCTGCTTTGCCGATCGCTTCTACGTCCAATAAATTTAAGTACGTGTTCCCTCCCCCATCGGTGAGCGGCAGTCCGTTCCAATAAAATTTTACATTGCGCACACCAAAAGGCGAGCGCAGCGCGCTGCCCCTGATGGAGAAACGATAACTCCCTGGCGAGCGTTCTTCCATGCGCACTCCCGGCACCGTGTTCATTGCCGAAACCATGGAAGTAACATTGAAGCGACTCAACTCTTTTTCACCGACAATCCCCAAGGCCACAGGGGTTTCTTTGAGCGTGCGGTGATACGAGTAGGCACTGACGACTACTTCGTTTAGTGTGGCAACAGAATCTTTACGGCTTTGCGCCAATGCACTTGGTCCACAACAAAAAAGTAAAAAAATCAAACGAAAAGACAGGTGCATAGGCAACAAAGATGGGGCGTTAAAATGCGGTGAGCACTTCTTCCATTTTTTTTACGTCCGGAAAAAATTCAAGTAGTTTCAGCATCACCCTGTCCACCAGCGTATCGGGGCAAGAAGCACCACTGGTCAACACAATTTTTACTGGAGTTTTTTCTGGAAGAAAATTTTTTGTCGATCTCTTTTCTTTTTTGTGATACTCATAATGTTGAATTTCTTGCTGTGAAATAATCTCGTTTTCTGAATTGATGAAATAGGTGGGGAACTTGCGCTCGCACAACGCTACAATGTGCGAGGTGTTGCTGCTGTTGTAGCCGCCCACCACGATGGCCAAGTCGGCATCCGTCTTTAGCAATTCATACGATGCCTCTTGATTATCGTTCGTGGCATAGCAAAGTGTATCGCGTGTATCGGCAAAATGATTTTTTAGATTTGCTTCTCCATACTTGGTCTGCATCACTTGCTTGAAGTAATCCGCAATGGCCTGCGTTTCCGTTGCCAACATGGTGGTTTGGTTCACCACGCCCACCCGTTGCAAATTTTTTTCAGCGTCAAAGTCTTTCGAGAATCTATTTTCGAACTCGTTATAAAATTCTTTCAGGTCTCTTTCCCCACTAATGTATTTGGCCAATCGCTCAGCCTCATTCAAATCTTGCACGATCACCGATGGACCACCGTTTGCACTGTGCGAAAACGTAGCGCGCGTCTCTTCGTGGCGTGGCTTGCCGTGAATGATGATCGTGTAGTTTTCATTCCCTAATTTTTCAGCACGGTTCCATACTTTTTCTACAAACGGGCAAGTGGTGTTGTACTTCTGCACCTCCACGTTTTTATTCAACAAAATATTTTCGATCTCAAGGGTGGTGCCAAAAGCGGGGATGATGACAATATCCTCTTTGTGTATTTGCTCCCAAGGAATAAATTGAGTGCCATCGGTGTCGGCAATGAATTTTATCCCCCGGCTTTGCAGATCGGCATTCACTTCTTGATTGTGAATCATCTGACTCAATAGAAAAACATTTTTGTCGGGGTTCTCTTCCATCGCCCGGTAGATGATTTCAATGGCGTTCTCCACTCCGTAACAAAAACCAAAATGGCGTGCAATAAAAAATTGCACGGGCCCAAAGTCAAGAAGCGTGGGCGCAAAATCTTGCTTGCGCAGATCTTTTACTCTGCGCGATTCTTTTATCCTTCCGGTAATGGTGGAACGATAGTAGGCGGGAATGGAAAACTTTTTGATAACGATTTTGTTTGGAGTTCAAAGTTAATGTTAGAAGAGGATACGGCAAGATTAAATGCGCACTATAAATAGAAATTGTACTTTTGAAGGTCATGGAATCTAAAGCTTTCGAAAACGAGTTCATTAAAAATATAGAGTTGCTTAGTCAAGAGCAACGGGCGAAGGCATTGGTTTTCGTTAAGTCGCTATTGACAAAACCCAAAGCTCATCGCGAGCAAGGCCTTTTAAAATTTGCGGGAAGCATTGACCACAATACTGCTAATGAAATGAGAAAAGCAATTCAAGAAGGGTGCAAAAACATCGATGAAAATGAATGGAGATAGTTATTTGCTCGATACCAATATTGTTATTAGACTTCTTGAAAACGAATCCACTGTAGTACAAAAAATAAAATCTTATCCCACCAATATCTTTATTCCCACAATTGTAATTGGGGAATTGTTTTTCGGAGCAGAACTGTCAACCAAGAAGGATGAAAACAGAAAAAAGGTAGATGATTTAGCACAGGCCTCTTAGATAATTGAATGTAACCTGATGACTGCCAAGGTATATGGAAAAATAAAGAGTCAATTGAAAATGAAAGGCAAACCCATACCTGAAAACGATATTTGGATTGCATCATTGGCTCAACAACATAAGGGGATCTCTAAAAACTCCTTGTACCCTTCTCTTCTGCCTGCCTGCACGAAGCCGTTTCGGCAAAGGCAGGGAGAAGGGTGAAGGGTTGAGGTAAT
>JAYWDN010000042.1:0-6510 GCA_043780615.1 Bacteroidota bacterium | reverse complement strand
AGCCGTAACGATTGCATTGATTTGGATTTATACTTTTAAAGGAGGCGTGAAAACAATTATTTGGACGGACACCTTCCAAACATTTTTTTTGGTGGGCGCGGTCATCATCACCGTTTGGCAAATTGCCGACAAGCTTGGATTTTCATTTGCCGACATGGTGAGCGCTATTCGCGAAGGAGGCCACGCCAATATTTTTGTTTTTGATTCGGCCTCTTCGCCTTTATTTTTTCCGAAACAATTTTTTGGCGGCATGTTCATCACTATCGCCATGACGGGCTTAGACCAAGAGATCATGCAAAAAAACCTGACGTGCAAAACGCTGGGCGATGCGCAAAAGAATATGTTTTGGTTTAGCCTCACGCTGGTGATTGTGAATTTACTTTTTCTGGTGCTGGGCGCGCTGCTCTATATTTATTGTAATCAAAAAGGAATCACTGTTCCGCAAGCCACCGATGAACTTTTTCCTAGGTTGGCCTTCAATGAACTTGGGCCGCTTGTAGGCATTTTGTTTTTGCTCGGCATCACCGCTTCATCCTATGCCAGTGCCGATTCGGCCTTGACCGGACTGACTACTTCTTTTTGTATTGATTTCCTAAATTTCAAAAACAAGGAAGAGAAAACGAAACAACGACAAAAACTTATTACACACCTTGGTTTTTCGGTTTTGTTTTTGGTCATCATCCTCGTGTTCAAAGAACTCAACGAAAAGACCGTGATCGATGCGGTGCTCAATGTGGCGGGCTACACGTATGGGCCACTGCTCGGCCTGTTTTCGTTTGGAATTTTTACAAAAAGAAAAGTGATGGGCAAGTTTGTTCCAATCATTTGTTTGTTGTCGCCCATGATCTCGTATGCGCTCAGCAAAAACTCAACAGCATTGTTTGGTGGTTATAAAATCGGCATCGAAATATTAATCATCAACGGGCTGATTACTTTTATCGGGCTTTGGCTGATCTCGAAAAAAGCAAAATAAAAAAGCGCCTTTCCATCACAGCAATTCTTGAGATGGATCCCAGAAAAGTTTTTTGAAATCAACAACCTTGTCTTTGGTCACTTTCACACCTTCTTTTTCTAAGGCACGCTGCATGGCCGTTGGCGTTTTGAAATGATGCTTGCCCGTGAGCAACCCTTGACTGTTCACCACCCGATGTGCCGGAATATTTTTTACGGCATGAGCCGCATTCATTGCCCAGCCCACCATGCGCGCGCTGCCTTTGCTGCCGAGGTACTTGGCAATGGCACCGTAGCTGGTCACACGCCCTTTGGGCACGAGCATGGCCACTGCATGCACATCTTCAAAAAAATTGTGTGTGGTTGGCGAAATCTTCTCTTCTGCCTTTTTCTTTTTCATGCTTGCATAGTTTATTTCAAAAAGGTTTTATAAAAAATTCAAAGCATTACCTTTACACCTCAAATTTATAATTATAGGATGAAGTTTTTTAGGTACATTTTTTTAGTCTTCGTGTCAAACTTTGTAGACGCACAACAGTTGATTTTTCCAGAAGGAGAAAACTGGAGACAGTTGAAGGAAGGACAAGTGATTTCTTTTCAAGTAAAAGTGAACGACTCTGCAGTGCCAAAATTTTCGTTGGAAGGAATCAACGGATACAAAATCCAATTTGATACGCTCGGTAATTTTTTATGGACACCTTCATTTGATTTAGTAGATCGATTGGAGAAGCAGAAAGAAATCAATTTGATTTTTCAAGGTGAGTGGAAAGACGGGCGCAAGGTGCGCACACCTATCAATTTTTTGGTGCAACACCAAAACCGTTCGCCCGAGGTGGACGACCTTCCCGTTTTTTATGTAAAGCAATCTTCGCCCAGCCGCTACCAGATTTCTGCCGACTATGTGCGCGATCCCGATGGCGATCCGTTGGTATTTAAAATTTCGCAATCGCAAATGCCCGAAGGCATGGCACTCTCTTCGCTGGGCGTGCTCACGTGGACTCCCTCGCGCAATCAATTCAATACTTTAAAAAGCAATCCGCTCACCATCGAGTTCACTGCGCAAGACCAACCCGAAAAAGCAGAGGCCATCGGCAAAATAAAAATAGCACAAACGCAACTCGACTTGCCGCCCGAGATGCTGCTCGTGCCAGGCGACACCAGTTTTTCGATCAAAGAAAATGAACGCATCAATTTAAAAATTTATGTGTCAGACCCCAACGGAGACGATGATGTGCTCAACGCGGGCTTCTTGTGCTCTGACGACCGCGTGCCGAAAATCAGTTTGAAAGAAAACACAAAAGTGCAGTATGAGTTCACGTGGTCTCCGGGTTATTCGTTTACCGATGATGCCGAAAAATTGCGCAGCACAGAAATTATTTTTTTTGCCGTAGATAAATCGAACAACCGTGTGCAACGCAAAGTGAAAGTGAACGTGACCGACACCGAGAACTTAGAAGAGCGTGACAAATTCTTGTATCAAAAATACAGGAGCACTTTGGTGCAGGCCAAGGCATTGCTCGAACAACTAAATGAAAAACATAAATCGTTAGAGCGCGCGTACCGTCAGGCCAAGAAGGGAAAGAAAAATAGATCGCTGCTCAGCGCTTCGCTTGGCGCAACCACGGGCGTGTCGTCTGCTATCGTCTCCAACCCGGGCGATTTAAGATCTATATCGGTAATTGGGGGCACCACCGTGGCAACGATCGGTGGCCTTGAGGCGGGCGAGATTTTGGGAAAATCGAAAAATGACATTATGGATTTGATCAAAACAGAAACGGAGATCAGGAACCAACTGCAACTGGAAGGAGATATTTTTGCGCGCAGGTATGCGCTGAAGTCCAACCGCAGGCTTCCCGATTTCGACAACGACCGCGATAAATTTTTGCCGATTCTGAATCACCAAAAACTTCCCACCCTCGAGCTCGATGCTTCAAAACCGTTGAACACAAAATACGATGCGAAAGAAATCAAAAAAACATTTACCGATTTCAGCGAAGAGCAGTAGTTGAGCAGTCAAGTGCTTCGTTTGGATAGTTTTATTTTTCGTTCGATCTTTAACTTTTACCCGCTATCATTATGCAATACAATGTTACTGTTATTGGCTCGGGCCCAGGCGGCTATGTGGCGGCCATCCGCTGCGCACAACTTGGTTTTAAAACGGCCATCATCGAGAAGTACGATACGCTGGGCGGCACGTGCCTCAACGTGGGTTGCATTCCTTCGAAAGCATTGCTCGATTCTTCCGAACATTTTCACAATGCAGCGCATACTTTTAAAGAACACGGCATCGATATACCTGCGCCCAAAGTAAACATCGCGCAGATGATTGCGCGCAAAAGTGGTGTGGTAAAATCCAATGTGGAGGGCATCGCTTTTCTGATGAAGAAAAATAAAATCGATGTGTTGACCGGGGTGGGTTCGTTTGTCGATAAAAACACCATCAAGGTAACAGCCAAAGACGGAAAGGAAACTACGATCACTTCAGAAAAAATAATTATTGCCACGGGTTCAAAGCCCACGCCACTTCCATTTGCACCATTCGATAAAAAGCGGATCATCTCCAGCACCGAAGCCTTGGAGTTGAAAGAAGCGCCCAAGCACCTTATCATCATTGGTGGTGGTGTGATCGGCATGGAGTTGGGCTCGGTCTATGCGCGCATCGGTTCGAAAGTTTCGGTGGTAGAATATTTAGACAGCCTCATCCCCACCATGGACGGCACGATGGGAAAAGAATTATTGAAGTCAACCAAAAAATTGGGAATAGATTTTTACCTCGGCCACAAAGTGACCGCAGTAGAAAACAAAGGAAAAGAAGTGGTGCTGAAAGCCGAACCAAAAAATGGTGGTGCGGCCATCGAATTGAAAGGCGATTATTGTTTGGTGAGTGTGGGAAGAAGACCGTACACCGAGGGATTAGGTTTAGAAAAAATTGGAATAGAATTAGACAAAGGGAAAATTCCGGTGGACGATCATCTCAAAACTAAAGTTGAAAATATTTATGCGATCGGTGATGTAATTCGTGGGGCAATGCTGGCACACAAGGCCGAAGAAGAAGGCGTGTATGTGGCCGAACGGTTGGCCGGACAAAAGCCACATGTAAATTATTTGTTGATCCCCGGTGTGGTGTACACCTGGCCCGAGGTGGCGAGTGTGGGCTACACCGAAGAGCAATTGAAAGAACAAGGGCGAGCGTATAAAATGGGAAGCTTTCCATACAAAGCATTGGGCCGCGCCCGCGCCTCGATGGATTTGGATGGACTTGTAAAAATATTGGCCGACAAAACCACGGATGAAATTCTCGGTGTTCACATCATCGGTGCGCGCGCAGCCGACATGATTGCTGCGGGAGTTGTGGCGATGGAGTTCCGTGCCTCGGCCGAAGATGTTTCGCGCATGAGCCATGCACACCCCACTTACATGGAGGCCGTGAAAGAAGCGTGCTTAGCGGCAACTGCAAATAGGCCGATACATATTTAGCATTTTGCCACAGATTGCACAGATGAACACGGATTTGAAATCATCGGAGTTTCTCTTCAAAGAAGAGACTTACGAGATTATTGGAATATGCATGGATGTTCATCGAACATTGGGACATGGCTTTCTCGAGATTGTTTATAAAGATGCTATTGAGATTGAAGTCAGGAAAAAAGAGTTGCAATACAACCGCGAGAAAGAGTACAAGATTGAATACAAGGGAATCGTTCTCCCACACAAGTTTTATGCTGATTTTGTCTTGTTTCATAATATCATTTTAGAAATAAAGGCAGCCGAAGGAGGAATAGCAGACGATCAAGTCGCACAGACACTAAATTACCTGAAAGCATCTGGCTGTAAAATTGGGTTGTTGGTAAATTTTGGAAGAAGCAAACTCGAATACAAACGGCTTATTTTTTAGATGTTCGCCACAGATTATACAGATTTTAACTGATGAGTTTTTATCTGTGTTCATCTGTGTAATCTGTGGCTAAAGTTCACTAACGCCCTCAACAAAATCACGCCCACCACGGGCATCAAAAAAACATTTAGCGACTGCGGCAAAAAATGCCATGAACCGAGAAGTAGTGCGCTCAAAATTGTTGTAACCAAGAAATAAGGTTGAAGCCATCTTGGTTTTTGCTTCCGCAACAAAATAAAAGCGATGATGGCATGCGTTGGCAACGCCCACAATAAATTAAAATTCGTGGCGGCTGCTTTGTGGTCGGTGAGTGTCCAGAGTAGGAGCAATAAAATGCCAAGAAAGCCGACAGTCAAAAACAAAACCACATCAAACCAAGTAGAAAGTTTTTTTCTTTGCCAATCACGCCAAGTGAGAGAAGAAGCTAACGCTAGAAAAATTCCAAATACAATCCACGGATGATACCAGTGAAAAGGTGCTTTCTCTGGTTCAGGTTCGTAAACAATAATTTTTTCTTTTACCAAAGGCTGGCCAAGCAACTTGTTGGTAGCATGATCAAACGAAGACTCAATGTAGTCGGGCAAAAACATGTATTCAAAGGGCAACGCTTTTTTGTCCATCGGCAAGCCAAGGCAAATATCAATGCCCAAGTCGCCCCACGGCTGTTGCTGCAAATAAATATCGGTAAGGTTGCGGATGGTATAGTTTGTCTTGATAAATGAACTGTCGAAGGCTACCTCATTTTTTAAAACAATCTTAAAAGCATCGCGCACTTTGGTGGCGCAGTTGTTGTAAAAATAATCGTAGCGATAGGTTTGGTTTTGCGGTTGGATATTCCAAAAAAGAAAATTGGCAATTTGTTGTTTTTGATTTTGCGTCAAGCCCAGCACTTGCTCATGCACAAACCGATTGTGCTCCATATAGTAATTGCGAAAGAGCGGGTAGGGGTATGCATCGAGCATGTAGTACAAATAACCCCTAGCAAAGTTGAGGTAGAAGTGCGGTTGGTTGAAATTGAAGACGCCATAATTAAATACCAAATCGAGGCCGTGTTCAAGATCATAAACACGAACAGCACTATGCCCAAAAGCCGAATAAAGTTCACCTTGCGATGCACCCAATGTGATGATTGAAATTTTTGCGCTGTCGGTGAGTGCTACAGTTTGCGAAAAACTTGGTTGACCGGAGCAAGCTAAAAGCAGCAACAGAACTAAAATCTTTTTCATGTGAGTTGAAATATCTGCCCGAAGATAGGACAAATCATTTTTTGAAAAAGTAATTTTGAACCAATGAACAAGCGATTGGTAGATGGACTGAATTTTATGGGCATGCAAACGCCATCGCGTCTGCTCAACATGGCGCGCGTGTATTCCAGTTTTCAGGCCTCGAAAATATCGGGTAACGTGAACCATTGCGGGATGCCCGTCAGCATTTCCATCGAGCCGACTACCGCTTGCAATTTGCGCTGCCCCGAGTGCCCCAGTGGGCTGCGATCGTTCACTAGGCCAACGGGAATGATGAAAAAAGAATTGTTCGAGTCGGTGATCAGCCAACTTGCCCCAACCCTTTCCTATTTGATTTTTTATTTTCAGGGCGAACCGTACTTGCACCCCCACTTGCTCGACATGGTGTGCGAGGCTTCACAGAAAAAAATTTACACGGCC
>JAYWDN010000041.1:0-2210 GCA_043780615.1 Bacteroidota bacterium | reverse complement strand
CAAGCGTTGGGCAACTCAATCGATTGACCTGATCGAAAAAGAAATTATCCCAATGCGTGATAAGTTAGTCGCACGCGATATGGAACTAAATAAACTGCGATCGAAATTGCAGAAAGACTCAGTGTCTGTAAAAAATGAATTAGCAAGTTTGCGCGACAAAGGACTCATCGATCAACTAAAGAAATACGACCCAGACCCGATGCCGTTTGCTTTGTTTGAAATGAAAATCACTGAATTGGAATACTATTCTAATTTGATTTTGAATAAACCACTGCATGATTCGATCAATGTAAAAATCAAATTGGACGCTGTAAAATCAGAGATTGAGAATCTGAAAGATTTGGACAGTCTTGCAGCCCGATTGAGTAAGTTGGATTTGGATCAAGAAGAAAAAGATTATCATCATTTTATTACCAGGGCATTTGGTTCAGCTTCTGTTTTAAAAAGCACGATAAGTTCTACGCAAGAGTTTGCGAAACGCGAGCGAACCAAAAGGGAAACGGAATGGGAATCAATCAGCCAGTCGTTGAAATGGTTGGTCAACCTTACGGATTCAATCCCGTTGTTTTTTGAAAGCAACAGCGATTTGAAATTTAAGCCTTTAGTAATCGAGGACGAGAAATATACTTTTGGTCTTGCCTACCAAGATTCATTGGCAACAGGCTATTTTTATTCGATCACTCCTTCGCGTGTCCCTGATTTGAAAATAAATTTTCCGGTCGATCGACCAAACTTTAAAAAACGGAATTTAACGTTGGCTAAAGGGATTGCAACAGCTGATGCGACTGGAAATATTTTTATCGTGTTGGCATTCTCAATTCAAAAAGTGAATGGAAAATTTCCGGTTAGCTTGGCAAAAATTTATCGCTCCGATGGCTTGGCGTGGAACAGCAATCTCAGTTTGGAATTAATGCCTTCAGAGCTGTCGCTAAACAATGAAAGCGGAGAAATCTCAATAAAAATTTTAAGTAGTGATGGTGCGGCAAAAATCGTGTCGATCGATAAAAATGGAAAGATGCTGAAGTAACTTAATTTCCCGTCAGCTTTTTCCAGTCTTGATAGCGCAAGTTGATTCGTTGGTTCATCTTCTCGTAGTTCTCCCAACTATCGGTAACATGATAAATAGAGGGCAAAGTTTTTACTAACACTTCGTCATAGTCTGCTCGGTAAAGCCCACCGCCATAGTAGTAGTACGTAAACATGTTTCCCTCGCGGTTGAAAAGCTCAAAGCCGAGATAGCCGTCCCATATTTCGCTAAGGATGGTGCAAGAAATCTCTTTGCGCTTGAACCTAAAAATTTGACCAGCAGCTTCTTCTTCAAAAAATTCCGAATACACTCCTGTTTCAATAATCCAGCCGAGGTACATGCCAATATGCACATAAGCTTGCTCGATCGGCAGCGAATCGGGGAAGTTGCCCAAGAAATGGCTCTTCGCGTTATCGTAAATTGTTTTCTGCATGTCGGCTTTCTTTTCCATAGCAAAGTGTATTCAGTTTTCGGTACTTAATTTAATGCTACAATATTAGATTTATTATTGACAAGTACTTAATCGCAGTTCTTTTTCCAATAATTTCTTAATGGAAATTGTACTTTTGAGCCGTCTAATATATTGTTGAACTTGATTTTTATGAAAAAACTCGGCTTCCTATTGTTCCTGCTTATTGTGGTTGTTATCTGCAAAGCCCAGCCTGCTAACGACAATAAGGCAAGTGCGACTCTTGTAAATGCAATAATAAACGGCTGCTCAACCAATGCGGCTTATACAACAGTAGCCGCTACGGCAGACCAGGCAGCAGGCTCATGTGCGGCAAACGGCCCCAACTACAATGTTTGGTTCAAGTTCACGGCCACGGCCACAGGCTTCATCAATGTGAAAGTGAACACGGGCGGTGCAGCGGGCACGATGCAATACGATTGGGTGACCTTGTGGGATGCAAGCGGAACACAACTCGCTTGTTCACCCTACAATTCACAACCAAACGGCACGATGGAGTTCAGCTACCTCGGCCTTACCAATGGCACAACTTACTACATCTCAGTTGATAATTATGTTGGTGCAGGTTATCAAGGCACGTTCTCATTGTGCCTTAGTGATGTTGTTGATTACGACTACAAACAAGGTGCTACAAATGTTACGGGGTTAATAAATACTTGCTCTGCCAATGCAGCCTACACCACCATCGGTGCCTCTGCCGACCAGGCCGCGGGC
>JAYWDN010000040.1:0-39118 GCA_043780615.1 Bacteroidota bacterium | reverse complement strand
CATCAGCCACGTTTTCAAACGTATTTCCATCGCGCCTGCGCGTGGTAAAAATTATTTCAGTCTCATCGGCATTGAGCACCGGTGCATAGTCTTCAAATTCAGAATTGATCTCACGGCCTATGTTGCGGATGGCATACGGTTTTGGATTGGCTACAAATTCTTTTCCGTTGTTGCACTCTTGAATCCTACGGTCCACTTCTTTCATTTCAATTTTATCTTTGCCCTGATAGTTGGGCTTGGCCAAGAGACGATTGCGGTAGCGGTTGTAGTAAGCGATGGCTTTGTCGAACTGCAATCCATACTGGTGACTATTGGCAATCCAATATTCAAGATCGAAACGATAGTTGGGGTCTTGTTTATAAATGCGCATGAAATATTTTACGGCAAGGTCTTTATGAATAGTCCGCAAGTGCATGTGCCCAGCTTCGAAGTTGGCAACGATGTTCACCGTATCATAATTAGCAGCGATTACCATCAGATCGCGTGCATCGTCCATGGCTTGACTGCCTTCCATCATCAATTTGGATTGCTCCATGTACAGCTTTGATTGCTCCTTGTCTTGCTCTTGCTGAGCAAAGCAGACCGAACTGAATGTGATGAGGGCTAAAAATAAGGTTACCCTGCTGTGAATCTTCATATCAAAAAATAAGGTTGATCCAGTTAATGAAATGCCAAGTTAAATAAAAAGTTAGTAATGTTAAAGGGTCAATTTTTAAACGTAAAGTGCTCCTTTATTACTTCTTTAGTATTTTGGCGTTACATTAATACTTTAAGTCTATGAAGATAACCACTGCAGAGTTTGTGATGAGTTCTACAGACTGGCAAAAGTGCCCCAACCCCGATCGGCCCGAGTTTGCTTTCATTGGCCGATCGAACGTGGGCAAGTCTTCGCTCATCAACATGTTGGTGCAGCATAAGAACCTCGCCAAAACCTCGTCCACCCCGGGCAAGACACAGACCGTCAATCATTTTATAATCAATGGCAAATGGTACTTGGTCGATCTTCCCGGCTATGGCTATGCTTCGGTGAGCCGCTCGGCCCGCTACGAATGGGGCAAGATGATTGAAGAATACTTGAAGCATCGCGAAAATTTATTTTGCACGTTTGTGCTGCTCGACTCGCGCATCCCTCCGCAAAAAATCGATTTTGAATTTATCACTTGGATGGGATCACTCCATCTGCCGATGGCAATATTGCTCACTAAAACCGACAAACTTAAAAAACAAGCACTGGCAAAATCCAAAAAAATGCTTGAAACAAAATTGCTGGAGCAGTGGGAAGAACTCCCGCCTTTGTTCATCACCTCTGCCGAAAAAAAAATAGGCCGCGATGAAACACTTGGCCTCATTGGTGAAGCATTGAAACAGCACGAATAATTTTAAAGCCCATGGATGCAAACGAAGGCTTGAAGCGCGAAATCGGGTTGTGGGGGTTGACCTCCAACATTGTGAACATCGTGATCGGCTCGGGCATTTTTGTGTTGCCGGCCATCGTCAGCGAAAGACTTGGTGCCGCTGGGATACTAGCGTATTTGTTTTGCGGTTTCTTAATCACTGTCATCATGCTATGCTTTGCCGAAGTAGGCAGTAAAATAACAGTAACAGGCGGAGCGTATGCCTACATCGAAGAAGCCTTTGGTGGCTACTTTGGTTTTTTGACTACCACTATTTTTGTGTTTGGCTCATCGCTGATGGCTGCGGCTGCCGTGGCCAGCGCACTTTCGCACACGATCGCCTTTCTCTACCCGCCATTTTCAAATCCATGGATAAGGGCCGTTTTCTTAGTGCTCATTTTTGCCACCTTGGCGGCTGTCAATGTCACTGGTGTAAAACGGGGGATTGCCGTGGTAAAAATCACCACCGTCATCAAGCTGGCTCCGCTATTGTTGCTGATCGTTTGGGGCGCGACTAAAGTGAGTGCCAAAAATTTAGTTTGGCACAGCCTGCCCACATTAGATGACCTTGGAAAAATATCGCTCATCCTTTTTTTTGCTTTTCAAGGAGCCGAAAATAGTTTGAGCATTAGTGGTGAAGTGAAAAAGCCTAACCGGAATGTTCCATTTGGAATTTTTCTTGGCTTCACCATTATTTTATTAATCTACATCGCCATACAGTTGGTAGCGCAAGGCATATTGGGCGATTCGTTTTCAGATTTTAAAGATGCCCCGTTGGCCGAAGTGGCCAACCGCTTGATCGGGCCATTAGGCATCACCTTGATGACCACCGTTGCCGCCATATCCATGTTGGGCTATCTGAGCAGCGACAGTCTGAGCATGCCGCGTGTGCTGTTCCGCTCAGCCAAAGACCGTGTGATACCGATCAAGCCTCTTGCCAACGTGCACCCAAAATATTCCACCCCTTATGTGTCGATAATTCTATATGCCTCCTTGTGCTGCTTCTTTGCAATCACCGGAGAGTTCAGGCAATTGGCCATCTATGCTTCGTCTTTTGCATTACTGATTTATTTGGGTGTGGCATTGGCGGTGATCAAATTAAGGATGAAAGAAGATCGCTACCCTTCAACTTTCAGGATACCCGGGGGCATTGCCGTGCCTGTCATTTCTATTGTCACCATCGTGTGGTTCCTCTCCCATCTTACCTTGAAGGAGTTTACTGGCCTTTCCCTTTTTATCGCAATAATCAGTAGCGCGTTTTTCGTGATCAATTATTTTAAAAACAAAAATTCTGTTGATGAGAAGTCTGCTTAATAATTTTTTGATAGAATCTCTTTCCGATTTTATTTAATATTGCGCCACCAAAAAATAATACATGGAGTTTTCAGAAATCGCATCGATCAGTGGCAAAGGCGGATTGTATAAAATATTAAAGCCGGGCAAGGCGGGAGTGATCCTTGAGTCGCTCGATGTCACCAAAGCAAAGATTGTTGCAGGTGCTACACACCGTGTGTCGGTACTCAAAGAAATCAGCATTTACACCACCACCAAAGAAGGCACGGTGCCGTTGGAAGATGTGCTAAAAAAAATCAAAGAACAATTTGCCAATGACTTGGGCGTGAATGAGGAGTCTGCCCCCCAAGAGCTACGTGCCTTTCTAAAATCTGTATTGCCCGAGTTTGACGAGCACCGCGTTTATGTTTCTGACATTAAAAAATTAGTGAAGTGGTACGGTATCCTTGCGAAAGAAGCACCGGAAGTGCTGTCTGCAAAGGAGTAGCAACTGAAAAGTGATCCAAAAAAAAATCGCGGCTACTGGCCGCGATTTTTTTTTGCGCAAAGCGGAGAGCGATTACCGAACAGAAACCCCCATCCCAATTGACACTGAACTATACGTCTGAACGGTATAGTCTCCGTTTAAATATATTGGACCTAATTTTAAGCGCATGCCTGCGGTAAGCTTTGGGCTGCTGTTAGTGAAATTGATCGAGACAGGATCCGTAATGGGAAACGATCCGGCTGGAGCAGCTTTAATGGTGTAAGTACCTGTTACATTCACTTTAGTGGCCACTGAACCGTAGCCTACTCCTGCGTAAAAAGTAAGTACCGCCACTTTTTTTGAAATCAAAATCTGGCCTACCCAAGAATTTAACGTATAAGTAACTTTTCCATCTGGGCTATCTGGGCGAACCAAGTTGCCACTGCTTACCAAACTGGTAACGCCTTTAAATGAATTGTAACCTGCAAGAATTGAAAGATCAAATGGCAATAGTTTGATACCCGGGAAATATTGTTTCACATCGTGCAACAACCCAACACCAAACATGCTTATTGAAGTACCACTATTATTAATTGTTGGCACCAACCTAATTTTTAGGTCGGTGTTTTTAATTGTTCCTATGCCAAGCTGAACCATCGGTACAGGAATAACTGAAGACCCAATAGTACCTTTCAGATCAAGCCCTTGAGGACCTTGTACCGTTGCAGTCTGTGTACCTAAACCGTTTCCAGGATTATAACTAAAAATATAATTGGTGGATTCTTTTGGCCCCACAATAGTAGGTGCATTTTGACTGCCTGGGTTTGTCGTATTTACAAACGTAGTAGAAGAACTCAAAAAACTTTTAGGTTGAAAATAATTATCAGAGGTTGGAGTGAATACAGCATTCAGCGTTACTCCAAAATCAATACCAAGTTTTTTATGTGTCTTAGCAGTGTGATACCAGCCCCCCGTCAAACCAAAAGATGTTGCTTTAACAACAGGTGCAGTATAAGCAGCAATTAAATTTGAAGCGTCTTGTTTGCCGGCTGCTAAAAACGCGGACAAATCGGCTGCATTCTGAGCCTGTGTAGCTACTGAGGCCAACAATAACAAGGCTAACAAGGAGTGAGAAAATAGTTTATTTGTTTTCATAAATATAGGGTTGATCCAATATTGGATACCAAGATAACACTTTTGGTAAACTTCAATCATCAAAATTTTATTAATGCCTTCACCGCTTTTGGTATTTTTGCAGGCATGCAGAAATTTATTTATACGCTTTCCATTTACTTTCTCCGGTTGGGGTTCATAGTGGCCGCTCCTTTTAGTGCTAAGGCTCGTCAGTTTGTGACGGGCAGGAAGAATATATTCGCTCGTTTAAAAGCAGCATTCAGTAAGGATGCCTCCCCGTTGGTGTGGGTGCACTGTGCTTCGCTTGGTGAGTTCGAACAGGGCCGCCCGATCATCGAAATGCTGAAGGCCAAATTGCCCAACATAAAAATCCTGCTCACATTTTTTTCGCCATCGGGCTACGAGGTCAGGAAAAATTATTCCAATGCCGACTATATTTTTTATTTGCCGTGGGACACGCCAAGCCAAGCACGAACATTTGTAGTGATCACCAAACCAGCATTGGCCATTTTTATCAAATACGAATTTTGGTTTCACTATACTGCAGAACTAAAAAAATCGGGAGCACACATTGTCTCTGCTTCGTGCATCTTGCGGCCCGATCAAATCTTTTTTAAAAACTATGGTGGGCTGTTTCGCACGTTGCTGAAGAATTTTAATTTCTTTTTTACACAAGATAACGAGACCCATAAATTACTTGCCTCCATCGGCATTCTCAACAGCAAAGTAGCCGGAGATACTCGCTTCGACCGCGTGGCGCAGGTCATTCAAAGCGGAACGGAGATTGAACAGGCAAAGAAATTTAAAAATGATCAAAAGCTTTTTGTGATTGGCAGTTGCTGGCCAGAAGACTTGGAAGCACTTGTCCCATTCATTCACGAAAACAGCAGTACTTTAAAATTTATCATCGCCCCACACGAAATCTCGGAGTCATTCCTTCGCGAAATTGAAGAAGCGATAGAAGTGAAGTCAGTACGTTTCTCAGAACCAAAAGAAAACATCGAAGATTGTTCCGTTTTAATCATCGATAATATTGGCATGCTTGCTCAACTCTATCGCTATGGCGAGTTTGCCTTTGTGGGCGGAGCTTTCGGCAAAGGGCTGCACAATATTTTGGAGGCCGCATGCTATGGCATTCCCATTTTTTTTGGAGATAAAAATTACGACAAGTACAAAGAGGCCAACGATCTGATCATGCGGGGCGGGGCCTTTGAGGTGAGTGGCTATGCCGACCTGAAAGCAAAATATGAACTGATGACGGTGCGGCCCGAAAATTTTTTACTGGCTTGTGAAGTGACCCGATCGTACGTGCAAGAAAATTTGGGTGCCACCAAAAAAATTGTGGAGCATTGTCTTTCAATCCTGAAAAAGTGAAAGGCACCGTGACCAAATCCACCGGCTCTTGGCACGATGTGCTGGCCGAAGGAAAAAAATACGAATGCCGCATTCGCGGAAAGCTACGCTTGGAAGATTCGAAAGAAACTAATCCCGTGGCGGTGGGCGATTGGGTAGAGTTTGAGATGGAAGAAGGCTCGCACGCCATCACAAAAATCCTTTCGCGCAAAAATCATTTGCTCCGGCAGTCGGTAAAAAAAACGGGGCACTCCAATATCTTGGCGGCCAACATTGACCAGGCGGTGCTGGTCGCAACACTGCGACAGCCGCGCACTTCGCTGGGCTTTGTAGATCGTTTTTTGATTTCGGCCGAAGCGTTTCGAATCCCACAACTGATTGTGTTCAATAAAATGGATTTGATGAATGAAGAGGAAATCGGTCTATTGAAAAGCTTAACAAAACTGTACGAAGCCATTGGTGTGAGTGTGATCTCACTTTCAGCCCTGCAAGGAGAAGGGATCGAAAAACTGAAATCTCACCTTGCGGGAAAAATTTCTTTGGTGGCAGGTCACTCCGGTGTCGGCAAATCGACATTGCTCAATAGGTTGTCATCTAGCATCACACAAACGACTGGCAAAATTTCGGGCTATTCCGAAAAGGGAACACACACCACCACGTTTGCCGAAATGTTTTCGATCGATGAAAAAACTTCGGTGATCGATACGCCCGGCATCAAAGAATGGGGATTGGTGGACATGGTGCCGCAAGAAATTTCAGATTACTTTCCGGAAATGCGCGAGCTGCGGCTGCAATGCAAATTCGGTTCGAAATGTTTGCACTTGCACGAACCAAGCTGTGCCGTTCGCGTAGCGGTAGAAAATAATTCCATTGCAGTCAGCCGATTTGAAAGCTACGTCTCCATGGCCGAAGGAAAAGACAACCGGAAATAACAAAAGGGCATCGCTAAAAACCTATCTTTTTATTACCTCAACCCTTCACCCTTCTCCAGAAGAGAAGGAAGGAGTTTTTAGAGATGCCCAAAAGGCTTTAACTTCAGCTTTCTCTGCATTTTCTCGCAAAGCCGCAAAGAAAAAATGCAAAGAAAAAAGACTTGTGTAGTCAGGCCAAGAAAGGCTAACTATAAAATAATTGCTGGTGCTTTTTTCTGATCGCTCTCCACGGCAACGGCAGAAGCGAAAATGCTTTAATCAAATAAAATGTGGGCGGAATTTTGCCCAGTGTTTTCAATAATTTTTCAAAATGTTGTGCCTCCGTTTTATTCTTTGAAAAGGCAGCATGCTTAAATTCGTACAACACGCGCCTTCTCAGTGCATCAATTTCTTTTTCACTTCGGCAAAGGTCTTTTGCTTTCTCGCAAACAAGATACGTTGAATGAAGTTGCTTGTCGCCCTGCTGATATTGACTAGTGGACATTGAGCCCGACAGCTTTCGCACCTTCGTGAGTTTTTCATTCAAAAAAGAAAAATAAAAATCGCGTGAAGCCCTTACCCAAAAATCAAAATCTTCGTACGCCAACTGCTCATCGTACCCAGCAAGTTTTTCCATCACTTCCCTGCGCACTATCATGGTGGGGCCAGAAATAAAATACCGGGTGAGCACGTCACGGAAAACATCCCCGGAAGGGATACGGCTGATCAATTTTTTATTGAGCAAATAATCAAAATGATTTCGCAAGGAGTTGCCTGCGGCATCAATATAAACAGCATCGGTAAACACCACCCCCACTCGCTTGTCCAATTT
Organism: Bacteroidota bacterium; assembly: GCA_043780615.1. Classification (GTDB taxonomy): domain Bacteria; phylum Bacteroidota; class Bacteroidia; order Cytophagales; family Cyclobacteriaceae; genus ELB16-189. Next base: position 31,735 of record JAYWDN010000040.1, on the reverse strand, counting down.
TAAAAAGAAATCAATTTGTTTTTCAACTCGATTGGGCAGCATCACATCGTCTGTGGAAAAATCAATTATGAAATCGCCTGTGACCAGTTTCCACCCACGATTGAAAGCCTTGCAGTTGCCGAGGTTTTGATGGAGCTGTATAAAAATGATTTGTGGATTTTGGTCAACAATTTTTTGAATAATCAAAACACTTCCGTCTGTACTGCAATCATCAACCACAATCAATTGGAGATTGGCGTACGTTTGAGAAAGCACCGAATCAATTGCCTGCTTTACATACTTTACGTGATTGTAACACAAGCACACCACCGAGACGAGCGGCCGGTTCATGACAATATTTTTACCAATGTGTTTTTCACCGCAGCGGTGGCACCCAGCCGCAGTTTGAATTTGTGCAACCCCGCGTTGACTTGATCGCCTATCATGGAAGTACCCAACTCAATACGCGAGATTTTATTTTCCAAACAATAATCGTAGATGCCCTTCACCAACAAAACCACGGGACTGTACAAATTATATTTCGGGGAGTGGTCGTGATAGAAATCATAAATCATTTGCTCGTTTACGCGCACACAGATAGAGGCCGCGGCCATCTCTTTGCCATGCTGTACCGAAAACAATAAAATTTCGCTTGGAAATTGTTTCACTAATTTCTGCATGGCACTCCATTCCATGGAAAGATCGAAGTTCTTAGTGAGTCTGCAATCATGTATAAATTGATACACTTTTTTTATTTCAGTAATTGGAATAGCCTGTACCACAAAACCCGAGCGTAACGATTTGTTCAATCTTTTCTTTTCAGAATAATGAAGGCCGAGTGCAAATTGGTTTTTCACTTGAATGATCGAGGCGGTCTCTGATTTTTCTATTTGAAATCCACTGGCAAGCATTCCTTGCTCGGCCAGCGAAGTCTCGTCCACCAAGCGTGAAGGGAGCTTGACCACCACTCGTTGTGTTTTTATTTTTTTAAGTTTTGCTTCCACGTAGGCGATGAAATCCAAAACTGTTTTTCGTTTTACAGACTGGTGCAACTCAATGCCACCAAAGGGTGCTTTGTACGGGCTTGTGCCAAGCCCATCAATAAGGTGTACGTAAAAACTCGCTGCCGTTTTTTTTGTGGTCGTATTTAAAATATGAAACGAATACCATTGGCTGCTGGATTGAAGAAGGCGATGCGCTTCGGTATTGTAAAGTGAAAGAGGCTGAACCAAATATTTTACGGAAGGTTTTCCGCTTACAAAACGGTACATCGATCAATACGGTATCCCGAGTTTTTTATAAATGAAGTGCATGAGCCATGCCGGGCCGATGAGCAAAAACTGAAGGTCTTTTAAGAACGATGGTTTCTTGCCTTCGATTTTATGGCCGTAAAATTGGCCGATCCACGCTACCGTAAAAATGGCAATGCTCACCAACCAAAGCGGGGCGATTCCAGAATACGAAATGGTGCTTACAAAATACAAGCACACCACCGCAAACAAAGTCATGCCGATGGTTAACGACACCGACAGCGAAAAGTAATAAAGCAACGCCAAGATCATCGCCACAGTGGCCCAGTTGGCATACGGGCCAAATAAATTTTGAATGAAGCCGGAGGGGATGGAAGCGATCAGCCCCACTACGCTAAAAAAAATCAGCGGCACGCAAATCCAGTGGATCGCTTTGTTGGTGGCGTTTTGATGGCTCTCGCCATATTCGGAAAGGAGCTGGTCTATTTTGCGCATGGTTTTACCAGATTAAGTCAAGTCCAAATTTTTTGTATTCACTCATCCAGCTATCCTTCGACAACAAGATCATATTATTTTTTATTGCTTGCCAGATAATTAAACGATCAAATGTGTCTTTATGCAACGGCTCTAACTTATAAAAACTTGCAGCGTCATCTTCTGATAGCGGAAGGAACCTGAATCTCAATTTTTCAGATGCACGATACAAATCTTCAGGTGTACCCCCATTCAATTCCATTTTACCCAAACTATACTTTACTGAAATTTCCCAGAAGGAAACGGTGCTTACATAAATTAATGGTTCATCATTTAATATGGTCTTCACTTTAGCCGAAAGTTTATTACTGCTAACCATTGACCATACAAAAACATGAGTGTCCAAAAGGTATTTCACAATCCCAACAATTCTTCATCCGACATTTTCCAGTCATCGTGAAATTTTACACTAACCTTACCTTCCAATAACCCTAGCTTCCTTTTCTTAGGCTTTGCTTCCAGAAAGGGCAACACTCTAAGTATTTTTTTTCTTTTTCTTCCTTGAGTAACGACAAGCTCCTCCCCCTTTTGGATTTTTTCAATGTACGAAGATAGGTTCGCTTTGAATTCACCAATGGTTGCTGTTTTCATAAATCAAATCTACTTCAAACTTGTCAACTTGTCAAGTTTTGGTCTTTACCTTTTTCCAATCTTTCAATTGCCAATACACCATGGCCGTGGTCAAGTGGTTGCCTTGCGCATCGGTGATCTTTACAGTGCACGGCACTACCACCGCTTCTTGCGTTTGCAGTGGCGTAAAAATATTTTCAGTCAACCATTCTTCGCTGACCAAAAACTCAGCTGCCCCATCCATCTTACCTTGATAATGAAAATCAATCTCAAGGCGTTGCAAAATCAAACGGTAATTGCTTATGCCCAGCCGGCTGATGAGAAGAAAGCCTGTGGTAAACTCGCTCAGCGTTGCCAACGAACAAGCATGGAGGCCTCTGATGTGATTGAAGTTTTTGCGCTTATAGGGAATACGCGTTTCAATACCGTGGTCGGTAATTTTTGTGATGGCAAACCCGTGCGGCAAATTAAATGGGATCATTCGGCTGAGCGCAACATTCAAAAGCCAAAGGTAAAATCTCGAATATTTGGCTTTTTCAATTAACTTGGCGGGGTTCATAGTTATTGTTTTCTGTTTTCTTAATTGAAACAATATTAACCATTAACGGATGAACAATTAACAATTAACAGATAACTTTTAACTGAAAATGAAGAAAATCATAGTACTGGGTGCGGGGCTGGTGGGCAAAGCGATGGCCATCGACTTAGCAAAAAAATTTGACGTCACTTCCGTGGATGTGAATGAGGAAGCCCTCAACTCGTTGGTGCAATTTGGTATCAACACTTTAAAACTTGATTTCTCGGATCGTGAAAAGCTAACGAGCGCGATACAGCCTTTTGATCTGGTGGTGGGCGCAGTGCCGGGCTTTCTTGGGTTTCAAACGGTGAAGACTGTAATCGAAGCAGGGAAAAACATGGTGGACATTTCGTTCTTTCCCGAAGACCCGTTTTTGCTCGATGAGCTCGCCAAAAAAAATAACGTGACCGTCATCACCGATTGCGGAGTAGCCCCAGGCATGGGCAATATTATTTTAGCGCATCACAATTTAAATATGAAAGTCACCTCGTACGAATGCCTTGTCGGTGGGCTGCCGGTGGTGCGCGAGTGGCCTTACGAATACAAAGCGGTATTCTCTCCTATCGATGTGATCGAAGAATATATTCGACCCGCTCGCTATGTGCAAAACGGCAACGTAGTAATTCGCGAAGCACTATCGGATGTCGAGTTGGTCCATTTTGATGGCGTAGGCACATTAGAATCGTGGAACTCAGATGGCTTGCGGTCGTTGATCAAAACAATGCCGCACATCCCCGACATGATCGAAAAAACATTGCGCTATCCGGGCTGCGTTGAGTACTTGCGCGTGCTGCGCGATAGTGGTTTCTTCTCGCACGAAGAAATTGAAGTGAGGGGAATGAAGATCAAACCTGTGGAGGTTACGGCTAAATTGCTTTTTCCAAAATGGAAATTAAAACCCGGTGAAGAAGAGTTCACCGTGATGCGCATCCGCATTGGCGGGGAAGAAAACCTGCCTACCGGACAGGCAGGCGGAAAACAAAAATCGTACGAATACAATTTGTTGGACCGCACCGACAAAAAAACACAAACGCTCTCGATGGCGCGCACCACGGGTTATACGTGTACAGCTGCAGTCAATCTGGTGATCGATGAGAAATTTAATCAGAAAGGAATTTGCCCTCCTGAATACTTAGGGGGGCATTATGATTTCATTGTAAACTATTTGGAAGAGCGAGGAGTGGTTTATAAAAAGATAGAGAAGAATAATTAGCCACAGACTTGTGGAATCAGTGGCAAAAAGAAATAATTGAATGACAAAACATATTTTTCAAAAAACAACAATCACCAACGAAGAGATCAACGAACTTCCATTGAATGCATTCAAAGGCAAAATCATTGTGGTGGACCATGCTCAAAATCTCGCTACGGTTTTTGCGGAGATCAATACACACCGAGTAGTAGGCTTTGATACCGAAACCAAGCCCGTGTTTGTCAGCGGCCATCAAAACAAAGTCGCACTCATGCAAATTGCATTGGCCGAAAAAGTTTTTTTGATCCGCCTCAACCACACAGGGCTTCAACCCGAGATCATCCAATTTTTAGAAAACGAAAAAATCTCAAAGGCGGGTGTCGCTCTGCGCGATGACATCAAAGCTTTGCAGCGATTGACAAAATTTGAACCAAGAGGAATAGTAGAACTCGCCATGTTGGCGAAAGATGCAGGGCTTGAAGTAGAGGGTGTAAAAAAACTGACGGGGCTTCTATTGGGCTTCCGCGTTTCCAAATCTGCTCAGACGAGCAACTGGGAAGCGGCCACACTAAACGAAAAACAAATCAGCTATGCCGCCACCGATGCGTGGACGTGTTTGGAGATTTATAAGAAATTGAACAACGCGAAGTAGGTTTATTTTACAAAAACTACAGTAGCTCTATTTGCATGAGTACCATCAGTAAGTTTTATTATCGCACCGTTTTTCCAATATACGGCAAAACTTGTGCTGCCACCTGTATTACCCGAGTAGCCTGCGATGTAGACATCACTTCCAAAGATTGCAATAGAGGTTGCCGTTGAGCCGTGTGAATCATCGGGTAGGCTGGTGGCCACACCATTCTTCCAATACGTAGCTACATTGGCGAGGCTACCTACTACGTAAATATCATTGCCAAAAACGGCAATGTCGTTGGCAACGGCATTGGATGAACCATCGGTTAGTTTTGTATCCACACTATTTTTCCAATAAGAAGCAAAGGTGTTGCCGTTTTTTTCAATGCCCGCAGTGTAAACATCAGAGCCCGAAATAAAAATCGAGTTGGCGGTTTCGTTTGACGGGCCATTGGTCAAAGGAACTCCTACACCGTTCTTCCAATATTTAGCAATGCCAACACTTCCAACAAATTCTTCACCGGCCACATACACATCGGCTCCCGAAACAGTTATTGAATTTGCATAGCTGTCGGTGCTGCCACTTCCCAAGCTCGTGACTACTCCGTTTTTCCAATAGGTTGCTACAAATTTAAAACTTTGATTTAACTCACCAGCAGCATAAACATCATTACCCGAAACAGCAATATCGTTGACAACCACATTAGTGCCTTGTGCCAGGTTAGTAGCCACTCCATTTTTCCAAATCCTCAAAAGATCAGTCTCCTTTGCAGCTACATACACATCGCTGCCCGAAACTGCCAAGCTTACTTTATTAGCGCTCGCATTTAGAGTTCCAAGCGTAACAGCAACACCATCTTTCCAGTATTTGATCACTCCGTTTTCGTACCCCGCTACATAAACGGATGTAGTGGCAGGAGGAGTTGCAGGCGCAGGATCACTTTTTTTGCAGCCCATCAAGACCAGTAAGGACACGGTGATTTGAAGAAGAATTAAACAAGAGAAATGATTATTAGTATTTTTCATAATGAGGGTTGAAGCGTTGATGAGATCGATAGAACGCAAATATGCCAATTAAAACTCCGAAGGGAAACCACATGATCGTGTGGCTCTCGCAATTGGCAAGAGGCCAGAACAGTTTATAAAATTTTTAAAAGAAGGGATCCCTATTTCTTCTTCGCAGGCTTTGCAAACTTTTTAAAACCTTTCTCCACGATCAGGTCGATAGTGCGCTCGGCATCGGTGCCGATGACATCGGCAACCGCATTGATGCGCCACACCAAAAAATTATGACGGTCGTTCAGGTCAATGATCAAGCTGGTTTGCTTGTAATTTCGCGACCATGAGGTAGCGGTCGATCCAGGCGTTTGCCCCAGTGGCCCAATGGGCTGTGAGTCTGAGCGCGCCATCGTACCCACCACATACGTCACCATCAAGTCTGCTACCGAGTCGGTCTTCTTCAATCCTTTAAATTCCAGTTCACGCACAATTCCATTTTTTATCCATTGATGCAACGTGGCATCACTTATCTGTTTCTGATCGGCTGGGGTAATCACTTGGCTTTCGCCAAAAGAAAATGTTTTGTAGTGCGTGAAGTCGTGCTTCTTGTCGTACTCAATGTTGATCTCCTGAGCGCGAACAACTGAAGTCAGAAGTAAAAGAGGAATTAATAATCGCATCCCTAAATATATTCTAAAAGTAGGCAATAGGCAAGAAGCACTCATGCCCTCGGATGAAACTCTTGGACCACTTGTCTTAAATAATCGCGATCGAGGTGCGTATAGATTTCAGTGGTGGTGATGGACTCGTGGCCGAGCATCTCTTGCACCGCGCGCAAGTCGGCACCGCCTTCGATGAGGTGTGTAGCAAATGAATGCCGAAAGGTGTGCGGGCTGATTGTTTTTTTTAATCCAATTTTTTCTGCCAAGCCTTTGATTATCAAGAACACCATCACGCGTGTTAGTTTTTTTCCTCTTCGATTTAAAAAAACGTAGCTCTCAAAACCTTTTTGCACCGGCACATGCACTCTTATCTCTTCAATGTAAATTTTTAAAAACTTCATCGCATCGCGGCCAATGGGCACGAGCCGCTCTTTGTTGCCTTTGCCCACCACGCGCAAAAAACCAATGTCGGCATAGATGTTGGCCAGGCGCAGTTCGGTGAGTTCGCTCACACGCAAGCCCGAGCTATAAAGTGTTTCGAGCATGGCACGGTTGCGCGCGCCTTCGGGTGTTGAGAGGTCGATCGCGTCAAACAACAATAGAATTTCGTTGTACTCCAATGTATCGGGCAGCTTGCGGCCAAGCTTTGGGCCTTCGAGCTGTGCTGCCGGATTGATATCAATTAATTCTTCAAACACCAAGTACTTATAAAAGGCTTTGATACCAGAGAGGATGCGCGCCTGGCTGTGAGCACTCATGCCCAACTCGTTGATGTAGTGAATAAATTTTTGGAGTTCCTTGGCCGAAATGCTGAGTGGGTTGGTGTTGATCTTTGTCAACTCGGTAAACTGTTTTAGTTTTTCGGCATCGCGCACATAAGCGTCAATGGAATTTTGCGAAAGCGATAATTCCAACTTCAGGTACTGTGCAAATTGCTTGATGTAAATGTCCCAGTTCAATTTGAAATTTATTTATCGTTCGTACTTGTAGACTTAATTATTAAACGTCTTTGCGAGCATCCGCGTGGATTTGTGCATGGCGCGAAATAATCTCTTTTCTAGGATCGCTTCGCCCTCCTCACTTCCCCTGCTGGTGCTCGCGATGACGTCAACTTATTAGTTTTGTGTAACATCACTTATTAACTTGCAAATTACAACTTGGATTATGAAAATACAGATCATCAACGGCCCCAACTTGAACTTGCTTGGCAAGCGCGAGCCAGAAACTTATGGCCACGAAAGTTTTGAAACCTATTTTGAAAAACTAAAGCAACGGTTTCCTTCTGTTGAGTTGAATTATTTTCAATCGAATGTAGAAGGCGAGCTCATCAACCAATTGCACCAAGTTGGATTTGAATACGATGGCATTGTTTTAAACGCAGGTGCTTACACTCACACTTCAGTTGCTATACATGATGCGATAGCCGCAATCAAGGCGCCAGTGGTTGAAGTTCATATCTCCAATGTCTATGCCCGCGAAGAATTTCGCCACAAAAGTTTGATCACTTCAAAATGTGTCGGCCTGATCACCGGCTTTGGATTGGAGGGGTATGCGATGGCGATCAGCTATTTGATTAACTCTAATAGGTAAAAATTGCCACCGAGACACGGAAAAATGTTATGGAAATAAAAAATGAATATTTTCCTTTAAAAGAAGAAACCGATAAGATCATTGGCATCGGTATTGACATTCATAAACAATTAGGGTTTGGCTTTTTGGAAATTGTTTACAAAGATGCTTTTGAATACGAACTGAACAATTTGAATATCTTCTATGAACGCGAAAAGGAGTATAAAATCAGTTACAAGGAAATTATTTTACCTCATAAATATGACGCAGATTTTATTGTCTTCAATTCAGTTATCCTTGAAATCAAAGCGAAAGATGGAATTGCCGATGAGGACATGGCCCAGATTATAAATTATTTGAAATGCTCTGGCTGCAAAGTGGGGTTGATCCTCAATTTTGGAAAAATGAGATTAGATATAAAAAGAGTTGTGTTCTGAAAATTGCGAGGCACAGAAATATTCCGTGCCTCCGTGGCAATAAAATTAAGAAGACCGATACGCCATTTCGTAAACCGACTTGACGTGCGGCCCAAGAAAAACCCTGGCATAAATGCGGATGATGGACAGGCCGTCCAAAATAAAACTCAACGCAGTGAAGAGCGCCAACAACGCCTGGTCTTCGTGAATGTGCGTGAAGATCAAGTCTTCGCCTATAAAGGTTGGGGTGATCGGGAAACCTGTTACTCCCAGGCAGCAAAGGAAAAACACCAATGCAATTTTCGGATGCTTGTAGGAGTGTCCATGAAACTGGTCGAGGTCAATGCTTCCTTCCAATTTTCGCAACCTTCGTAAGGTGATGAAACCGATCGCACCGGCTACCAAAATCCCACTTAAATAAAGCACGGGCTGTCCGAACTTGAATTTCTCGTTGAACGAAATCGCAAGTGCTATCCACAAGTGGTTCATAATAATCAACAGCCAACTCAATCGCGCCACTTTCCTTTCAGTAAATGATTTCAATACCATAATCAAACCGATCAACGAAAACAAGATGGGCAACCTTTCAACGATGACAGCAGGAATCAATTCCTCATAAGTCAAGCAAAAAATACCGATGAGATAAGCGGGAATAAAGAAAACGACCACACTGTTTAGCGTCACGAAGTTCAATTTGTTGCCGAGCCATTTCAATGGATTCCATAAGTAGCGGTACATCATCGAATCGAGGTTCCACTCTTTTATGCAGAGTATATAAAGTGTGTACTCCATCTTCTTCGGAAAAGAAACTTCGATGGAACGCTCGCGCGGTGAAAAATTATAAAACTGCTCGCGGATCAAATAGCTCACCACCGAAGGCGACACGAGCAGCTGATACGTTCTTAAAAAAGCATTGCCCGCAAAATGAAATAATGCCAGGTTCTCAAAACCGGCTGCCACTTCCACAAAGATCAAACCGATTTGTGCAGAAGAAGCATAAGCAATCTGACTCTTCACTGAAGATTGCACCCGCGCTATTCCAGTGCAAATAATTGCCGTGAGTAATCCAATTCCAGCAATCAGTATGCGTACCGAAGTTTGTTCTTCCCAAAACGGATACGTGCGCAACAAAAGGAAAACGCCCAAGTGCACCGCCAACGATCCATAAAAAATCGCGCTCGATGGAGTCGGGCCTTCCATCGCTCGCGGCAGCCACGATGAAAACGGAAGTTGTGCCGATTTGGCTGTGGCCGAAATCAGGAACATCAATGAAATGAAAACCCCGATCATCGTGTGGCTCTCCAACTGGTGGTGCACCAATTCAAGATTATTAAGTTTTAAGAAAGTGATGTTCTCGTGCCACAAGTGATGGCTCATCCACATGGCCAAGAGCAAGCCAACATCTGCCACACGGTAAATGGAAAATACTTTTACTGCGTTTTTTACAGGCAAATAACGGTGCTTGTAAAATGCGATGAGCAAAAACGAAGATATGCCCAACACTTCCCAGCCAATGAACAGCGTCTCTAAATTGCCTGACAGCACGGTGATGTTATAGCCTAGATAAAAGAAAAGTATAGTGTTGAAGAATCGCTTGTAGCCATCTTCACGATGTAGATAATACCGACTATAAACCGTTACTAAAAACGTGAGGAAGGCACCCACGAAAAGATAAACCGTAGTGACTTTATCGAAATACAAATCGATGAAAAAATCATAATCATTGGTCTGGTAAAGTGTAAGGTAATTATGATCATACGTAGGGCGTCCATTGAAAAGCCAATAACCAATGAACAAAACGATCCCAAACAAGTGCAGCCCAACGGTGGAAAAAGAAACTGTTGAAATCAAATCTTCGTTTTTTTCTGGGATCAATAAAGTAATAATAAATCCTGCGAAAGGGAGCAGGATAAAAAATTCAAGTATCGTTGTGGTACTCATAGTATATCTTATGAAAGTGTGAAAACCGGTAAATTTTCGTGCGTAGACTCGGCCAAAGGCAAAACGTCTTTTATCGAATCAATCTTTTTAGTGAGCGGTTGGTACGGATAGAATTGCCCTTCTTTGAAATAAGACAGCTCGTACGTTTCAGGATTTACCGCCACCAAGTGTACCCACTCGTTGATAAACCACTCGTAGGTTTCAGGCGATCGTTGGATCGTCTCCAACACCACGTTAGGAAAATGTTCTACGATCATCAGCAAGCGAACGGGGTCGTGCACTTCAATCATTTGGCTGGGAAGCCCAGGCCGCAAGTCGCCATCAATTCCATTGGCCACACCAAAAAGCCCCATCACGTTGTGCGGCAGTTTTGTTCCGGCCCCCAATTTTTGATTGTCCACGCGCGAAAAAAAATATTCCAGGTTGATGCCCCCACACACGGGTGTGGCTGGCCGCAGAATGTTTAACAAATATTTTCCATCAGGGTCGATATGGTAATCGTATGAGTTGTAAAACGCACGCCTGTCCAGAAATAAATTTTTGGTCAGCGACCTGCGCGCCACAATGCAAAGCGCGTTGGTAGCATGGTTCAGTTCGGGCCGTGGCTCAAACAAGGAGACCGTCCTTCTGCGTACCTCTTCATGAACTTTTTCAGGGCTCTGTTTGGTATTCATCATTACAAACCTTCTCGATCTTTCTTTCGAATTGTTGTCCAATGCTGTCGCAAATACTTTCTCATTGCGTTGATGACGTTCACGGTTCACAACCGAAAGCGAATTCTCATCAAAGAAGGCCACCTCATCGCGCGCAGTGTCGTGAAGGCCGCCCAAAAATTGTGTGCTCGATGGAATCACAATTCCTTTTCCAACAAGAATCTTTCTCACTTCGGGGTGGTTGGCCATGTAACAGGCCACGCGAGAGTTTACAGAGCCGGGTCTGCCCGAGCAAGCACCACAATCATAAGCAGCATAGTGCGGATTGTTCACGCTGCTGGAGCCATGCCCCATCAAATAAACTACGGGCGCGAAATCTTTTACCAACCCAATACTCATCAACATGCCTTCAAGGCGCTGCGCCATCTCGGCCACGGTGAAGCCAATCTGCAATCCGTTTTCTTTGTCGTCCAGGTTTTTGTTTTCAATGGTAAGATTTGAAAATTTATCCATGTGCTGGAATGACGATGCCGTTGCCGGCCCCATCGAAGGCTTGAAAATATTAATAAACAATTTCAAAGCGGACCAAAACCCAAGTGTTTGCGAGATCAGCCAGCCGGAATAAAAATTCGTAGTATGTTTTGAGAAGTGAACGTCTTGTCCACGTTTCTCTTTGTTGTTCGTCCCTTTGATCAAATACTTAGGATTCATCGGGGCTGGGCAAACTTTGGTGTAAAACTTCCCGTCTTCGGGCTGGTAGAAAAACTCCATGCTGAAAAACCCAGGCGTGGCAAAGGTTTCGCATTGCGGATCAACATTTTCCAAGTGCCGCCTGAAAGACTCTTCTCGGTCATCGATGCAAAAAAAGGCTTGAAAAGTTTTAGGTTTTTTGTGCTGATGATTGGTGTTTTTTGGAACCAAACTGATCCCGGCCAAAACCTCATCGTAGTAGGTCCACTCATACGCATCTTGCCAGATCGAAAGCACTTCGTACAATTCTGTTTCGGCAACTTCATCAAACAGATCATCAGGTCTGTCGATGAGCTGCGCGCTCAATGGCTTCCAGTTTTCACCAAAGTGATTGTCCATCGCATCTATCTCCATTAACAATTCAAAAACGAGGAGATCATGCAACGTTATTTTTTTGGTATCGAGTAGTGTGAGTGGATTGGTTTCCACTACCGACACCATGCCCGACCACCCGAGGTGCGAAAATTGCTGATCGAAAAGATATTGTCCGTAAAGGGTTTCGTCCCCGATCAAAATCTTCAACAGATCGGAAATTTTGCAGGCGCTGGTTAGCAACAAATTTTTAGCGCGTTTCCTTCTGAAAAAACTGGCCAAGGTATTTTGTTCCATTTCCTTTAGCGAAGCAAGAAACCCTTGTTGCTTAACAGGGAAATTCCAGATCGAAATCCCTTGATCGAGGTAGCTGCACAAAATCCTGAAAAGGATTGGCTGCACCATCGAGTCCATGTCGATTTGGTAGTGACGTTTCCAGTTCGCACGAAGTTTTCCGATGCGCGGCAGCCGATGGAAATCGTATTTCTTAGTGCATGCTTTTTCTGTCCATTCTTTTACAGCACTATCACCTTTTCGTTGCCTGATCACCTTCTCGAAGATGTCTTGGCGGATCTGTTTTGATTTATACAACTTCCTGAACTCGCCCAACTTCAAAGAAACTTTATAACCGAAGATTTCGGATGCGGTGTGTATGGCTTTGTTGAATTTTAATTTTTGAAAGGCTTGCAATGTGTTCTGGTGGATGAAGTCTTTGAGTGCAGATTGCTCGGGCAGATAGTGCTTCAGCAAGTGGAGTACTTCATGCTCATCGAAAGTGGGGGTTTGGATTTTCATCAAGAGTTTAAGATTATCCTATTGAAAAATAGTTTAAAATTTGGACGAAGCCAATTGAAACCGTGCCTGTGGCACAACGAAATGAGAAGGGTCAGATCAGCAGTGCCCGCTTGACAAGGTACAAGGGGAGGTTGGTGGCGATGCCACTGGGGCGGGCGTACCCACAAACACGATAGCAATAATGCACTGACTCAATGGGCACGGGTGGTTCGCCAAGCAGGCAAACAAAAAATAAATTGTCTTGCACTTCATCGTCTTTTTCAAACTCCTTTTCTTCGTAGGGCGATTGATTTTGAGACTGCGTTGGCAATCCGTTCTTCTTGGTGATTGATAATGCAGAGCTTTCGGGGCAATTTTTTGCGGAAGCAAACGAAAAAGAAATAGCGAAGGTGAATAACCCTACGGCCACCAGCGTGCAAAAGTTTGAACCGATTGACTTTATCCTCATCATAAGCGGGCAAATGTAAAGAAAACCACGACATCAAAAACACTTTCTTATACGGCTGTTCGATTAAACGGTTGGCCTTATTTTCGGTCTAAGCCGCGCTTGAGTAAAAAAAATCCAAATGCAACGCCCTTGTGCTTTATCCGTTCAAACAATAATTTTGAAATGTTGTGTAAATCTACCAACCTTTGCCCTTTGCAAAGAGTAAGCATGAACCAATATCTTTATCAAGCTTTGAAATTTTTTGCACTGCTGATATTTTCCGTAGAGTTGCTCGCTCCTGTTTTTTGTACAGACAGCACCCTTGCGCACAAATCGCAAGGCGAGTATCAATTGGTCAACGCTACGGCCCCTGCCAACCAACTCTTTTGCCTCTTTGCTGAAGAGCTTGACTCTAACGAAGCGAACGGAGAAAGCCACAAAGAATTTGACTTACTTTTCAACTTCGATTTTCTATCAACATTTTATCTGCCCGCAAAGTCCAAGACTTCCTCCCTCGTCAGCGTTCAGCACACTTCCCAACGATTTTCGGTGCAACCGCGGCTGTTCTTATTGCACCGCCTTCTGCTTATTTGATATTCTGATTTTTCACTGCATTCTTGCAGTGTGTGGTCGCGGCCAAAGAAATTTTTGACGTGATCGAATCAATAAAAAAACACCACGGGCTCTTCGGAGAAATTTGAATTGCGTTGCGTGGAAATATTTTTAACATAAATAAAAAGAAATGAAAACTCTTGAAATTCCTAAGGACGGACTGGAAGGTCTAAAGCAGAACTGGAAAGTTGATGCCGTCTCTGGGTTCCTGGTATTCCTTCTGGCATTGCCACTCAGTTTGGGCATCGCCAAAGCCAGTCTGTTCCCTGCCGCCATGGGCGTGCTCACCGCTATGATCGGTGGCATCTTTGTCAGCTTCTTTGCAGGGTCGCGGTTGACCATCAAAGGGCCGGCTGCCGGGCTGATCACCATTTGTGCCGGGGCCGTTACCGAATTGGGTGGCGGGGAAACCGGGTGGCACTTGGCACTGGGCGTCATTGTGGTGGCCGCTTCCATACAAATTATTTTTGGCTTTTTGAAACTCGGCTCACTCAGCGATTTCTTCCCGCACTCTGCCGTGCACGGTATGTTGGCCGCCATCGGGTTGATTATTTTTTCAAAACAAATCCATGTTTTGCTGGGCATCGACCCGGCCACACTGAAAGGAATGGCGCCCATAGCGCTGTACCAACTCATCCCCCACTCCATCGCCAATGCCGACCCGCGCGTGATGCTGGTGGGCATCGTCAGCTTGGTGATTATTTTTGGAATGCCTTTGCTGAAAAGCAAAATTTTTAAAAAGATACCGGCACCCATGGTGGTGTTGGTGGTGACGATACCGATGGCTTTCATCATGGATTTCAAACACACCGAACCTGCTTTTGATCTGGTGAAGATCGGTGACTTCTGGGCGAGTGTTGGCTACAATGCCGATTTCTCTGCCGTGGGCAATCCCATTTTTTGGAAATATGTTTTCATGTTCCTCTTTGTAAACAGTTTGGAGTCGCTGCTTACTGTGAAAGCCATTGATGGCCTCGACCCGTGGAAACGCGTATCCAATCCCAACAAAGATCTGGTGGCCGTTGGTGCGGGCAATGCGTTGTCGGGTTTGCTAGGCGGGCTGCCGATGATCTCTGAAGTGGCGCGTAGTTCGGCCAACGTCAACTTTGGCGGGCGCACACGCTGGGCAAATTTTTTTCACGGGTTTTTTTTATTGGTAGCCATGGCGTTGTTCATTCCGGTGATCGAGATGATCCCCAACTCGGCACTTGCTGCGTTGCTCATTGCGGTGGGCTATCGCCTGGCATCGCCCAACGAATTTTTTAAAACGTACAAGATCGGTGCCGAGCAACTCGTGATCTTTGTGGTGACGATCCTAGTGACCGTGGCCACCGATCTGCTGGTGGGCATTGCCTCGGGCATCGCGATGAAATTTGTTTTCCACATTCTCAACGGTGCTCCGTTGAGAAGCTTGTTCAAGTCGCGGTACGAGCGCACCGAAACCGAGGCGGGCTATTCCATTTCAATAAAAGACGCAGCGATTTTTTCCAACCTCATCGGCTTCAAAAAAATGTTTGCCAGCATGAAGCCCGGCAAAAAAGTAACCCTCAATTTTGCGGAAGCCAGAATGGTGGACCACACCTTTATGGAACAACTGCACCACTTCGAAGAAGAATATCAACACGGTGGTGGCACGGTGTCGATCGTGGGCTTTGACCATTTCCAGCAGATGTCCAACCACCCGCTGGCCGCGCGAAAAATTGGCAGCAGCAGCAAGTTTGAAATTCAACTCAGCACCCGGCAGATCGGCTTGCGCAAATTTGCGATGGCCGAGCAATATGCTTTCAACCCTATGCGCGTGCGCACCGCCATGAAGTACAAAGGTTTTCCGATCGAGCAAGGAAATAAAATCCAGTACGAAGAAAACTTTATGGAAAAATATATTGAGGCGGGCAAGATCAGCGTCTCCGATATTACGCTGCGCCAATTAGACCGCCCGGAAAGTTCGGATACCAACATTACCGTGGTTCAAATCAGCGAAACAGATTTTTCAATTCCTGATTTTGCCTTGGAGCCCGAAGGCTTGGGCACCAAACTTTCAGAAATGTTTTCCGGCAAGGATATTGACTTTAACGAACACCCCGGTTTTTCGAAAATGTATTACCTGCGCGGCCTGGCCGAAACACAGGTGCGCAGCTTCTTTGCCGGCAAGGTGGTCACCTTCCTTGAGAGCCACGAACCGGTGCATATCGAAGCGCACAAGAACAGGCTGTTGTTTTATCAAAAGCACGGCCTGTTGGATCCTGATCAGATTGTAGTGCTCGAGCAATTTGCAGAAGACTTTGTGACCATGATCGAGTCGAAGTAACATCTTTAAAAAAAGAGGCAGTGTTAAACGCTGCTTCTTTTCAAAAACTTAATTTAAATTCATCCATGAAAAAAATAATTTCATTATCCTTACTCCTTAATTTTTTTGCTTTCGTTGCCCTTGCGCAAGAGCAGGCAAAAGAAGAACCCAAGAAAGAAGAAAAGAAAAGTATTGAAGAGCTAAGACTGAAGTTGAACGATGATGGTAGCCATTATATAAAAGCTACATTTTCGAATCAAACTTGGTTTCGATTTGCCGACTACAACCCGGGCACTACGGTGCTGGGCAGCCCAACTTCTAATGGGTTTGATATTGGGTTGCGCAGAACTCGTTTCCAATTGTATGGACAATTGACAGACCATGTTACTTTCTATTTTCAGATGGGGCAGAATAATTTCAATTTCCTATCGGGAAATGGCGGCTCGCCCAACAACAATTCTCCTTATGTGAATAGGAAGGCTCAATTTTTTATCCATGACGCCCTTGCTGATTACCGAATCAAAAAAGGCAGCGACCTACTTTATCTTGGTGGTGGTCTTACCATCACCAACGGGTTGTCTCGCTTCAGCCAGCCGAGTATCAGCACCATCATGAGTATGGATGTACCCGTGTTTGCGCAGGCTACCGTTGACCAGACCGATGAATTCTCGCGCAAGTTGAGCGTATATGCCCGCGGTCAACTTGGAAGATTGGACTATCGATTAGTGTTGTCCGATCCTTTTCCTGTCAATACCAACGGCACTGTTGCAGCACTTCCTGTCCCTCTTGCACCTAGTAGCCAAAATGCTGCCTTTGCTTTAGTTGGCCACAACAAACAATATCAGGGTTTCTTCATGTGGAATTTCTTTGATAAGGAATCACATGTCACACCGTACATGACAGGCACTTATCTCGGGAAGAAAAAAGTATTGAACCTTGAGGCAGGTTTCATCACCCAGAAGAATGCAACATGGACAGGCGATGGTACTGTTGCTGGCACTCAATACCATGATATGAACTTGTGGTCTGTAGCATTATTTTATGATGCTCCACTCAATAAAGAAAAGGGAACAGCATTCAACGCCTATGCCGGATATTTTCACACTGATTATGGTCAAGGGTATCTTCGTTACAACAACTCCATGAATCCGGCCAATGGCACAACCTTGATAGGAACGCCTACCAACTCTTATGGCACGGCCTTCCCAATGTTTGGCACAGGCAATGTGATCTATGCACAAGCCGGTTATTTGTTGAAGAAAGATTTGCTGGGTGAAGGCAATGGTACGCTGATGCCCTACGTAACACTTCAAAGCTCAAGGCTCGATCGTCTTGACAAGCAAATGAATGTGTGGGATTTTGGCGTGAACTGGTTGATCAAAGGCCACAACGCCAAGCTCACGTTGGATTATCAAATCCGCCCTACCTACTCGCCCGTGGGAACAGACTTGATTCGCGACAGCAGCACAAAAGGACAATTGATAATGCAATACCAATTCTTCTTTTAAAAATAGTTTTAGTTTAGTTTAGAAATGGGCGACCCGCCAGGATGCCTGTTTCTTTTTTAGTAACTAACGTTATGCAAAACAACAGCAGTTGCCAGTTAGATCCCAATGACTATCGGGACGAAAACTAAGCATTTGAGCTTCGAATCGACTTGCCCCACCGCTAAAGGCTTGAGCGGCACGCGGTCGATAAACTCAGGCAGATATTCATTTAGTTGTTTTGCGTAAGTCCACTTAGTACATTAGGGTTTCAACTATGGATATACTTGAGCAGAAATTGGAGTACGTCCTCATCAAAAACCAAAGTACTGTGGCATTACAAAATCTGCCAGTGCTTCCTTACGATCAGTTTTACAAAGCGATGTCCCAACTCTTAAAAGAGGAAGGGAAACATTGTGTTAATTATTACGCCTATCCGGCCGATAGCAAATTGAAATTCATTGCCTGTGTTGCTGATGATAAGAACGGAACGATTGCAGTGGTTTCGCACGAGATGATTTTGAATGAGAAGAATGAACTGCCTGCACTCTCTAAAGATTTTTTTGCACTGCACATTTTTGAACGAGAGATTCACGAGAATTTTAATGTCAACTTCACCGATCATCCCTGGCCGAAGCCTGTGCGTTATGCCTTTGACCGAGCTGACAAAAACAAAGTCATCACCAATTACCCGTTCTATCAAATTGAAAGTCAAGAACTTCATCAAGTAGGAGTTGGCCCGATCCACGCAGGCGTGATTGAGCCCGGCCATTTTAGGTTTCTGTGCAGTGGCGAAAACGTGCTTCATCTTGAGATACAATTAGGTTGGCAACATCGAGGCATCGAAGATTTATTTCTCAAAAAAACTTCGTTGATCCAACGAACGATCATTTCAGAATCCATTGCCGGAGACACGGCCGTGGGCCACGCGCTTGCGTTCGCCAGCCTGATGGAATCACTGTCAGGCATCAAAATAAATTCTATACTTGAATTAGAACGAACAATCGGATTGGAACTGGAACGCATTGCCGTGCACGTGGGCGACTTGGGCACCCTGAACATCGGCACCGCCTACCAGTTGGCGGCCTCGGTGTTTGGCACCCTGCGCACGCCCGCCATCAACTACACACAAACCTGGTGTGGCAACCGGTTTGGCAAAGGACTTATCCGCGTGGGCGGTAGCCACTATCCGCTCACCGAAGAATTGATTGGCAAGCTTTTAAAATTCTTGGTTAAGTTCGAAGAAGTTTTTGATCCGATGTGCGAGCGGCTTTTTTCGTTGCCCTCGTTGCTGATGCGCTTCGAGAATATTGGAAAGGTGACCAAAAAACAAATGGAACTGATTGGGGCGGTGGGCATGGCTGCACGGATGGTGGGCATCAAAAGGGATGTTCGTCTCACGCATCCATTTGCAGGCTACAAACACCACGGCATTGCCACGGAAACATTGGAGAGCGGTGACGTGTGGGCAAGGGCGTATTTGCGAAAGCTGGAAATCAAAAATTCGATCCGGTACATCCGCGACTTGGTGTCTCAACTGAAAGGGCTCGGTGAAGAAATTCAAAAACCTGTTTCCGAAAAAGAATTAAAGCTGGCGCCCAATTCTTTGTGTGTTTCTTTGGTAGAAGGTTGGCGTGGCGAAATATGCCATTGCGCGGCAACGGACAACGATGGAAAAATTGTGCATTATAAAATCAAAGACCCTTCCATGCACAATTGGTTTGCGTTAGCACTCTCATTGCGCGACTTGGAAATTTCTGACTTCCCGATCAACAACAAGAGCTACAACTTAAGTTATTGCGGACATGATTTATAGGCGTCAAGGCATCGTTCACTCTTCGTGGTCTGTGTCTTCACAGACCACCATTCCCACCTTACCTCCTTTCGGTCTGTGGGCAGACCGAGGCATTGGAAGAGAAAAAAATATTAGCAAATGAAGGCAGTCCATATTTTTGAATTGATCACCGTGCTGTCGCTGCTGGTTTATTTTGTGCCGGTGCGCTGGAAGCAGCCCTTGTGCCTGGTGCTTTCGTTGGGGCTTGCCTTTGTTACCACCACGTGGGCAGTACAAAGTTTAACGGGCGAAACAATAACGCAGCACCTATCGATGCCTTTCTGGTTTCACAGCTCGCGGCTGGTGATCGATAAACTTTCGGCCTTCTTTCTCATCGTCATCAATTTCGGAACGCTCACGAGTATCTTATACAGCAAGGGTTATCTGAAAACGTATGAAGCAACAAAAACCAATCAAGATTTTTCGCTCCACTATTTCTTTTTGATATGGCTGCAGATTGCGATGATCTTGGTGGTGTCGCTGCAAGAAGGACTTCCTTTTCTCGTGGCATGGGAGATCATGTCCATCTCGTCATTCATGCTCGTCATCTTTGAGAGCGAGAAAAAACAAATCCTGAACACGGGCATTTATTATCTCATTCAAATGCACGTGGCCCTGTTCTTTGTACTGGCCGCTTTTGCTTTAGTCGAAGCAAAGACAGGCATCTCTGGTTTTGACGGGCTCGCTTTGTATTTCAAAAGTTACCCGTCCATCCCCATGTTCCTACTTTTCTTTTTTGGGTTTGGCATCAAGGCAGGGTTTATTCCGTTGCACAGCTGGCTGCCTCATGCCCATCCCGCAGCACCTTCACACATCTCGGGCATCATGTCGGGCACGATGATCAAGATGGGCATCTATGGGATTTTACGCGTAGTAAGTTTTTTAAATCAAGACCTCATGGAGATTGGCACCATCATTTTAATTGTCTCCCTTATCTCTTCCGTATTTGGTGTGTTCTTCGCCATCTTCCAGCACGATCTCAAAAAAATGTTGGCTTACCACAGCATCGAAAACATTGGCATCATTGGCATCGGCATTGGCACAGGGCTCATCGGCAAAGCACTCGGCAACCCGGTCATTTGTTTACTTGGTTTCAGCGGGGCAATCTTGCATGTGCTGAACCACAGTCTCTTTAAGTCGCTGTTGTTTTATTGTGCAGGCTCAGTTTACAATCAATGTCATACCCGCGATGTAAATGAACTCGGTGGACTATTAAAGAAAATGCCGACTACGGGAGCAATGTTTTTGTTGGCCTCGATTGCGATTTGCGGGTTGCCTCCGTTCAACGGTTTCATCTCTGAGTTTTTAATTTACAAAGGTTTCTTTTCTGGATTGGACATCAACATTTACACGTCTCTTTTATTCCTTGGCGGGATTACCGGCCTTACGCTTACCGGTGGACTGGCTGTGTTTTGTTTTACCAAAGCATTTGGGGTTGTCTTTCTTGGCGCAGCACGAACAAACAAAACTAACCACGCAAGCGAAGTCTCTTCGTCTATGCTGCTTCCAAAATTTTTGATCGCGATCCCAATCATTATAATCGGGCTCGCTTCATTTGTTATGATGCCAGTAGTTGAAGGCATCGCGCAAATGTACTTGCCAATCGGAAAAGTTGCCCCTATGAATTTAGTCGGCCCGATTCTCCAACCTCTAAGCATTGCTCTTGGATTGTTCGTGTTGCTCCTCCTTGTATTATTTGCCGTCCGGGCAATGCAACAAAAAACAAAAACGATTGCTTACGGCCCTACATGGGGTTGTGGGTATCCAGCACTCACACCCGAGCATCAGTACACGTCCACCACGTTTGCCGACAACCTGAAAAATCTTTCGCTCTTGTTATCCGGAATAAAAACACATTACCATCCAATCAAAAGTGAAGATATTTTTCCTGCCGAAAAAAGAAAATACGAAACGCACCAAGAGGATGAACTTGAAAAAGTGTTGATTTTAAACCCCTCCAAACTGTTTATGAACATCATGCTGAAGTTCACCGTGCTGCGAAGCGGCAATATCCAGCATTATATTTTATACGGCCTTGGCTTCATTCTCATCGTTGCTTTTTTAACTGTCATCAACGCCTTATGATCCCCGCTGCGCTCATCTTGCTCACCTCGCTCCTCTTTCCTGGCATCATTGCCAAAGTGAAAGCAAAAGTGAGCGGGCGCAAAGGCCCAGGGTTGTTGCAACCGCTTTACGATATTTTTCGGTTGCTGCGAAAAGGAAATGTTTACAGCACCACTACCAGTTTCATTTTTCAGATCGCGCCTGTTATTTACTTCGCCACCATTTTCTTAAGTGTGTTTTTTATTCCCTTCGGGGATGCAGCAGGGTTGATCTCTTTTCCGGGCGACTTGCTGTTGTTCATTTATCTTCTGGGGCTCGGAAAATTTTTCCTCATCCTTAATGCGCTCGATGTGGGCAGCGGCTTTGAAGGAATGGGCGCCAATCGCGAAGCACTCTATTCCATGTTGGCCGAGCCTGCCTTCATCATTCTGTTTGGCACGTTCGCGATGATGGCCGGGCACGATTCATTTTATGGAATCTTTGCCAACTGGCATCTGAACTCCAGCACCTACTTAGTTCTTTCATTGCTTGCATCGTATGTGCTTGTTCAAATAGCAATGATCGAAAATAGCCGGTTGCCTGTGGACGATCCGAAAACACATTTGGAATTGACGATGGTACACGAAGTAATCCTGCTCGACAACAGTGGCTTTGATTTGGGATTGGTGCAACTTGCCAATGCATTCAAGTTTGGGGTTTTTGGTGCGCTCATCGCCAATTTTATTTTGCCCGAACATCAATTGATAGGGATCCGAGCATTAATATTCATTGGCGTCATCCTGGCGTTTGCGGTGATTGTTGGGCTGATGGAGTCATTCCGTGCACGGCTCAAAATTGAAAAAAACCCGCAGTTCATCTTAACGCTTTCCTCCATCGCTGCCATCGCCTTTTTAGTTGCGCTCATTATTACCAACAAATTATTATGATCAGCCTGCTCATCATCTCCTTTAGCATCACCCTCATCTACCTTGCAGTGGCCGAGCGGATGAGAACCTACAATGCGCTCATTGCTTTGCAAGGATTGTTATTATTTTTCATCACCTACATTGAACTAAAGAGTCTTGACGTTTGGCACTTGGTCTTGATCCTCCTAGAAACATTGGTGATCAAAGTAATTGTGCTTCCTTATTTTATTCATCGCCTATTGATTAAGAAAACTGGAGATCGTCAGATTGCATTGGTTGTTCCTGGGTACATTTCATTGACTGTGGTTTCCGTAATTATTTTTTTTAGTTTCCTGCTTTCCTATCTCTTGCATGACCAACAAATACAAGTAAAATATTTCACGGGCGCTATCGCAGCCATCTTCACAGGCCTTTACCTGATCATCGTACACAAGCAAGTGTTCACCCACATGATGGGGTACCTTATCATTGAAAACGGGGTTTTTCTTTTGTCGCTGGCCATCGGCAATGAAATGCCATTGACTGTAAATTTGGCCGTCCTCCTCGATGTATTTTCGTCCGTGCTCATCCTGGGGCTTTTCATCAATCGGTTGGAGAGCTTTAGCACGTTGGATGTCGATCAGCTTAAAGAATTAAAAGACTAACGATGACAGAAATTTACTTTGCCGCTTCCGCGCTGCTGATCATCACGTTGTTTTTGGTACGAAAAACCACCGTAAGTCATGCGCTGGTATTTCTATACATCGTTGTTCTGGGATTGTTGTGTGTCAATGAAGCCCAACTACTCGATCAACAAAGAAGTGGGCTCCTCCATGCCGATGCACTGGGTGTATTGTTTTTGTTTGTCACGCTGATCATCACTTTTTTTTCTGCATTTCATTATGTGATCTACGCCAAAAAAAGAAATCAGGGGGCACGAGCAATTGCCATTCATAATGGCGCTTTTGTAATTTTCGTTACCGCCATCACGGGTGTGTTTCTCTCCACGCACATCGGCCTGTTGTGGGCTTTTCTGGAAGCTTCTACACTCAGTGGCGCAACATTGATCTACCACGACCGCGACCGGCTCTCGATGGAAGCTACCTGGAAATATTTATTTGTTAGTTCTATTGGTGTTACGCTGGGCTTTGCCGGAATCATGTTCCTAAGCATTGCCGCGCACAACACGCCCAACGACATTGACAGCCTCATTGCCATTGCCCCTTTGATGAACATTGGATGGATCAAGACTTCATTTATTTTTGTGCTCACGGGCTTCAGCGTGAAGATGGGCATCGTGCCTCTGTTCACCATCGACATTGATGCCAAAGACAGTTCGCCATCTCCAGTCGGGGCTATGTTCTCTGGCCCTTTGATGAGTGTAGGCTTCATGGCCATCTACCGTTTTTATCAAATCTATTGTCATACTTCCATCCTCGCTTGGATGAACAATCTACTGTTGCTCACAGGTGTGCTCAGTTTGTTTTTAGCGGCCGTCTTCATTTTAAAAACCAACAACTACAAACGGATGCTGGCATATTCCAGCATGGAGCATGCCGGCTTGATCTTGGTTGCTTTTTCTACGGGGGCCACCGGCTACCTCGTTGCCATCCTCCACCTTACCCTTCACGCTTTCGCGAAAGCAGGGTTATTTTTTCAGATCGGGCAAGTACACCGCGTGTTCAACAGCAAAGCCATGGAAGCGTGCGGAAATTATTTTAAAATAAGTCCGGCAGGCAGCATTGCCTTGCTGGCCGGCTTGTTGGCGATCGTGGCCATGCCACCCTCGGGTTTGTTTATGACAGAGTTCATGCTTTTCAAATCGCTCATGATCTCGGGCAAGTGGTGGATTGTTTTTATAGTGATGTTTTTGCTTTGCTTTTTTGTGTACGCCATGGTGCGAAATTTTTTCAGCCTTATTTTTCTCGACAACCCGCAGGCAAAGGTGGTGCAGCACGTGAGCCCGGCAGAGTCCATTCCCCCTCTTCTGCTCATTGGCTCGGTGCTGATCTTCGGTGTGGTGAGCCCTGATTTTTTGATCGACCTTATCAACCAAGCCATACAAGTGTTGCCTAAATAATCGTTAACAAATAGATCATGTTTTTTGAAGACCTGAAAATACTGAACCGGCTGGGCAAACAATTCATCTCCGATGTAACCAAGCCGCAATTGCCTGGTCCCTTTAAAGGCAGGCCCGAAATATCAACTGAAAAAGTTGATGAAGTGGCACTCGCAGCCTTATGTCCAACAAGTGCGATCGGTACTTCTCCCGTTAGTATCGACATGGGCAAGTGTGTGATGTGTGGCGAATGCTCCTTTGCTTACCCCGATAAAATCAAGTTCACCACCGATTATAAAATCGCAACCAATGTGCGCGAACGGCTGATTGTCAAAGAAGGTAATAAAAATCTGATCACGTTAGATAAAAATAAAATCCGTGAAGAAATCAGCTCTTTGTTTGGCCGCTCGCTCAAGCTGCGCGAAATTTCTGCTGCAGGCGCCAACGCGGACGAAGCCGAACTCAATGCGGCTGGCAATCCCAACTTTGACATGGGCAGGTTTGGAATTGAATTTTTAGCTTCGCCACGCCACTGTGACGGTATTGTGATCACGGGCCCGATTTCAGAAAACATGGCCGGGCCGTTGCAAACCTGCTATGATGCCGTGCCGTCACCAAAAATCATTATCCTCGTAGGCACCGATGCTATCAGTGGCGGCATCTTTGCAGGAAGTGGCGCACTGAACCGAAGTTTTCTTGATAAATATCCAATCGATTTGTATGTGCCCGGAAACCCACCACACCCGCTCACGTTCGTGAATGGCGTATTGGAATTGGTTCGTAAAAAAAGCCACCGATGACGCAGATTTAACGCAGAAGTTAGTTGAACTGCGCCTCACCAAAATAAGGCATAAATAAAAAACTAAAGTTGCTTTCAATTCTTCGCTCCAATAATCTGTGTCCATCTGTGTAATCCGTGGCTGCCTTTTGATTAATTTAGAGTTGCTAAACTATCTTTCATGGACATCAAAGAAATCTTTTCCGTCACGCTCATTCTTTTTTCAGTGATCGATATTGTGGGCTCCATTCCATTCATCATTTTGATACGCCAGCGCGAAGGCCGCATTTATGCCGAACGTGCCACCGCCATTGCTGCTGTATTGATGGTTGCTTTTCTTTATCTCGGCCAGTCGATCTTGAATTTGTTTGGGTTGGATGTGGGTTCATTTGCTGTTGCGGGTTCCATCGTTATGTTTATTATAGCTATGGAGATGATCCTCGGCATCACGTTGATCAAAGACGACCCCGATGCCAAAGGCTCGGGGTCTATTGTGCCCATTGCATTTCCGCTGATTGCAGGGGCCGGTACACTCACCACCATCCTTTCGCTGCGTGCCGTGTATGAAGAGTGGGACATTTTGATTGGCATCGTCTTGAACTTAGTCTTTGTTTATATTGTGCTCCGCTCCAGTGCGTGGCTGGAAAGGAAAATCGGAAAATCTGGTTTTGCGGTTTTGCGCAGAGTGTTTGGCGTGATCTTGCTCTCGATAGCCGTGAAGATTTTTAAGAGCAACATGATGTTAGGCTAAGTTGTTAAATTTACGCCATGGGCAAAAATGAACAAATAAGTTATTGGAAACGGATAGCACAGGAAGATTGGGAAGTTGCCCAAGAACTTCTTAAAAGCAAGAGGTATTCGCATGCATTGTTCTTCCTTCACCTGACCATCGAAAAATTACTGAAAGCGAACTGGGTGAAAGATAACACAGGCGATGTGCCTCCTTATACGCACAGCCTAGAACATTTGTACAGCAACACAAACCTAGATTTGCCTGCAAAAGATGTTGACGAGATGCGGGCATTGAACGCCTGGAACTTGGAGGGTCGTTATCCCGACTATCAAGAAAAAATCAGTCGGATGGCGACTAAAGATTATACGGAAGAAAAATTCGAGCTTGTTAAAAAGATGCGGACATGTTTGCTCGATCAACTGTTATAAAGATTTCCAAAGAGTTTGTGGACGAATTGAAAAAACAAGGATTCTCCCCAAACCGTGCGATCCTTTTTGGTTCGTATGCCAAAGGTGTTGCCCACGAGCACTCCGATATTGACCTTGCTGTGTGGGACGATCGGTTTAGCGGTTGCCTTCCTGCTGATATTGAATTGATCATTCCATCCAAGAAAAAATTTCACACCTCGCTGGAAGTTCACACTTTTCACACTTCAGAAAGCACGAACACTAATCCTTTCATCGGAGAGATCGAACGCACAGGCATAGCCATACCCATCGGATGATCCGCATTTACACCGATGGTGCAGCACAAGGCAACCCGGGGCCAGGCGGCTACGGTGTAGTGATGAAATTCAACAATGCCGAAAAAGAATTATCGGAAGGGTTTCGGCTCACCACCAACAACCGCATGGAACTGCTTGCCGTGATAAAAGGATTGGAAGCCATCAAAAAAAATGGAATCCCCGTCACCATTTATTCCGATTCAAAATATGTAGTCGATGCTGTTGAGAAAGGCTGGCTGTGGAACTGGCAAAAGAAAAACTTCAAAAAAAAAGCCAACATAGATCTGTGGCTGCGCTACATTCCGTTGCATCAAAAACTAAACCCAAAATTTGTCTGGGTCAAAGGCCATGCAGGGCATCCTGAAAACGAACGATGTGATTTTCTTGCGGTGCAGGCTGCGTCAGAAAAAAAACTTTTAGTTGACGATGAATACGAGCAAACTCATTAGAACCTTCATTGAAAAAAATTATTTTCCGGCTTTGAACAAACGATATCCTACCGAGACTTGAAGCACTTGATTTTTGGTGTAGGCCGTGCTGAACGAAGGAGTGGCAACACCCACGTTGCTGCTGTTGGTGTTCTTGTTGATGTCGGAGATCCCTAAATTATAACGAACACCAATGTTTGCGCCATAAGGTAAATCAATGCCCGCACCAAACACAATGGAAAAGTCGGTGGAGTTTGTAAAATCTTTCAAGCTCTGCCCATATTTATATATTGCTTGCGAACTTCCCGTAGTCACTAAATCTCCTTTTGACCCAACTAAAAAACCAATCTGCGGGCCAACTTGCAAATTGAGGCCACCCACTAAATAATACTTTAACACAAACGGGATATTGATATAACTAAAAGAAGTGTTGAGGTTAGAATAGTATTGCGAAGAAAAATCTTGGCCTTGCGTAGAAAAAATAAGCTCGGGCTGTACCGCCAACTTGGCAACCCTGAATTGCGCATAGCCACCAATATGAAAACCATTTCTGGAATTGTAACTGGTCTGCACCAACTTGCCCGCGCCATTCAAGTCGAGGCTCGAAAAATTCAACCCTCCTTTGAACCCTGCTTCTATTTTTAGTTGCGCCTTCGAAGTGAAAGGCAGAAGCAGCAGGCACGATGCGAGAGTGAAGTTCGTCAATAGTTTCATGGCCGTAATTTAATGCCCTCAAAAATACAAAATGATAACACTCATAAAAAAAGAAAGCTGCGAATGGCAGCTTCTTTCCTAAATTAAAAAATCTTAATTGCCAAACTTAAATAAGCGGTAGCCCACCGATGCTTGAAACACTTGGTTCTTCGCTTCATTGGTACCTAATGATGTGGTGATCAATGGTGAATTGATTCCTGAGTTTTTATTGATGTCAGACAAGCCCATGTTATAGCGTGCTGTGATGTTTAGGCCGAAGGGTAAATCCCATCCTGCCCCTACACTCAATGAGACATCGGATGATTTTACAAAATTATTTAGCGACTGGGCAGTGACTGTTGAGGTGCTCGTGTTTAAGGTATAGCCCGTTGAATTAGACAAAAAACTAAATTGAGGGCCAGCTTGTAAGTTCAATCCTCCAACCAAATAAAATTTGATGATGATTGGAATGTTGATGTAATCAAAGTTCGATTTTAGGTTGGAACTGCTCGATAAAGAGTAAGTCTGCCCTTGTTTTGAGAAAATGATTTCGGGTTGAATGGCGAACTTGGTAATTTTTATCATCGCATACACACCTACATGGTAGCCCGTGCGATTGCTATAGTTTTGTGCTACCGAAGAACCGGTATTGATGCTTGCAAAGTTGAGGCCGCCCTTCAAGCCCACATCAAAACGCACTTGCGCAAAAGACATCACCGAAAAAAGAAAAGCACAACTGGTTAATAAAAATATTTTTTTCATAAGAGTGGATTTTGTTTGCTGCTAAATTACAAAATGTAAATCAATCAATCCCCAACTCGGGGTTGCTTCCTTTAATGGCACTATAAAATTTCCTGAGCAACTCCATATCGGCATCGGTGTTTCCTGTTGGGTAAAAAGGCTGGCCAATTATAATTTTTCTTTTTTGAAAATCAAATCCACAAGGAACGATCGGCACGTTGGCTTTCATTGCAATAAAATAAAAGCCGGTTTTCAGCTTGCCCACTTTCTTGCGCGTGCCTTCGGGGGCAATGGCCAAAATAAATTCATCGTGCTTATTAAAGATATCTACCACTTGCTGCACCATGTCGTTGGGCGAAGAGCGGTCAACCGGATAGCCGCCCAACATCCGGAAGAACCAACCATGCGGGGCTTTGAACAACGGGCTCTTTCCCAGAAATTTTGCGTGTTGTACATTCGTAACGCTGCGCGCCATCATCCCGATCACAAAATCCCAATTGCTGGTGTGTGGGGCTACCGCCACAATGTATTTTTTTAGTTGATGTGGAAACGAGCCTTCTACCTTCCAGCCGATCAGTTTAAAAATAAAAATGTAAATAGGTCTGAGCATTATCAAATGATTTTATCGATGAGCTTATCATCCGCTAGGTAGGGCAGTGTTACCTGCAAGCCTTTGTCCATTTCTTTTTTGATCGCGCTGATCGCACCCGCATTGCGCGCCCACGCCCTTCGGGCAATTCCATTGTTCACATCGAAATACAACATGCTTTTTAATCTTCGGCTCGTATCGGCAGAGCCATCGAGCAGCAGACCGAAGCCACCGTTGATCACTTCGCCCCAGCCCACTCCGCCCCCGTTGTGAATAGAAACCCATGTTGCTCCGCGAAACGAGTCTCCGATCACATTGTGGATTGCCATGTCGGCCGTGTAGCGCGAGCCATCATAAATATTGGAGGTTTCGCGATAAGGAGAATCCGTTCCCGACACATCGTGATGATCCCGACCCAAAACAACAAGGCTTATTTTTTTATTCTTTATGGCTTCATTAAATGCTTCCGCAATTTTCATTCTTCCTTCGGCATCAGCATAGAGGATGCGTGCTTTCGAACCGACCACTAGTTTATTTTGCTTAGCGGCTTTTATCCAGTTGATATTGTCGGTAAGCTGCGATTGGATTTCTGGTAAAGCATCTTTTAAAATGGTTTCTAAAACAGTTGCGGCAAGCTGATCGGTGAAATCTAAATCCTCTTGCTTGCCCGAAGTACACACCCAACGAAACGGCCCGAAGCCATAATCGAAACACATCGGGCCCATGATGTCTTGCACATACGATGGATAACGAAAATCAATTCCGTCTGCTGCCATCACATCTGCACCCGCACGCGATGCCTCCAACAAAAATGCATTTCCATAATCAAAAAAGTAAGTGCCCCTTGCTGTGTGTTGATTGATGGCAGAGGCATGTCTCTTCAAGGATGACTGAACTTGATTCTTAAATTCGCCAGGATTGTCAGTCATTAATTTATTCGATTGCCCGAACGTCAATCCAACGGGATAATACCCACCCGCCCATGGATTGTGCAATGAGGTTTGATCAGAGCCGAGGTCGATGTAAATATTTTTTTTTAAGAATTTCTCCCACACTTCAACGATGTTTCCTTGATAAGCAATGGACACAACTTCCTTATTTTTCTTCGCTTCAATTACTCGCGTACAAAGTTTCTCCAAATCATCAACCACTTCGTCCACCCAACCTTGTTGATGTCTTTTCTGTGTGGCTTTTTCATTCACTTCGGCAATCACGGTGATGCACCCTGCAATATTTCCTGCCTTAGGTTGTGCACCGCTCATCCCGCCAAGTCCGGACGTAACAAATATTTTTCCTGCAAGGCCTTCACCTTGTTTTGAAATTTTTCTTCCAGCATTTAATATCGTGATGTTCGTGCCATGCACAATTCCTTGCGGCCCAATGTACATGTAACTACCTGCCGTCATCTGTCCGTATTGCGTTACGCCCAACGCATTGTATTTTTCCCAATCGTCTTGCTGCGAATAATTGGGGATCATCATCCCATTTGTTACAACTACTCGAGGTGCTTCTTTCGAAGAGGGAAACACGCCCATCGGGTGGCCCGAGTACATGTGCAGTGTTTGCTTGTCTGTCATCGTGGCCAAATATTTCATGGTCAATAAATACTGCGCCCAGTTTTGAAACACCGCCCCATTGCCTCCGTAGGTGATGAGCTCGTGCGGATGTTGCGCCACGGCAGGATCGAGATTATTTTGGATCATCAACTGGATCGCTGCTCCTTGAATGGATTGAAAAGGATATTCTGAAATCGGGCGTGCAGACATTTCATAATCGGGACGAAAACGGTGCATATAGATTCGTCCGAATTTTTTTAGTTCTTCATAAAATTCATTCGCTAAAATTTCGTGGTGCAGAGGGTGAAAATACCGCAACGCATTTTTGATGGCAAGTTTCTTTTCGGCCACCGATAAAATATCTTTTCGTTTGGGGGCATGACTGACCGAAGCATCCAATGGTTTTAGTTTTGGCAGTTCATCGGGGATGCCCTGCAAAATCTGTTCTTTGAACGATCGTTCGGGTTGGGTCATGCGGCCGTTGTTTTTCTAATACTTTCTGCAGAGAAATTTTCCTTGGTGAAGCGATAGCCCAACTCATAGATCTCTTGTGCCTTGCCAATATCAAACACCGTGAAGCGATCCATGTTTGGTGGCTCAATGCATACATCGCACAAGCTTTTGCTTTGACGTGTGTTGGCAGAGATGGCAATGAGCATGCTGCGTTCAATTACATTTTTTACATTCTTGGGGTCAAACTCAGAACTGATCTTGTTGCAATGCGAGCCGATCAAAAGATCGCATTGATGGCGGATGCTGCGCGCGGGCAAGTTATCAAGCAGGCCGCCATCCACGTACAAATTATTATTCAAATTCATCGGGTTGAAAATGGCGGGGATGCTGCATGAGGCCACCACCGCAGGGGCGAGCTCGCCCGAAGAAAAATAATGCACTTCTCCTTTTCTGATTTCGGTGGCCGCAATGGTGAGCGGAATTTTCAATGACGCAAAATTATTTTCGGGTATATTTTTTAAAATCAATTCTTTCACACCGTCCATGGTGAGCAGCCC